>CAUFXR010000021.1 GCA_959596515.1 uncultured Oscillospiraceae bacterium
GCTGCTTAAACAGTTTTTAGCTAAAATTATTGTCTAACTTTTTGGGGTCACTTCAACGTTTCAGGAAAGCGGTTTTCCGCATTTTATGAAAATTGGCTTTGGGAGGTCTCTACTAAAAATAAAGCAACGATGGCGTAAAACACTCGCCGTTTTTGATAAGCAGCGAGTGTTCGCATTCTTTTCTCAACGCAGTGCGCTATTTCAGAAAATCCGCTTTGCCTTTTGGATAGTCCAAAAGGCAAGACTCCCGAAATATTTCAGCGGTATGAGGATGGAAAACAGGGTCATCGGCGTCCGGCCGCTTAACAGGAACGATAGAGGTATCACCGCGCAGACAAGCGGTGCAGGACCTTTCTGTTGCCAGAATTCCCACAGTTCTCCTGGCGCGGTAGTCCGGCTGCGGGAAAACCTTTTCGCCTCGGTAATATTTCCGGTGTTTTGGCGATGTTCCGTATTTCCCTAAGTGATGGTTTAACCGCATTTTCATTGGCCGTCCAGGAAGGCCATCACCTGTTGGAAAGAGGTCAAAGCGCCGGAAGCGCCCATTTTTCCAACGCACAGGGTCCCGGCTCCGTTACCCATCCTGACGCACTCTGAAAGTTTCATCTTTCTGCTGACGCTGGCTAAAAATCCGGATACAAAGGCGTCTCCGGCTCCTGTGGTATCCACTACGGGCCCATCATAGGCGCCGAATCTTTCCTGGCACCCTCTATCGGAAAGCAACGCTCCCTGTTTGCCAAGCTTAATAACTACCACCGGCACGCCCTGCCGATGGAAGAAGTTCGCGGCATCCTCCGGCGTCTTCGTTCCGGAAAGCTCCATCGCTTCGTAAGAGCTGGGTAAAAAATAATTCAGCTGAGCCATCGCCGGCAAAAGCTGTGACGCCTTTTCTTCCAGGGCGTTCCCCGTAATATCCATGGCTGTCAAGCAGCCCTGCGTCTTGGCTCTTTTCAGCAGATGGATCAGTCCCTCTCCATCCAAGGCGGGAAGGCCGCAGGCGCTGCCGATATAGATCAGGTCATACGCCGCCAGCAGCTCATCGCTGATCTGATCTTCTGTGATTTGTTGGCTGGCTCCCCGCTGCACCACGAAATTCCGTTCCCCATCGGGATGGATCAGTACTGCCGTCACCGAGGTGGGTCCATCTGTTGTTTGAATCCATTGGGTGGGAACGCCTAGTTTTTCCGCGTAGCTTAACGCGAAATCCCCGAAAACATCTTTGCCAACAGCGCTGTACAGGCCTGTATCCACGCCCAGCGCCGCTAAGTTTGACGCGACGTTAAACGCGTCGCCGCCCACCTGCATGCGGATCATATCCGCCTGGGAAGTATCCACTCGCAGCGTTTGATCTGTTACCGGTTTGACCATCAGATCACACACCATCAATCCGATACACAATATCTTAATACGGATCCCCTTCTTTCCCAGCTTTTCTTTGTTTCAGCTTTTCGAGTTTTTTATTTTTGAACTTTGCTTCCCCGCGTTTTCTTTCGCTGGATGTTTTCGTTTTCAGAGATTTCTCCAAAGCGCGGGGAGACGCAAGGCTTACCGTTTTTCACGGCTGCTGTCTTAGGGTTGTATTTCCAAACCTTCGGTTTCTTAATTTGGAATCCGCCGTTCCGGCGGCAAATATTGAGAGCAAAAATTTCGCTCACTATTTTCCCGGATTTCGGGATTTTTATTTTATTTAGAGAGCTTTACAGAGCCAAATATCACCTTGCCCGATGGCTGGAACGTCACATAGTGCATACCGTCGTCTTTTTTTCCGGGATAGTCCAGACGGAGATGGGCGCCCCGGCTTTCCCGGCGTTCCCGCATAGCGGTCAGCATCAAAAGGGCGGAGCAGACCGCGTTATAGGTGGAAAACGCGGAAGCGGCCTGGGGGTTACCCAAAAACGTCAGCGGGGAGTATTCCTCTCGAAGCTGCTCCAAAGTTTGGATCCCCGCATTCAGCTTTTCCTCGGTCCTTTCTAAAAACGCCGCTTTTTGTACGGCTTTCTGCACGGCTTTCATCGCCATTTCCGGAGATACCGCCGTCTTCTGCTTTCTATTGGAATAGCAGGCCTGCTCGATTATCGCCAAGCATTCCTGACCGGTAATATCGGAAATTTCTCCCGCTGCCTGCGCGTAATCCACCGCGGCATTGGCCGAGAGTTTTCCAAAGACCTGGGTTGCCATAATGGCGTTTCCGCCCATACGGTTGGCGCCGTGGCATCCGCCCATAGACTCTCCGGCGGCATACAGGCCGGGGATATCCGTGCTGATATCGTCACCCGCCAAAATTCCTCCGTTAAAGGCATGGGCGTGGGGATAAATCGTCATGGGCATATCAAAGGGATAACGAGACCCCGTAAGAAATTTTTTCCAGGATGTAAACTCCGGCGCCTCTAGTTTTTCCAGATCACTGACGATCACAGCCCCGCCCTCCGCGGACACCGCGATATCAAAGTATTTGGAAACATCCTCCGAGGAAAACGGTCCATGGGAGCTGCGAAGTTTCATACATTCCTCAGCGGTGCAGCCCTGGGGAAGGTATTTTTCCAAAAACTGTTCCCCCGACCGGTTGGTAAAACTTTTTGCGGCGGCAAAAGCGCCCTGGAAATAGTTAATCCCGCTGACTGGTTCCAAAGTCGCGTTGATAAATTGGACAAACTCCAGATTTACGATTCTGGCCCCATGGCGAGCCGCCATGGCGTAGGCGCTGCCATTCAACGGGCCCACCGCGTAAGAATACTCATACAGGTTCTCACCGCCGCCGCAGGCTAAAACAGTGGCTTTGGCTAAAATAACAGTGATCTCCCCATCCTTTTGGAAACCGATCACCCCTTGGCAGACTCCTTCCCGCATTACCAGGGCGAAGGCGGTGACGCCGGTCACCACCTGAAGATTGGGCCGGGCCTCAATCTGCTTTTGATAGGCATCTACCGCCTGATTCAAGTCATTCAGCACTCCGCCTCTGGCCGTCTTGCCAAAACAGCTCACCATGCCGATATCCTTGCTGTTGGTAAACTCCAGGCCGTAGCCCTTCAGCTCCTCAAACCCCTGGCGGGATTCCTCCACCATGCGGTGGGCCAGCACTGGATTCAGACATCCGTGGGCAGCGTGGATAATATCCTGGTATAGCGCCTCAACGTCTTCCGCATCCCGCGCGCAGGTAAGGCCCCATTCCGGGGAATTGGCGTAGAAAGTGGATCCGCTGTAAGGATGATCCACCGCCAAGATAACCTGTACCCCCCGGTCCGCCGCGGTCAGCGCGGCTTTTAAGCCGGCCGCTCCGCCGCCGACCACCAAAACATCCGTATAAAGCTTGATCATTAGAAAGGCCTCCTATCTGTTCGGTCTCTCATTTACTAAACCAAACCGGTTTTCTTCCCTTATAGTTTGTCAAAGATCCGGAACGCTGCGCAAAGCCTTCCGGCTGTATATCATCGGAACCGTTTTCTTCCCGTGCCGGACACAGGGCCTATTCCCCGCCGAATTCACCGGGAAAACCGTCTGTTCCGCCAGGCCGCCTCGCCGGCGGCTCGCTTTTTCCATAGTGGATCGTAAAATTTCTTACGGCCGCGCCGTTCCATTCCCCATACAAAAAGCAGGGGCCTCGCCAACACGGGTGAGGCCCCTGCCCACAGCTCATTTCACTGGTCCGGCCGCCGCTGCGACGGCAAAGCCAGCCGCAGGTCCTCAAAAGTGAAGATCGATCCAGTCCTGAATTTTTTTACAGATCAGCTCCGGCGTATCCAGAGACGGATCTGTGCTCCAGCGGATCTCGCTTCCAAAATATCCTTGATAGTCCTGCTCGTCAAATACCTTTAAATCCGCGTCCAGATCCAGAGTGCCTTCTCCCGGAACACGGTTGGCCCATGAGCCTGTCTCGAGAAACGCTCCATCCCGGTAATGGACAGATCGGATTTTGTCCTTTCCGCAGGCGTCATAAGCATCCTGCGCCGTCTCATGCGTCTGCGCCAGACACATCAGATCTACTACAACCCCCAGGTTTTCCTTTCCACAGGTATCCAAAAAGCGCTTCATCTTTTTATGATCTGTGGTCACTGTATAATTTCTGGTGGTTACCTCCATCACAATGGAAATCCCTTCGATTCTGGCGATATCCGCCAGACGGCACATAGAATCCACTGCCAGTTCCCACGCTTCCGCCGGGTCTTCGTCCTTTCTGGCGTTTCCCGGACACATTACCACACTGGTGGCCCCGATGACTCCTGCTGTGTGAATCACGTTTTCAAAATACCGGAAGGACCGAATCCGGGTGACAGGATCCTTGGAAGCAAGATTGTTAGGATAGGTGCAGCATTCCGGATTGATCTCCACGATACTAAGGCCATGATCATCCAGCTTTTGCTTAAACACCCTCATATCCGCGTAAGTTAAATCATAAAAGCATAAATGTGGCTCCGCTCCATAAAATCCCAGCTTTTTTGCCCCGATACGCTCCAAAGATGACAACGTGTAATCTAAAGTGTAATCGGTATAAAGGAAATTGGAATGCAGAAACTGCTCCCGCTTCAGGTTTTTAAATTTCAGTGCCTGACCGTCCCGCATAAAATCCCTCCTGTATCACGTGTCGCTAATTTAGGATTTCTCCCCTGTTTCCCGAATTTCCTTAGAGACCTCTCAGGGGCTTTCACGCGTCTTGCATTTTCCTAAAAGCTTTCTCAGGTTTTCTGAGGTTCCCGGCGATTCGCCTCACTTCCGGCTTTTTCAGGGTGAACCCGGTTGTTCCCCGGTCCGCAGCAAGCTTTCCTGGTTCCGGTTTTTCCGGAAACCGAAAGCCCGCTTTGATTCGGTCATGCCGCCAAATCCCCTGTGAGCCGCGAGCCGCCGCCAGTCCTTTTCTCTTATTCCTTATGGGTCACTTCGATGATCCCGTTGGTCGCGTCTACCTTGACCCAGTCACCGGTTTTGATGATCGAGAATACATCCTCTTCCGGTTCGGCGACCATGGGGAATTTGCAGGCGATGCAGCTCAGCACCGCCAGGGCGTCTAAATCGGAATTGATAAAGGCCCTGGGCGCTACGCCGTTGATTTTACTCCATTTCAGCATACCGCTGGTGCCGGAAGAGCCTTTTGTGGACTGAAACACCAAAATCTTATCCTTAAAGGAGCAGTTTTCCAGATCATGGCCTCTTTCCGTAAAAATTCCCTTCATCACGTCGGCGCCGCCCCAGAAGGAAATTCTGCTCTTGCTTACCAGAGCCTCGCCTTCCGCGACCCCTGGAGAGATACATCTCGCCTTAATAATTGTCTTTTTCATTTCGCAGACCACCTACCTTCTATCGCAGCTTTCACACAATTTTCCGTAGTATCCAGAGAAGCCCGGCTGTTGATGGTTCCTCTGGCGTAATGGGCTTGTTTGATAGAGTCTGTCAGCATGGTGCGGTTGTTCAGATAGTCCATGTTGCAGGAACAGGTATCCACGTACACCTTGCCGCCCGCCTTTTCGATCACATCGATGTACCCCAGTCTTCTGGCGTTCTCACGGATGCCGTATTGGGTATACAGTTCAAAATACACATCCTTATGGATTTTCTTTCCCTCGAGCATCTGAGAGATCTTGGCGATTTTATACAATGTCGTATGGGGACAGCCTACATAAACGAAATCGACTTTCTCATCATGGAATTCCCGCAGGCTTTCGATGGTTTCCTCCAGTTCTTTCTTACCGAACACATAGCGTTCTTCCGGGATCACATCTCCCACCGCGTCCTGAAGGGTTTTCGCTTCCGGCGTCACACCTACCATATGGAACATGGTGACACCGCCGGAAGAGGCCATAGCGGAGCACAGCTGCTGAGCGGCCTCAATTGAGATCGGATGGCCGCCGGTGATTACCGGGATCCGCAGATCCGCTTTTTTGCCGATAAAATAGCCCAAAGCGCCCCACTCGATAGGATCCTCAAGATCTGTCTGAATGTCGATGATCAGGTTGCCCTTTCTGCCCTCATCCAGCATGACGCCGAACTCAGGCGCGATCCCCAAAATGGCGGCCGCGTAAGATGATTCCGCCCCATTGCGGGTGGAACGGGCCCCCAGCATGGAATTGATAAAAATTACGGCATGGGATTCCGTCCAGCAGCAACGCTCGCCGGGCATCGGCACGTTACTGATCAGATACGGTGTGCAGCTCCAGGTCAGCACTAATCCATTGGGCCTGGTAGCGTCGATCATTTTTTGAGCGTACCCCGGAATTTTAGGATCCAATCCGGGCAGCTCGATATTGCAGGTGCTGATATGGGTGGTGGCTTTTACCTTTGCGCAGTAAGAGCACTGATCCAGCACTCCCGCCATGATGTCGTCAAGACTTTTGTAGGTATCCGCCAGGTTGCTCCCGGGAATGTTCAAGTTGTTGGGCTGCACGTTGGTGACCGGAACCATTCTCTCCGCTTTCATAGCGGTGCCCCAGTCCACCAGCAATCTCATAAGTCCCTGTTTGAATTCGCCTTCTTTACCGTTTAGGATATCTTCTTGCTCCCTTGTAAGCTTCATATAGCATCTCCTTTTCTATCACCATGGAAGTTCTTTGATGTCCGCTGTCACAAACCGATGGATTTTCCCCTCCTTTTCCTAAGGCTTTTCATCAAAACCTTTGATATTATCCTCTTCCCCGGTTGATACCGTTTGCCGGCGTCTCTGCTGGGGAAATCCATTCTGAAAGTCTGTCATCCGCTGGGGCGCGCCTCCGCAACTCAGAGAGTCCGTCCGCAGCCCGAAAAGGATCTAAAAACTTTTGCCTTTTTCGATCGCCTTTCCGATCGTTTTTCCGGTTGGATCGCGCCGTTTTCTGTCCCCGTGACAGGTTTCATCCAAAACAGCGGGCCGCGGAAAGAACGCCGGTTCTCTTCGGCTTTCCTTCGGCTTTTTTCCCACCAGTTGGGCTGGCTTTTCGTCAGTCCGTCTTCAGGCCGCCTGAAGTCTTGCCCTTTTGGACTTTTCCCTCTTCCCGGAAAATTTCATTCCGATAGATTTACATCGGCGGCATGCACACATAGGCCTCCAAATGCTCAGAAGCCTCCAAATCGCACAGCCCCTCCAGGCACCGGGGCAACAGGAAATAATCCCCCTTGGAGACCTTCTTCGCATAGCCGTCTTTCATATGTAACGTGCCTTCTCCCTCGGTGATAACATAGACCGCCGGAGAATCCTTCAAGGTCAGGCATCCGCCGTTGACCTCCATCCGGTTGACAGAGAAGAAGGGGGTATCTTCTTTATTTACGATGATTTCCTCCAGAGTATGCTCCGTTTTTTCCTTGACTCTCGGCAGTTTTCTCGCCATATTGATCGGCGTGTCGCCGTAAAGCGTGTAATCAAAGCATTTCAGGGCGACTTCCGGCTCTAAATCCATATACATTTCATAAGGAGCGCTTCTTCTGTCGCCGCACCAATACTCCGGACATACAGAGAGATCAGAGGGTTCCTGGATCTCTAAAATCAAACATCCGTAGCCAATGGCGTGGATGGTCCTGCCGGGGATCAAGTACGCGTCGCCCTTTTTCACCGGAATCTCATTCACACACTCGGTCATGCATTCCTTTTCCGTCAGGCTGCGCTCCACCAGCTTGGTAAACTCCTCTTGGTTCATCTTTTTGTTGAAGCCCAAAAACAGTTTGGCGTTTTCTCTGGTGGCGACTACAATCCACATTTCCGCTTTTCCATACTCGCTGTGGAAATATTTTTTAGCGAATTCCCGGTCAGGATGGCACTGCATCGGCAGCCGAATCCCGCTGTCCAGCAGCTTTACCAGCACATCCCATTTGGGACAGTCCCCTAAAATCTCCTTTGGATACTGCTTTATAGCATCATCCAGATAAAGTTCCGTTCCTTTAATTTTAGAAATGCCTTCCTTTTCATCCGTACTTCCCAGATTCATCGCCCGGACCGACGAAGCTACCCATTCCTCCGGATAGTTTCCATCCTCCGCTTTGTCTCCAAAGAAATCGTGGAACAGCAGTCCGCCTTTATAAATGCGGAAAACACGATTTCGCTCAAAAAATATCGGCCGTTCAAATAGTTTCTCCAACTGAGACGCACCTCCAAAACTAATTTTAAAAAGAACAGTCCAATTTATAATTAGACCGTTTATTTTAAAATTAGTATAGCAGATTGTACATTTAATTTCAAGCGGTCTGATGATTTTTCTCGAAAAATTATCTTTTCCCCTAAACATCGGTCCAGTTTCTCTTTCAGGGCGTTTTTTCACCGCTCAAGCGGCACAAAATTCGCAAAAACTTAGAACGCTGCCGCATTTTTCGGCTCACACGCCGCCGTCCAATCGCCGGCGGTAAACCCATTCCCATCCATCGTCACACACGGCGAAATGGATTTGACCGATCAACTTTTTCGTTTCGCTTCCCGGGATCCTTTGCGGCTGTTATTTCGCCTCTTCTTTCCCTACTGTTCTCCCCGTGGTCTTTTGCGCCCGCCTGTTCACGCCGGCTTGTCCTACCGCTCTTTCCGCGGCCTTTTGCGTCTGCCTTTTCACGCCGCCTTTCCCTACTACTCTCCCGTAGCTCTTTACGCCCGCCTGTTCACGCCGGCTTGTCCTACCGCTTCCCTCAAGTTCTTCTGGGATCCTTTTGGGCCTTGGTTCTTACAATAATTTTTGCCGGCAAAACGGGGAAATTTCCGTCCGGCAATCCGTTCCGCAATAAATAAAGAAGCCCCCGAGGAGAGTGAATTCTCCTCGGGGCTTTTCCGCGGCAATTAAGAGCAACCCGGAACCGGCTGAGCCAAGCGAAACCATGCCGGCAAAGCGGGCCCGATGAAAGCAACCGAAAGATACCATTGACATTTTCTATAGTCTGCAATGTTTCAGCAGCTGTCCCGTATGATCAATTCTGGCTGAAAGATGACGGTATGATTTTCTTTGTACTCCACGCCGTTAACCATATCCAATAAGATCTCAGACGCTTTTTTCCCGATCTCATAGGAAGGAAAACGGACTGTTGTCAGCTTTACCGGAAGCTCGGCGGATATGTGGGTGTTGTCGTAACCTACTACCCCAATATCTTTTCCAGGCGTTAAGCCGGATTCCTCCAGAGCTTGATACACCCCTACCGCCAGCATATCGTTAAAACAGAACACAGAATCCGGCGGATCTGGAAGAGCCAGCAGCTGTCTCATCATTTCATACCCCCGCTTTTTATGGGTTTTCCCCGCGGTTTCAGAAAAGATGACATACTCCTCTCGCAGGGGAATATTATTTTCGCACAGGGCGCTTTGATAACCGATACACCTCTGCTCCGAAGTGGAATAATAAGGCAAAGAAATATACGCCGGCTTTTTCCATCCTTTGCTCAGCAAATACTTGGTAACCAAATTAGCGCCGTAAAAGTCATTACCCACTACCTTCGGCGCGTTCAGTCCCTCCACTCGTCGGTTGCAGAACACATACTTGATCCCACGCTCCCTTAATTCCCGGTAACCGTCAAGCATCACATTATTAACGGCAGGCACAATAATAATCCCAGAAACATTGGAGTTCATCAGTTTCTGCATATACCGATATTCTTTTTGACTGTCATTGTCCGTATTGCAGATAATCAGATTGATCATGGAGGCGCAACACACGTCTTCTACCGCACGAACCAGTTCAGGATAGGAATCTCTGGCGATATTCGGCAGAATCAAGCCCCAGTTGTCAATGGTCTGGTTTGGCTCCAGAGGACTGGTCTTTCCCTTAACCACATAGGTACCGCTGCCGATTTTTGATGTCAAATAGCCTTTCCCGATCAGTTCTGAGATTGCTCTGTCTACGGTAGTGCGGGTAACGTGAAAACGCTCCACCAGCTCTGTTCTAGGCGGAATCCGAGTTTGATCAGGCAGGCCTTGAATGTAATTGAACAGCTCTTTCTTTACTTGTAAATAGCGATACTGTTTCTTTTTCATCCTTTGTCTCTCCGTTATCAGTTATTTGGAGCGTAACCTTATGATCGGCCATAGAAAATCGGGCAAATTTAAAAAGTAAATTTTAAATCGGACCGACTTTTTATATTGAAATTATTATACGACGAAACTGGTCGCAATGTCAAGCTATGGAATCTTCACCCCCGCAAATCCGAAAAACGATTTTTAAAATCACCTGATTATCACTGAATTTTCGTTGTCTTTTTTTAATCTTCCATAAAAATCAATTCACAAATTTCGGGCGTTTTTTACACCCTTTTAATTCAGAAAAAAAGAAATATCATTGTAAAATTAGACTGATTTTTCACAATTTTAAATATATTTATTTTAAAAATAGTCGGACTATTTTTAAGAAATGGGTTGACTTTTGCAAAAGCGGTATGTATAATTAAGACAAAATAATGAATCGGAGGCTGTAAAACCTATGCAAGAAGTTCGATTCGGTATTATCGGCGTGGGTATTCAAGGCAGCAAATACCTTGGATTTTTTGTGAATCACGAGCTGAAAAATGGCAAACTGGTCGCGATTTGTGACCGGGATCCCAAGGTTCTTTCCAAATTTCAGGAGCAGTACGGCGACCTGTTCCGCTATTACAGCGACAGCGACAGCCTGCTGGCTGACCCGGAAATCGACGCCGTGTTCGTTACTACGCCTCATTACGACCACGTTCCCATCAGTATTGCCGCTTTAAAAGCTGGAAAGCATTTGATCTGCGACAAGCCAATCGGCGTTTATACCAAAAATGTCAGCGAGCTGCTCGAGGTCGCCAAAGGTTCCGATCGCGTATTTTCCATGATGCATAACCAGCGCACCAATCCGGTGTTCCGGAAAATCCGGGATATGGTTCACAGTGGAGAGCTTGGTGCCCTGAAACGCTACGTATGGATCTGCACCGACTGGTACCGTTCTCAAGCCTACTACAACTTGGGCGGCTGGCGGGCCACCTGGCTAGGAGAGGGCAGCGGGATGCTGATTAACCAATGTCCTCATAATATGGATCTTTTATATTGGATCTTTGGTATGCCGAAAAGGCTGTGGGCAAAATCGATCTGTGGCAAATATCACCAAATCGAGGTTGAAGACGACGTTTCCGTCTTTATGGAATACGAAAAAGGCTTTACCGGAACTCTGCTGGCTTCCACTGGTGAGTCTCCCGGCACCAACCGTTTAGAGGTCTCCTGCGATATGGGCCGGTTGGTTTACGAGGGCGGCGACTCCTTTATCTTTGATGAAAATGTTATCGCCGAACCTGTATTCAGCCGTTCCGAAGCGGAAAACCACGGTACCGGCTTCGCCCGTCCCGCCTGTAACCGCCGCGTGATTCGTCCGGAAGGGATAGAAACTGAGCACAAAGGTATTATTCAAAATGTGATCAACGCTATTCTCAACGGTGAGCAGCTAATCGCTCCCGGACCGGAAGGAATTAATGCCCTATCCCTGATTAACGGCGTAAACCTATCCTCTTGGACAGACGCCACTGTTGAGTTTCCTATCGACGCGGATCTTTACTGGAAACTGCTTCAGGAAAAAATTGAAGCGTCCCCAATTAAATCTATTTAAGGCGGGGGGCGTTTGATATGAAAATCGGTTATTGCGCGCCTTCCTGCTATATCAAAGAGGTCAAGGAAGCTGGATTTGACTACATAGAGTTGCCGCTGTGCTCCATAGCGGCGGAAACCGATGAGGCTTTTGAGAAAATTCTCGCTCAGCTGAAAGCAGAAAATCTTTCTTGTCTGGCCAGTAATATGTTCCTTCCCAAGACCGTTCGGGTCACCGGAAACGACGTAAATCTGGAAACCGCCGCAGTCTACTGTGAAAAAGCCCTGTCCCGGGCCCAAAAGCTTGGCAACCGGGTGGTGGTACTGGGCAGCTGCGGAGCCAGAAACGTCCCGGGTGGGTTCCCTATGGAAAAAGCCTGGAAGCAGTTCGAAGAATTTGGCCATATGGCCGGCGAGATCGCCGCCAGGTTTGATGTGGTGATCGTGCTGGAACCGATCAATAGCACAGAAACCAACCTGATGAAAACCGTGATAGAAGGAGTCGCTTTGGCCCGAAAAATCAATCATCCGAATGTAAAGGCCCTGGCGGATTATTTCCACATGCAGGTGGAAAAAGAAAGCACGGGCAGCATTCTGGCCGCCGGAGATGATCTTTATCATACCCATACGGCGGCATTGGTGGGCAGAAGTCTTCCTCTCGAATACGATCAGAAATCGCAAATGCACTTTATCAGAGCATTAAAACAGATCGGCTACCGCGGTGAGCTCAGCATTGAACCCGCCGACTATCGACAGCCTCTATCCGAAATGAAGCAGTCTCTGAATTTACTTCGCGAATTAACGAAGTAGATGTAAGCGTAAATCTAACAGGCAAATTGTTTTACTTTCCTATCAAGCAAAGAAAAGGTGATCTGCGTATGAAAAAGTTTGGTATTTTAGTTCCGGTGGTCACCCCCTGCGACGATCAGGGACAGGTGGACACCCAGGGTTTGATTTCCGTATGCAATGAGATGACCGGTCTTGGGTGCAAGGGTATCTTCGCTTTGGGCAGCACTGGCAGAGGCCCTTGGTTCGACCGCAAGGACAGAATCAAGATCTGCAAAGCCGCTGTCAGCGCGAAAAAGGAGGATACCACCATTTTCGCCGGCGTAATGGCGAGCGGCCTCAATGATATGCTGGAAAACGCCAAGGCAATGGCGGACGCCGGTGCTGATATCGCCGTAATGACCGCGCCTGGATATTTTGACTATTCTCAGGAGGAAATCAAAAACATCTTCCTGCGTTTTATTGATCAAAGCCCTCTGCCGGTACTGGTGTACGATATTCCTGACTTTACCGGCGTCAAATTGGATGAAGGTTTGATCTCCGATTTGGTTCAGCATGAAAACGTGGTGGGTATCAAAGACTCCAGCGGTGATAGAGAACGCTTTTTATCCCTGCTGGATCACTTCAGGGCCAGGGATGACCTTTATGTCTTTCAGGGCAAGGAAGTTCTCTTGGGAGAAAGCCTGCTTGCCGACGCTTCCGGCTTTGTGGTCAGCCTGATCCAAATCGATCCACTTCCCTTTGTCAAGCTGTGGGAGTACTCTCAGGCCGGAAACCGGGAAAAGGTCTATGAAATTCAAACCTACATCACCCGGCTTCAGGACTGTGTCACAGAATGTATGAGCAAGCGTCCCCAGACCTCCACCCTGTTCCGTCTATTAGGTCTGGCACTGAAAGCGCGCGGCGTTTGTGAAAACACCTCTATGCCCCACGAAGGCGAACTTCCCGGCTGGATCGGGGATTACGCCAAGCGGTGTGTGGAGATCTTAAAGGAATCCCACAAAATTTTATAAGGAGAGACGTTCCCATGGCTTTAACCACAATGAAAGAGCTTCTGGTTACCGCCCAGAAGGAAAAATACGCGGTAGGCGCTTTTGAATTCTGGTCTTTGGACTCCGCCCAGGCTATTATCCATGCGGCGGAAACAGAAAACGTTCCTGTTATCCTGCAGGCCGGAAAAATTGAGTGCGATTTTTGCGACGGCGTCAAATATTTAGCCCAGATCGCCAAGATTGCCGCGGCTGACGCGAAAGTGCCGGTAGCCCTGCACTTGGACCACGCCACCGATTACGATTTCATCTGCGAGGCCATTGACGCCGGATTTACCTCGGTCATGATTGATGCTTCCATGCTTCCTTTCGAGGAGAACGTGAAGATTACCCGCAAAGTGGTGGAAACCGCCGCCCGTACCGGTGTTACGGTAGAAGCGGAGCTGGGTAAGCTTTCCGGTAACGAGGGAACCGTCAATGTTTCGGAAGAAGAAGCGAATCAGACCGATCCCAAAGAGGCGGCCCGCTTCGTGGAACAAACCGGCGTAGACGCTTTGGCGGTCGCGATCGGCACGGCCCACGGTTTCTATACCTTCACGCCAAAAATCAACATTCAAAGGCTAATCGATATTACCAAAGAGGTCTCCATTCCCCTTGTGCTCCACGGCGGCTCCGGTACGCCGGAAAAAGACGTCCAGGAGGCTGTAAAGCACGGCATCGCCAAGGTGAATATCTGTACTGAACTGGTAGCCGCCTTTGGTAAAACCTACATTAAAACTCAGGCTCCCCAGGATTTCAAGTACACCATTCCTAATCTGTTCGGGCCGTCGAAAGAGGCCGGGTACCAGCTGGCTCTGGAAAAAATCCGCTTGTTTAAAGGTCTGTAATGCTCCCTCTCCGTACCGAATCAAGCATTTATTCCTGCCATAAACAATAATAATCAATAAGGATAGGAGGAGAAACTGTATGGACAGAAGTGTTTTCGAGCTGTTCCGGTTGGATGGAAAAGTCGCCATCGTAACCGGCGCTCACGCTTGGCTGGGCTACGACATCGCCTGTGCCTTCGCGGAAGCCGGAGCGGATGTGATTATCACCTCCCGGGATGTGGATTCCATTCGGGAAACCGCGGCGCAGATCGGAGAAAAATATCATGTAGATACCCTGGCTCTGCCTTTGGATCAGCGGAAGTATGAAAACGTTCAGAAAATGGCTGACGCCGCCCTGGCCTGGAAAGGCCATATCGATATTCTGGTCAACAACGCGGGAGGCGGCTCCGGCAAAACCGAAGGGGATTTTCTGAAGCGTGATCCCGCCGATATCCAGAACCTCATCGACATCAATCTGACCGGCTCGGTCTTCTGTTCCAAGGCTGTGGGAACCATGATGGCGAAAGCTGGTTACGGCAAAATCATCAACATCGCTTCCATTTCCGCTTTTCTCGCCAGAGACCGGCGCACCTATCATATCCACAATAAAATGGAGCAGCCGGTGGATTACGCCGCGGCAAAGGGCGGCGTTGTAGGCTATACTATTGATTTGGCTGCTGTTATGTCTCAGTATGGAGTTTATGTGAACTGTATTTCTCCCGGCGCTTTCGACAAGGGCGATCAGCCCGAGGGCTATTCCCAGGCTTACCGGGATAAGGTTCCGCTGGGGCGCATGGGACGCTTCGGGATGGATATCAAGGGCGCAGCTTTGCTTCTAGCCAGCCCGGCAAGCGACTACATGACCGGCGCGAACATCGTGGTAGACGGAGGTTTTAGTATCTGGAATTAGACACTACGGAACAGGAGACAGCGGCTTTGAACGACCGTTAATTCTATTCCGATAAGGATAAGAGTTTATCCTAAAAGTCAAATTTAATTTTTATTTCTAGGAGGTATTAAGATGAAAAAGGTTCTTGCACTCATTCTGGCAGCCGCTATGACGGCCACTGTGTTTGCCGCTTGTGACAACAGCGGCGGCACCGCTTCCACTGGAGGCGACAGCAGCACTACTTCTTCCACCGACACTTCTGATGAATCCTCAGAAGAACCCAGCAACGAAGATTGGTCCGGTACCCTGCGTGTTCTCTATCCCGGCACTACGGATATTGAAAAGGAAGTTGCCAACGACCTGAAGGATGCTTTCGAGGATCAGTATCCCAACGCCACGGTAGAATACAACTTCCTGTCCTGGACTGACCTGGACGCCAAGCTTCTGGTTATGGATCAGGCCAATGACTATCCAGATGTTACCCAGATCAATGAGGTAGAAAACGCCGTAAGAGCTGGCGCTCTGGAACCCATTGAGCCCTATTTGGAGAAGAGCGATGTGATTTCCCTGGAGAACTTTGACGCTGTTGGCTTAGAGTATAAGACCTTTGACGGTGTTCTCTATGGACTTCCTCACGTGCTCTGCACCTACGCTCACATCTACAACAAGGATCTGTGCGACGAAGCTGGTATAGATCCCACAACCTTTAAAACCTGGGACGACGTTCTGGCAGCTGTAGAAACCATCGGCAGCATGGACGGAAAATATGGCTACGCCATGGCAAACGGCGGTGAGGGCCGGTTCAGCTTCCGTGATCTGGAAATGGTTGCCCTTTCCAACGGCTTCCAGCCTGACGACACTTCCGAGGAAACCAAAGACGCTTACATCGAGACCCTGCAGCTCTTCGCTGATATGTCCGCTTATATGCCTCAGGCCCAGTCTGCCTGGCAGTATCCTGAGCTGTTCAAAGCTTGGAATGAAGGCAACATCGCTATCATGCACACCGGTTCTTTCTTCACCGGTAACTTGATTTCTCACGGCGACGAGGCTATGGATTGGACCCACGCCTTCGCGTTCCCGGCTGGTCCTTCCGCTGATACCTCTACCGTTATGACCACCGCTGGTGGCTACGCTCTGATCGCCGGTTCTTCTCAGAAGGATCTTGGCTTCAAGTACATCGAAGTCGCTCTGTCTGAGCCGATCCTGGGCAAAATCGCCGCCTCCATGAACTATCCCGCTGTCGACTATGTCACCGACGATACTCTCGAGACTTTCGCCATTGACATTTACGGCGAGGATGTCGCTGCCAAGCACATCAGCCTGGTCAACGAGTTCAAAGCGGCCAACCAGGAATTTGGTATCACCGCTCCCATTATCACCAATCAGCCTTCCATGGAAAAAGTTGTTCAGGGCGCGATGGTGAAATTAACCAACGGAGAAATCGATGTAGAAACCTGCTATAACGAGATTAAGCAAGGTATCGACGAAATCAAAGCGCAAACTGCTTAAATTACACTTTCTAGGGTCAGCCGTCCTCTTCTTGAGGGCGGCTGACAACAACCAGGAAACCGCAGGGTGAGCACGTTGGTATATCATAGCAGCGTTTCACCCTCTTTATTTTTCGCATGATCGGAGGGTTCACCTATGAAAAAGGAAAAACGGGTTTCACGTTTTACCTTAAAGCAGAACTATTTCTTTTATTTAATGATTCTTCCTACCCTGCTTTACTTAATCATTTTTCAGATCTATCCAATCATCGATACTGTTCGAATCAGCTTTACCAACTGGATTCTCACTGACCGCTTCAGCGGCGGGTACGTGGGATTCAACAACTATATCCGACTGTTTACGCAGGATTCTAACTTCTGGACCCTGTTCAAGAACAGCGTTATCTGGGTACTCGGCTCTACAGTTCTGCAATATATCTTCGCGATTCCGATTTCTGTATTGTTAAATCAGAAAATGAGAGCGCGTGGTCTTTGGCGCGGATTAATGATGGTTCCCTGGGTAACCCCCATGGTAATCGCCGGTATGATCTGGCGCTGGATCTTTGAAGGTAATTATGGACTAATCAACCAACTGTTCGGGTTGGATATTGTTTGGCTCGCGGATTCCAGCACGGTATGGATCTGCCTGCTGATTGTTTCCACCTGGAAAGGTATTCCTTACGCTACGCTGATGTTCCTGGCGGGTTTACAGGGAATCCCAGGCGATCTTTACGAAGCCGCCTATGTGGACGGCGCGGGACCCTTCCGCCGTTTCTGGCACATCACGCTGCCTCTGCTTTCTCCAGTAATCATGGTAACCGCGCTGACCAGTATGGTTGCCACCTGGACAAAATTCGAAACAATTTGGACCTTAACTTCGGGCGGTCCCGGCTATGCTACCAGTATTTTGCCGGTTTATGTATATATGAAAGCGTTCCGAAGCTTTGAAATGGGCGTCGGCGCCGCGGTCGCTGTTGTCGCGATGCTAGTCATGACCATTTTCATCGTCATCTATCTGAAATTCTATCGGAAATATACGGAAAGGCTGTGAGAATATGACTAAGAAAAGAAAACCTCTTGCGAATCTCTTTTTCTACATAGGCCTTGCCATCGTCATGTTCATCATCCTCTTTCCTATGATCTGGCTTGTTCTTTGTACCTTTAAACCCAACGAGGAAATCTTTTCCTATGAGCTTCACCTTCTCCCGGTGCAGCCGACCATCGAAGCGTATATTTACGCTTTCAACGATCAAAACAAACTGCTCCATTATCTGAGTAACTCTCTATTTACCGCCGCTGTTACCGCCATTATTACCATGTTTTTCGCGGCTACCGGTGGATATGCTATTGGCAGAAAGAACTATTGGGGTATCAACGCGATTATCGTGTTTTTGATGATCGCCCAAATGTTCCAGGGCCCTGTCATTATGATTCCCTGGTATAAAATGGCCAGCGCCATGCATATCTTGAACACAAAAATCGGTTTGGTCTGCATCTATCTGACTGGCTCTATCCCCGTATGCGTTTGGATGATGAGCGGATTCTTTAAAGGAATCGCTGCAGAACTGGAAGAAGCAGCCGCTATCGATGGCTGCGGTCGGTTTAGAACCTTCTGGAACATTATTCTTCCGCTGGCGAAGGGCGGCCTAGTCGCTATTACTATCTACTCCTTTATCCTCGCTTGGAACGATTATCAGTATGCCCTGATTTTGACCAGTTCTGATCAGGCCAAGACCGTTCAGCTGATTATCGGCGAGCTGATCGGCAGTATCGGCACGATCAACTGGGGCGGCATCATGGCCATGGGCGTAGTGGTAACGATCCCTGTGGTAATTCTGTTCGCCTTGGTTCAGAAATGGCTCATCGAAGGTTTGACCTCCGGTGCGGTAAAAGGCTGACCTGTTTCGGAATTTTCCGCCGCAGAAGAGTTTATCGGAAACCAATCTGTTTCACAGCAGGTTCCTTTCATTCGCCTACTTCACAATAAGTCCATCTGAAGACTCTGTTCCAGGATAATTGGTTTCTTTCAAGTCTTTGAGGAAGAAACGGATCCGAACAAACCGCTTCAGAGTGATTGCTTCTTGTGCGCCCGCTTCAGAACACCTGTGTCCAGCGTAACATTCTGTGCGTCTGAGCACGCTGCTGGTTCCCGTGAGCCCGTTTCAGAACACCCGTGTCCGGCGTAACATTCTGTGCGTCTGAGCACGCTGTTGTTTCCCGTGAGCCCGTTTCAGAACACCCGTCTCTAGAATATTTCATTTTAGGATGCACTGTTTTTTAATACTCGATCAGCCAATTTGAGAACTTTCACCAAAAGGGGGGATTCGGATGCTGCGATCTGCCGTCATTGGCCTGGGGGACATAGGTCCTGTCCACGTAAAGGCCATAAAAGAACAATCGGATGCCCGTCTCGCGGCAATCTGCGATATCAATTCCACATTGCGTCCGCCAAAAGACGACATCCCCTTTTTTACTGACTATCGGGAAATGCTGGAAGTTATCCGGCCAGACTGTGTCCATGTCTGCCTACCTCATTATCTCCACTATCCGGTAGCAGAAGACGCAGCCCGCGCCGGCTGCCATGTACTCACGGAAAAGCCTATGGCGATGACTGTACCAGAAGCCGAAAAATTCACAGAACTGGAATCCGCTTTTGGGGTGAAGGTTGGAGTTTGCTTTCAAAACCGGCTGAATCCTACGATTCAGGCACTGCGCCAGGAGCTGCAGTCTCCGGAAACCGGAGAGATCACTGGAATTTACGGTTCTGTGGCTTGGACCAGAAGCAAAGCCTATTATGACGCGAAGCCCTGGCGGGGAAAAATGTCTACCGCTGGCGGCGGCTGCATGATGAACCAGGCGATTCACACCCTAGACTTGATGCAGCACCTGACACCCAGCAAAATTCTTTCGATCCGAGGGGTAATCGGACATCTCTTGGATTACGGCCTGGAGGTAGAGGATACCGCTTCCGCTAAAATTGTTTTTCAAAACGGCGCACAGGGTTTCTTTACCGCCAGTGTGGCAAACTACGAAAATCAAAGTGTCCGCATTAAGGTGCAATGTGAAAATGCCGCTTTCCTGCTGGATCGCGAAAAGCTGTGGAAGCTTTCTTTTGAGGGACAGCTGATACTCTTAGCCGAGGACAGCAAGCCCTCTATCGGGAAAACCTACTACGGAAGCAGCCACAGCGCGTTGATTCATCAATTTTATCAGGCGATCTCTTCCGGTGGCCAGAACTACGTACACACCGAAGACGCCGCCGTCAGTATTCGCATGATCGACGCTATCCGCCGCAGCAGTGAGACTGGCGAAACCATTTATTTATCATGAAGACTTTTCCTAAGGACTCTACTTTTTGATAATACTCCTTCTCCGATCATGAAAAGCGGAGCCTCGCAGCCAATGAGCTGTGAGGCTCCGCTTGCGTTATTGCCCGGAACGAAAAGGAATCCCCATTTACGCGGAAGTCTCAAAAGCTTTTGCTTCCAGGGGAAAATGGAAAATCCCCGCAGGCGCCAAAACATGAAAGCGTCTGCGGGGATTTCGTCTTTTGCGTTCGATGATTACGGCAATATGGTTTAACACTTTTATTTGCGTGCGAGCGTAGGCCCGTACCTGAGTTCATCTTTCGGCTTAAGCCCCCAGGCCAGGGTAGAGCAAAGCTTAGGCTAAAATCTAGATTTGGGGTTACGCTAAAGCTGAAACCCGGTCTCTGGTTGAGGCTTACGCTAGAGCTAGAACCCAGATCTTGGTTTTAGCTTACGCTAGAGCTGAACCCAGATCTTGGTTTTAGCTTACGCTAGAGCTGAACCCAGATCTTGGTTTAAACTTGCACTGGAGCTAGAACCCAGCCCCTGGTTGAAACCTGCGCTGGGGCTGAAACCCAATCCCTGGTTTGGGGTTACGCTAAAACTGAAATCCGGATCTTGGTTGAAATTCCAGCTCAGGCTAAAATACAACGTTAAATTCCGGTGGGGTTCGCTGGAGTCTCATGCCGGTTGCAATTACAACAAAGACGAAAGATGAGACCACCGGCGAAGCCACCGAGGAAAACGGGAAATGAAAGTTTTCAGGATAGCTTACTGATATTTTTCGATGATTTGGTCGATCTGGTTTAAAATACGGTAAGCGCTTTGTATTTGAGTTTCCACATTTTCAGCCTTTACCTGCTCCTGGTTCGCTACGTCAATCGCCTGCTGAACAGCTTCCCGGGAGGCCTGAATCTGTTGCGAAAAGCTCTCTTCCAGCTTTTCACAGGATTTCTCATAAAAGCTGTCGTACGCTTGGCGGAGTTGTCCGTAAATTTGATTTTCCAGTGTGCCAAAGTCATCTAGAACCGGTTTTAAAAGGTCCATCTGCTTGTTCTTGATCCGGCTTTCGCGCACAAAACCGGCGATTGTTTGGCCAAGAAAACTCAAACCTGTCGGCTGGCTGCTTAACCCCAAAAGATAAATGCCCTCTGTCAAGACAAAAGAGGCGGTGTCCGCGCCGGTCCAGCTGATATCGGCGATGTTGACAGCGATCTCGGAAAGCTGTTCGGCGGGATGATCAAACAAAGCCTGGTTGGAAAAATCTCTCGCGATATTCCGAATTTTTCCCTCGATAATTTTCTGGTGCTCTTCTAAGCACTTTAAAATCGCTTCCCGTACGGTATCAATCAGATAAAACTGGAAGTATTTTTGAATCAGTACGGTTTCCCCGCTCTTTTGAACCTGCTGAATTTCCGCTTTCAAGCGGTTTAAAAACGTCGCCATCCAATTTTGCGCGATGCTGAACAATTCGGATATCGTGGCCTTCAGCTCTTCCTGATTCTTTTGCAGAGTCTGATGGAGATTGACGTTTTCCTCTTCGCACTTCTGGCTGACTTTCTCCAATTGCTCTCGGTTTAGCTTCAGCATATTGGAGATCACTTCAATCCTCTTTCGCACATCTGACGACATGGCTTTCGCCAACGCCAGCACCCGCTGTGTTTTGATCAAATCCTTTTGCAGGACGATCTCGTTTTGAATATCAGATTCAAATTCTAAGAAAGAGTTTTCCAAAAAGCCGCCCAGCTCAGGATTCGGACGCCGGTAGGAAAGCTTCCGGCAGTATTCGTCAAGGGCGCTTACGGCGTAAACGCTGGCGTTTTCCGAAAAAGCGGAGACCCTTTGCACAATCTCTTTTTTCACCCGCTGGATTTCTTCCTCGGTATCCAGGCAATCCGACATATTTGCTGCCACAATCAGGCTGGAGAACCGCTGGGGCAAAATAGAGGCGCAAAGATAGGCCTGCTCAGACTCCGATAAGGGTGACAGTACGGAAACCACATAAATGATGGCATCCGCGCGGTTCAAATAATCCTGCACCTGCTCCTCAAAGGACTTCAGCACATCGCCGAGCCCTGGGGTATCCACAATGGAGATTTCCTTTAAAATCGGAAGGTTTTCCTGAATCTCAATGTGATCGATCGGCGCGGGAAGCCGCTGGATAATCTGTTCCAGCTCACTTCTGCTTAACTCGTCGGCGTTCAGGCGAAGACGCTTCCCGTTTTTCAAAATGGCTTCCCGAGAGGGCTCGCTGCCGAAAGAAATTTTGTTAATGGTCATAGTTTCCGGAGACACATCCGCCGGAGCTACGTTTTTCCCCAAAAGCGCGTTGATCAGCGTGGATTTTCCTCGTTTAAAATCTCCCATGACCACGAGTGAGAACTCGTCAGAAGCCCTTTTCTTTAAGAGGCTTTCCCAGCCTTTAATCCGCTGGATATCCTTATCGTTGAGGATCTTTTTAATAAAGCTGTCGTTTCTCAGAATTTGAAGGTCATCGAGGATTTCCTCCAGTCCTTCCTTCACGTCCTCAAAGTCCACCAGCATGCGCGAGGACAGATCATCATAGTTTTTCACGCTAATCACCTCTTTTCGCTTTTGGTCACGCTGATAATCTTATCGCAGCGGGCATCCAGTTCCTGCTTGGTGTAAAGCCGCATGTTAGGCTTTTTCAGTTCCGGATGCCAGTCGTAAAAGACCTGACTGTTTATAAATTCCTTATCCGCCATGATCCGGCGCACCGCAAGAGGATGTTTCAGTGTCCACTCATAGAACCGGACCGGATTTTCCCGCAAAACGTCATACTGTTTCAGCAACTCGTCAATATTCAGTGTTTCTTGATTTAAAATGCCGCCGCTCATTATCTTCGCCTGGCTGGAAAGGGAGGACTCCACCTCGCCTGCGCAGATAATTCCCGCCCGGTCACAGGTGACTTCTGCGGCCCGGTTCCAGGCCAGCAAAGCGTATTCTAACGGTTTGCTCATCAAACTGATCAGTTGCTGGATCCCGGGGATTGACATCAGCAGGGTGTTCTGAAAGGAGGTCAAAAGTACACTGGCGGCCGTATTGTACACGCTATGGAGATTGTGAATATGTCCGCACTCATGGCCGATGATGGCTTTTAATTCCTCTGGGGAAAAGCGCTCCAGCATGGACGAATAGATGACAATCATAGGCTCCGCGTCTTCAGTCGCATAGGTGAAGGCGTTCAGTTCCGCTAAATTTGGTTCGATATAGACGGAAGGAATCCCGATCCCCAGGGTGCTGGCGCAGCTTTTCGCCATTTCATAGATATGCGGGAACTGAGCGGGAGACACCTTAGCCGCGGACAGATTGTATTTTTGTTTCATCAAAGGAACAACCTGATTGTTAAAGACTTTAAAGAAGTGGTAAGCGCCGGGGATTGATTTGATCTTTTGCCGCAAGGTAAAGTCTGAAGCGTAGGCGTAATCGGGGATTCCCCCCTCCAAATGCCTTTCGAATTTCCGGCTGCGGTTCGCAACATAGTTTTGAAAACTGATATCCACCTCATTGGTCGGATTTTTCTGCTGATGATAGGCCAGATCCTGTGTCAAAGCCATAATTCTTATCCCTCCCGTTATTTGGAAAGTACCGCGAGAATCTGTTCGTTCAGCCCAGCGGCCGTCTCTGTGATGCGGGCGACCTTTTCCACCATCTGTGTTAAACTTTCCTGCTCTTTCGCCGCCAGCACCTTGTTTTCCGCGACCTTGGTCTGCAGATCCACCAAGGTGTTCTCCGTATCCTGCAGAATGGTTTCGGTTTCCTCGTCAATGCGCTGTTTTAGAGCGTTGAAGGCAGTGGCGATTTGATCTTCCACCTGTTTGGCCATATTATTTTCCCCGGCCATCTCCTCAAACTTCGCGGTGATAGCTTCCTTGAGCTTCTCACGGAAGTTCAAAATCTGTCTTTCCGTATTATTGAACAGCTTGCCGATGGCGAAACGGCTGGCCAAGGTTCCGGCCAATCCAACGGCGAGTATAACCGGCCAAGAAAAAGGAATCGCCAGAGAAGAAAGCAAAAGAACTCCGCCGTAGCTCGCGCCCAGGCCTACCGCGCCGCCCACCAGAGCGCCTTTCCAGCCGGCCTGCTTGAATCCCTGATAAGCACCGCCTAAACCCATCATCAGAAACGACTCGGCGAAAGTTCCGACCACGATCTCGCTCACAGAGGAGGAGCCGCGCTCAGAAAGGCCGCCGAATTCGCACTGCACCTGGGAAATCGACTGGTAGAAATCTTCCTGAAACGCCTGCAGACGTTCTGCTTCGTTACCAAGGGCTGTGGTGATGGAGTTCTGCATCTTTTCCGTGAGCAGCTGCCCATAGTCCTCGGTGGATTTTTTGATTTTCTCCAAAATAGCTTCCTGAGTGGCGGCAATCTGATCCTTTTGGATGTCGGCCTCTGTAATAGGCTCGTCATCGATCACGCGGCAGGCGTTATCCGTCAATTCTTTCCAAAAGCTTTCCGCCTGGTGGCGGATGTCTTCATAGGCGTTTCGCGCGGAAATATCGATACGGTCAAACTCAGTTTTTCTCCGCTCCCTGATTTGCGAGATTTTTTCCTTGGCCTCCGCGTGCTTTTGATTGAATTCCTCCTCGCTCATCTGCAGGGCGCCGGTTCGAAGCTCTACGGTTTTTATAATCTCGGAAGCAACCGACAGGATCTTGCTCACCTGAACCTGCAGGGAGATGGCGCCCCGGTCTTCTGTAAGCAGGCGTTCCAACTCGGTTTCGAAAGCGCCAAACCGGCTTTGCTCCCAAAGATCCCGGTCATCCGTCTTTTTGGCTTTCAGCGCCTGTTTCGCGGATACGCCCAGTACTTTGATGGACCCTAGCTTCCGTTGATAGGCGGCGAATTCCTCGGAATCTTCTCCCAAAACCTTTTTCGCCTTTTCCATCACGTATTTCTTGATCCGATCGGAAATGTTTTGAATGACCCGGTCTGCGTCTTCCTCGTCAAACGAGTCGATCCGCGTGACCACGAAGATGATCCGGCCGATATCGCTGACCAGCATTTTGTTTTCCAAAAAATCCCGTTCGTATTCGGAAAACGGCGATTGGGCCATAATCACAAATAAAGCGGCATCCGTTTGAGGCAGTACGGAAAGGGTTACCTCCGTCATGTTTTCGTCGTCGTTTAAACCGGGTGTGTCAATGATATCCACATTGTTTTTACAGTAGCTGACCGGATAATATACCGTAGCCTGCCGAATCGTCTGAGCCCGCTGTTCCGATTCCTCAGTAAGCTTTGTCACATAATCCGAAAGCTGATTGATATCAATATCCTCTGTCGTTCCGTTCTTATACTCGATTTTTACAAACGGAGTGATCCCATAGGTGACCCGGTTCAAAGTCGCCGTGGTCGGCAAAACGTCAGAGGGAAGAATCGCCTTGCCCAAAAGAGCGTTAATCAGTGTACTCTTCCCCCGGCGGAATTCTCCCACAATCGCGATGCTAAAGGCATCCTCCGCGGATTTTCTCATCAGTTCGTCAATTGAGTCGGAAGCGTTTTTCATTCCCAGCGTTTCGCAGAACCCTTTTAAGTTGATAAAAGCATCTCGCAGTTCCGCTACGGTCTGCCGATAACTGGAAAAGGTTCCAAAGCTGATTTGTTCTCCCATAGTTTCACCTCATTGTTTCCCTTAGTATTTATAGTTCATAAGCAGTCCTGACAAATAGGGGACAGAGTCCTGCTCAAGAGTTTCGAATCCGTAGGTATAGGATTTTCCCTTTTTGGTATTGATCCGGATCCCGTTGTTTCCCACCAGAGTGGATGAAGGGATCACCCCGGTAATCTCGGAAAATAAAAGCATGTGCGGCATTCCAGAGGAAGGTTCGAAATAAAGCTTATCATCGTAAACCGAAAGCACCCCTACCTGTTTCATGAGCTGCAGACGGATATACTGGCAGTTTTTAAATTGCATCAGCAGTTCGCCGGTTCTCGGATTAGGCGGCTGGATCCAGAGATATTGCTTGGTCCCGCAGGTTTTACAGAAGAGGACATCGTTTTCCAGCGCTGTTCCGCATTTTGTGCAGGTTTTCATCTGGACCGGAACGGCTTGAGATCCTGCTGATCCAGAACCCTCGAAAGCGGCCGTAGGCGTTCCCTCCGGGCTGAACGCCAAAGAAGGATTTTGCCCGCCGCCGGCCGTTTCGTTTGTCCCTGAAGAGGCGGAACTGTCTGGCTGAGACTGGCTTTCCCCTATGGTGCCGGCGGGGGCAGTGGTGCCGGCTGGTGTAGCGGGGACGGCTGGTATGGCGGGCACGGCTGGTACGGCAGGTACGGCGGGGACGGCTGGTGCGGCAGGGACGGCTGGTGCGGCAGGTGAAAATCCCTCAGAGGTTTCCAAGGCGCCGCCGGCCGTTTCGTTTGTCCCCGAAGAGGCGGGATTATCCAGCTGAGACTGGCTTTCCCCTATGGTGCCGGCGGGTGCAGCGGGGACAGCGGGTGGGGCAGGGACAGATGGTGTGGGGGGTGAAATCCCCTCGGAGGCTTCCGAGGCGCCGCCGGCCGTTTCGTTTGTCCCCGAAGAGGCGGGATTATCCAGCTGAGACTGGCTTTCCCCTATGGTGCCGGCGGGTGCAGCGGGGACAGCGGGTGGGGCAGGGACAGATGGTGTGGGGGGTGAAATCCCCTCGGAGGCTTCCGAGGCGCCGCCGGCCGTTTCGTTTGTCCCCGAAGAGGCGGGACTGTCCGGCTGAGACTGACTTTCCTCTATGGTGCCGGCTGGTACGGTGGGTGCGGCGGGTACAGCGGGTGCGGCAGGGACAGCGGGGGAAATCCCCTCAGAGGCTCCCGAGGCGCTGACGACGGAAGCAGTGCTGCCGGGATGAATTCTGGCGCCGCAGTAGGTACAGAAAATAGCGTTTGGCTGCAGTATGTTTCCGCATATCTTGCACGTGGGATTGGGCGATGGCTCCGATACTTTTGTGCCACAGCGCACACAAAACCGCGCGTTATCCGGAAGTTCACATCCGCAATTGAAGCAGTGTATCATCCTTCCATCATCTCCTCGGTTTCTTCGTTTTGCGCGGCTGACGCACTGGGATTTTCCTTGCCCTGCCCATTGCATTGTGTCCGGAAATATTCTGTGCTTTCCACCAATCCCAGAATCATGGCCCGATGCAATTCATAATTTCCCTGGCATACCAGAAGTTCCTTCTGGGCACTGTCCAGCTGGGACTTTAGCGAGTCTTCCGCCTGTTGGGAAAGCGCGTCGTCCAAAGAAAGCTCTTCCTTTAGGGCGGCCAGAGCTTTTTTCTGATAATCTCGATAGCGGCCGCATAGGGCTGTGATAGACTGATGAATCAGCGGTTCAATAAAAACAATAAGGTTGCAGTGCTCAATTTTGGGAACACAGGGGATAAGATCACCCTCAAAGCGGAACGAAACCTGTGGAATTTCAGTAATCCTTTTTTCCATTTTTTCCTGGAATTCTTCCTGCCTGGTCAAGACCACATCCTGACATACCAGCGGCTGAACACTGTTGTAAAAGTCTTTTCTGTAGGCCAGTACCGTTTCCTGACATTCTTTTAAAAGCTGCTGAAGCTTTCCCCACAGTTCATTCGTGAATCCTTCCGCTTTTCTGAGGCATTGCGTCTTGCCGCTTTCCAGGGCGCTAGCAATCCGGTCCGCCTCATTTTCCCTGACCTGATACAAATTCTCGATAAACAGGCTTTTCAGGCCCCACTGGGCATCGTTAGTGTTTTTTAAAATCTCATCGAGTGCCTTTTCCTGTTTTCCGCAAAGCTCATTCCATAAACTATTCTTACCGCTGAAGTAATCCTTTGAGAGGGAAAGGGCTCTCTGCAATTTTTCAATCCGAGACTCTATAACATCAAATTTTCCTTGATAAATCTGATCGAATTTTTGGGCCGCCCGATGAATCGTAGAGGATACTCGTTCCACCACATGAATGCTTTGCTGGGCGGTCAAAATTTTAAACAATTCCTCCTTGAAAAAGGGAAAACGGCTGCTTTTCAGCAGTTTTCGGTTCCCGGTCACAAAAGACTGCAGCGCCTGCTGGGAAGAAACTGAAAACATTTTGAAACGGGCGAGCAGGATTTTTTCCGCTTTCGCGATGATCTCATTCTGATTTCCGTATTTTTTCCGAATTTCCTCCATGGTCATCTGCTGGATCCTTTGCTGGATGTTTTCCAGCAGCCGCGGCAAATCCTCATCGTCCACTTGGTCAATAAAAGTAACAACAAAAATAATATCCGAGATCGTATCCCGGGAAATCAGATCAGCGACAAATCGCTTTTCCACTTCACTGAATGGAGACAGAGCGGAAACGGCTACGATCACCGCGTCAATATCGCAAAGCAGGCTTAGGGTCGCGTTCGTCATGCTCTCGTCATCATTGAGGCCGGGTGTGTCGATAATATCCACATGGTTTTGACAGATCACCGTGGGATACGATACCACCGCCTCCCGAATACTCAAAGCCCTTTGTTCCAGCTCGCTGTTCAGCTTGGTTACATAGTTCTGCAGTTCTTCTATGGCGACCGTCTCTTTGCGGCCGTCCTTATAATAAATAGTAACCTCGGGTTCCGTGCCGAAGGTTATGCGATTGATGGTAGCGGTCGTCGGTGTAACATCAGATGGCAAAACTTTTAGGCCCAGAATGGCGTTGATGAGACTGGACTTTCCCCTTCGAAACTCTCCTACAACGGCGACATGGTATTTTTTTGTTTTTATTAATTCAGAGCATTCCCTCAAATCGCCGATCATTTCGTCTTCTGGGTTATAATAAGACAAAATGTTCCTCATTTGGATCAAATTGCCGTAAAGCTCAAACTCAATGTCCTTGAAATCTGTCATGATAAATTTTCTCCTGCTTTATTAATGTATAAAATTTATCGATGAAAAATAAAAAAAATATCTGTTATCACTATAACACACCCCAAATTTTATGTCTATAGGCTGAAATATGAATTTTAAAACGTGATGAAAGTTAAAAATTTTAAATATTACGTCTCATATTCCATTTCAAATTTTTCCCTTATGCTCCTGTGTGCTTTGTGTAAAAGAAAGTCAGGAACCGTAAAAGAGAAAGTAAAGAAAGTAAATTCCAGGCGCCGAGGAAGTAACACGTCGCATCGAAAAATTTATTACGATAAGGAGGACATTTCAAAAGGGATTTCCTGTTTATGTGTTTTGAAACTATGATGGACCCTCCGCACAACGGCATCCGATTGAGGATCCCCTTTTGCGGCAACCAACCAAGCCGTGATACTGCATCGATTTCGTTTCCCTTACGGAATAGCGCTGGTACCTGTATCAGCTTGGCAAACTGATAAGTGCTCTCGGCTTAAATGCGTATATCTTCTTATCCCCGCGTTACACCATCAGGAACGCTGTCTCTTGGGTTCGGCTTTTCACAGGACATTACCCAGTGATCTTAAGTATACTACCGCTCTGTAATGGTAGTTTCATTATGCGTTTAAAAAACAAGCTCCGTACGAAAAGCAAGCTGCTGCAAATGTAATTTATCATCACTTGTTTTAGTTATTATGATTTTTTAAATAAAATCCTTTAAACTTTACTTCCGCAGCTTTATTTTGTTTTTAATTTTGATCATAAAATTCTGCTAATTTTACCTGGTTGACATTTCAGTAAAATACATTATAATACATTATAATACATTTCAAATAATCAGGTGCTTTTTGCGGCAAATTGAAAAGCACGACCAGCAAATCTAACCATAAATTCGAGAAAGGAGTGGATACCCATCGAAGGGTATCGGGGTAATTGAGAAATGAAACCTACAAAAAAAGCGAGTGAAATGACCGTAAAGGAGTTGGCCTCCTACATTGACCAGTCGGTACTAAAGCCGGAATTTACTCAAGAGGAAATTCGAAAATACATACAGGAGGGAATTGATTTTGGCTGTCGCACAGTTTGTATCAATCCTTCTTCTTTAGACATTGCTGCGGAGCTTTGCAAAGGTACCGATACGAAAATTTGCGTAGTATGCGATTTTCCCTTTGGGTTGTCCACAACCGCCTGTAAATGCATGCAGGCAGAGGAATATTGCAAGCGCGGCGATATTTTTGAGTTGGATATTGTCGCCAACTATGGTTGGATCCGCAGCGGAATGTGGGATGCAGTGGAATCAGAGATCCGCGCCGTGTGCGATACCTGTCATAAATATGGTACCGCGGTGAAGGTTATCATGGAAACTGACGCATTGACTAAAGATGAGATTTTGCAGGCCACCAAAGTGCTTGTGACGGCAGGAGCGGATTTCGTAAAAAGCTCCACAGGCTTTTACACCGGCGGCCCCTGCGTAGGCGCTACGGAAGAAGTGGTGTCCCTGATGATGGAAGCCGCTGAGGGAAAAGCCAAGGTAAAAGGTTCCGGATGTATTCGTACCAGAGAGCATTTCTTAAAGTTAATTGACATGGGAATCGACCGTATGGGTATTGGTTACCGATCTACTCCAGTAGTCTTAGGGTTAAAATAAAAATTTTCAGAGGAGAGTGTCCATGGCACGATTCTCTATGAAAGCGCCAATATTTTTTGTCATCACTATCCACCAGATTCTCTGCGTTATTTGGGTTCCATGTCTGATCTTGCTCTCGTAAGCTTGTAGCCAAAGCGGTAATCCATAAGGCTTTTCCATTCCCGGTCAGTAATTTTTTAAGCTTTTACAGCAACTTTATCCGAGAAAAATCTCAATCAATAAGTGGTAGCATTTGGGTTTGAAAACTTTTCTTTCAAACAACCGTTGATTGCATTTCGGTTTTTAAATGGTTGCCATAGTTTTCAAAAGCTGAAAGTCCAGTTTTTTCGGATAAGGTCAAATCCAGGATAAAATAAAGAAACTATTGATACAGGAAAAAGGGGAAATACTAATGGCGTTCGATTTCACCAAAGAGCTCGATCCAAAAGCATCACGCGCTATTTATCTCCAGCTTTTGGATGTGATTCAAGAGCAAATGCAAAACAAAAATTTAAAACCGGGCGACATGCTTCCCTCTGAGCAAGAATTCTGCCAAAATTATCATATTAGCAGAACTACGGTTCGCCTTACCCTTCATCAATTGGAACAACAGGGGCTGATCAACCGGCGCAGAGGTTTGGGAACTTTTATTGCGGAACCTAAGGTTTCCCGACAGCTCGGCAGTCTTTACAGTTTTACCGAGGATATGAAAAAGTTAGGGTTAACCCCTTCTTCCCGCATTTTGAGCTACCGCCTTGTCGACCGCGAATCCGTTTCCTGTGCGCTCAGCGAATTCCAGTCAGATCGGCTGATCGAGGTTGTTAGGCTGCGTCTGGCCAATAACCGTCCGATGATAATCGAAAAGACTTATCTTTCGGTGGATCTGTGCCCTGATTTATCATGGGAACGTTTGGAAAACAACGCCCTGTACGCGATTCTCTCCGAACGCTATCATTTGCAACCATATCGCGCAGTGGAAACCTATGAGGCGGTTACTATGACCAAAGAGGAAAGCAAACCGGGAGAGCCAGCTTTTCTGTTGTGTCGTTCCACATAGGATGCGAAAGATCGTCTGATTGAATATACCACAGCTATCATGCCGAGCTCTCGCTCAAAATTTGAAATCACTATGTATCAGGATAGTGTTCAAATTGTCCGGAAAACCGTTTAATTTTTGCTGATACAAGCGGCATCCAGAAAGCCATTATGAAAACTCTCCTCACGGAAAGGCTAACAGAATCTTTATATTTTTGTCCTGCTAGCAAAAAGGCGGGCCTCTGCTTTTGCCCTTTTAGGGGTTGGACATCCACAGGGGGGACAATTTTAAAAAAGGTTCTAAAAAGTTTCGAGATGCCGCCAAAGCGCTAAAAATTAAGGCGACCTAGTTTACCGCTTTTACCGCTCCATTGGGAGAAGCCTGCTGCTAGAATAAAAATAGTACAAGTCAAAATGAGAGAATTCCCAATAAGCA
>CAUFXR010000022.1 GCA_959596515.1 uncultured Oscillospiraceae bacterium
GCCGGCCGCCGGTACTTTGCCTCCGGTTTATCCGCTACCAGCCCATGCCGGCACCAGTCTGGCTACCGCCAGTCTTACCTGCTGAAGGCTTCATCCGGTATATTTGCCCGTCATCTGTTGCGCCAAACTCCAAGCTATTCCAAAAACGCTCCGGTTTCAAAAATTTCGTGTGAACAGTTCATGGTCGGACAAAAGACCTTCGACAGTGTCAAATCCCAGGCGTTTCAGCAGCTCAAGTACATAAGGATTTTCGATCGGAGTTTCAAATTGGGCTCTTTCCCCATAAGCTTCCACTGTTTTGCAACCTAACTTTGGGTTGATTACCGCTTTGGGTCCACCGACACAGCCGCCTACGCATCCCATCCCCTCAAAAAAATTAGCTCCTCCTTTTCCTTGTAAAAGGCTGTTGATCATTTCTTTACAGGCGGACACACCGTCTGCCTGTCGAGTTTTTATCACCATACTTTTTTCCGGTGCCAGTTTTTCCAAGGTGCTCCGTACCGCCTGGCTCACACCCCCTGTCCTCGCATAAATTCTTCCAGCTTTAGAGGAATACTCCCGCTTCTGGTCCTTCATATTTTCAGGTTTTATCTTTAGAGCGTTGAAAATATCCTTCATCTCTTGAAATGTCAGCACATAATCTACCGCCCCTTGCAAATCTTTTTCTCTTGCCTCCGCTTTCTTTGCAATACACGGCCCAATAAAAATCGTTACAGCGCCGGGGTGCAGCTTCTTGATAGTACGCCCACATGCAATCATAGGAGATACCGCTCCCGGTACATGAGGCATCAGCTGATGGTAAATTTTTCGGATCATTCCGATCCACATGGGACAACAGCAACTGGTCAGCTGAAAGTCGGATTCTGTCTTAATATTACGATCAAATTCCAACGCTTCTTTCAGTGTCAGAATATCTGCGAAAATAGCTACCTCTATCATACCGTCAAATCCAATACTCCGAAACGCGCTGCGAAGCATCCCGGGAGTTGCTTCTGAACTGAATTGGCCGATAAAGGCAGGCGCTACCAAAGCGTAAACCATCTGATCGCTATCTAAAACAGCTTTCATCGCCGGCAAAATATCCTTACTGGCCACCAGTTTTTTTGCTTGACATGCATCAATACAGGCGGAACATCCCACACAATCCTCATTAATCGAAAGTTCTCCGTCGTTTCCGATTTGAATCGCGTTGAATAGGCAACTCGCCTGACATTTCGGTGTTTCATCCAAGCTACAGTCACATTTTCCCACCTTCCACACCACAGGATGTTTGTGTGGATGGAGAAGGCAATCCAACTCATTTTGAGAAGCGTTTTTTGTTTTTTCCCTCACGAATTCTTCATACAGTTCCTTGAGCGGCGTCACAATCATTCCCCCTTTGTTATTGTTATTCCAAAGGATGGGTACCATTATCCGCTTTCAAGAAAAGATGTCAGACGTTAAAGCTCGTGGAATGGTTTGTCCGGCCGCCTAGCCCGCCATTCGATTTTGGAAAGGCGAATATCGTAGGTGCTGTTTATCCATACCTATGGAAAAACCTATTAAAAAAGTTTTTGAGAATCCGCTTCCGTCGGTGCCCGCTATCTCAATTTTTGAGCGTCAGAGTGCTTGTTTTCTCAACACTTTTCGCAAATTCCTTTTTCGTCTATTTTTTCTGCGATAGTTTTCTTAAAGCTGTCACAGAAAGTTTCTTTTGTGCTCACCGGTGCTGACTTTCTAAAGAAAAAGAGCAAAAAGAAGCCCCTAAAACCATGCTTCCTTTTGCTCTTTGATTATTTTAAGCCTTTTCACCTTTTAATAAAGTTCTGTTCCATGAAGCCGAACAGTGTCATTCTCACTCGCCCAGATAATAATAAAAAATATGGATATCCTCAAATTTGCCGTCTTTTAAGCGATAGCCGTCCTGGATCGTACCGATTCTTTTGAAACCCAAGCTTTCATAAAGATGAATCGCCGCCTGATTGGTAGCCACTACAGCGTTAAACTGAAGTCCCCGGAAACCTTTTTCTTTCGCGTGCTCCAGGCAATGACGCACCATTTGCCGGCCGATTCCCTCTCCCCGGTAACCCTTCCGAACCGCAAACGAAGCATTTGCAATATGGCCGCACCGGCCGAAATTATTGGGATGCAGAATGTAAACACCAACCACCTTTTCATTGAGTGTGACGCAAACAGTAGAAGTCTGCTCACGGAACATTTCCAAAGCTTCTTGTTCGGAAAGCGCTTTGTCTCCGGGAAAACTGATTCCTTCCTCTACAACGTCATTCCAAATTTTCACCATCTCGGGCAGTTGTTCTTCCGAGAATTCCTTCATTTCTAATTTCATCCGACGTATCCCCTTTTTTCGTTTTCCTTTTCTATGCTACCAGTTTCCAGAAGATTTGTCCAGTCTTCCCTGGCATTTTGTACATAGAATCTTTACAAATTTTATTTTTAAAGCACTATAATATTATTATATTAGATATTTTAAGAAAGCAGGTGTATTATGGGCCATTTTGTGTCCTTTGACCAAGTCTCTAAAATCTACCACATGGGCGAGGTCATGATCAAGGCCGTTGATAAGATTTCTTTTGAAATTGATCAGGGAGAATTCTGTGTGATTGTGGGTCCCAGCGGTGCTGGAAAAACTACTGTGCTGAATATGCTGGGCGGTATGGATACCTGTGACGAAGGCTCCATTCTATTAGACGGTAACCGGATCAGCGATTATAACCAAAAAGAGCTTACCCGTTACCGGCGGTACGACGTAGGCTTCGTATTCCAGTTTTATAATCTGGTGCAAAATCTGACCGCCCTGGAAAATGTCGAGCTAGCCTCTGAAATCTGTGAAAACCCCTTGGATGCCAGGGAAACTTTGGACCATGTGGGGCTTAGCGACCGTATGGATAACTTTCCCGCTCAGCTTTCCGGAGGCGAGCAGCAGCGGGTCTCTATTGCCCGTGCTTTGGCGAAAAATCCGAAAATTCTTCTTTGCGATGAACCTACTGGCGCTCTGGATTACAACACCGGCAAGACCATCTTAAAACTGCTGCAGGACACCTGCCGCTCTACGGGAAAAACTGTTATTGTCATTACCCACAATCAGGCCATTACCGCTATGGCCGACCGGGTAATCCATATTAAAAGCGGAACTGTTACCGATATGGTTTTGAATCCCAACCCCACACCGGTAGAAAGGATTGAATGGTAGTGAAGCGCTCCTATTCGAAGATGATCCTCCGGGAATTCCGCCATAGTATGAGTCGTTTTCTCGCTATTTTTGCTATCATCGCCTTGGGCGTCGGGTTTTTGGCTGGACTTTTAACCACCACCCCGGATATGCGGTATTCTATGGATCAATATTATCACCAAACTAATATGATGGATCTCCGGATTGTGTCTACCATGGGGCTAACAGAACAGGATGTTGAGGAAATCCAAAACACTGAGGGTGTCGAAGATGGAATGCCCTCTTATACTTCCGACGCCCTGGTGACTCTCCCCAGCGAGGACACTATGGTCGCTCGTATCCACAGTTTGCCTTTTGACAAAGATACCGGAGAACTCCTTACCTCTGAAAACGCAGGCTATCTAAACCAACTCACCTTGGTAGAGGGACGGCTTCCCGAAAATTCGGGTGAGTGTGTGGTCAAACCGGAACATCTTTCCTCTGAAAATATTCCCATTGGTTCCACCATTACTCTTTCTGCGGAGAACCAAGATTTGGAGGACACATTCCATACTACCGAATATACGGTAGTTGGATATGTCTACAGTTCTTACTATGCTTCCATTGAGAAAGAAACCAGCACTGTGGGCAGTGGAACCGTAGGTTTGATTATGTTTGTTCCTGAGCAGGATTTCGCTCTTGATACCTATACAGATATGTTTGTCACCCTTTCTGACGCTCAGGCGCTGAATTCCTTATCCGATCCGGCCGACTATGACGCGGCGATCGAGCCTGTTGTTTCCGCTTTGGAAGACTTAGGGGATCAGCGCGCCCCGTTGCGGGATGAGGAAATCCGCAGTGAGGCCCAGAAAAAAATTGATGACGCTCAAAAAGAGTTTGACCAGCAGAAGGCTGATGTACAGCAACAGCTTGATGACTCAAGGGCTGAGTTAGACAGCGGCTGGGAAGAACTAAACAGCGCAAAACAGGAATTGAGCGACGGATTGGCCGCCTTTGAGGAAGCCCGACAGCAATTGGAACAGGCGCCCGATCAAATCGCCTCCGGCGAGGCTGAGATCCAGGCCAACGAGGAAAAGCTGACCCAAGGCCAAGCGGAATATGACGCCGGCTATCAGGAATATCAAACCCAAAAGCAGGAAGCGGAAGCCGCTTTTGCCCAACAAGAACATGATCTGAGTCAACAAGAGGATGAATACGACATTAACAAGGCAGCTCTAGACCTTGAGAAAGGACAGCTTGATCAGCTGAAAGCGGGAATTGACGCCACAAAGCTGTATATTGAGCAACTGCGCCAGCAAGGATTGACGCAGCAAGCCCAGCAGCTGGAGGAGCAGTTAAAGCCGCAGGAAGAAACCTACGCCGCTGGTTATCAGCAGTACCAGCAAGCCAAAGAGCAGCTGGATGGCTACAAGCTTTTGCTGGATCAGGGCCGTGAGACATTGGAGGCCGCCAAGCAAGAGGCCCAACAAAAATTTGAGGAAACAGAAAGTCAGCTCGCCGACTCTAAAAAAGAACTGGATGATGGCTGGCTTCAGCTGGACAGCGCCAAAGCCGAGCTGGCCCAGGCCAAGCTGGATCTGGAGAATGGTCGGCAGGAACTGGAAGAAAATCAAAAAACATTGGACGACGCCCAGCTTCAAATTGACGACAGTGAAAAGCAGCTGGAGGATGGCGAAGCCGAGTATTTAGAAGGCAAGGCCGAGGCTGATCAAAAGCTGGAAGACGCCCAGAAGGAAATTGATGACGCGCAAAAAGAATTGGATCAACTGGAGCCTTCCCAGTGGATGGTACTGGACAGGAACACCAATGTGGGATACGTCAGCTTTGATTCCAACGCGGAAAAAGTGGAAGCCATCGCCAAGGTATTCCCCATTTTCTTTTTCCTGGTGGCGGCGTTGGTAGTTCTCACCACTGCTACCCGTATGATCGATGAGGAACGGACGCAAATCGGTGTAATGAAGGCCCTCGGCTACGGCAAAGGAAAAATCGCGGCCCAATATCTGATTTATGTGGCCGTGGCTACCATTACCGGAAGCCTGTTCGGTCTGCTGGTTGGTTTCTATGTGTTCCCCACTGTCATCTGGAACGCCTACACCATGATGTATGATCTGCCGGCGCTGGTCATTCAATTCAACTGGAAATACGCCCTTTTGTCCTCCGGAGCCGCGATTTTGACCACGCTGCTTACGACTCTCTGGGCCTGCTACAGTTCCTTGAAGGAGGTCCCGTCAAAACTGATCCTTCCCAAAGCGCCTAAAAGCGGCAAACGGATTCTGCTGGAGAGAGTAACTCCCCTATGGTCTCGGCTTTCTTTCATTCATAAAGTCACCGCCCGGAACCTGTTCCGCTACAAAAAGCGGTTTTTGATGACAGCGGTAGGCATCGCAGGTTGTACCGCTCTGCTTTTGACCGGTTTTGGCCTTCAGGATTCTATTTCCGATATCGTCAATCTTCAGTTCGGCGGAGTGCTTCAGTATAATCTCACCATCACCGCCAAGGATTCCGAAAAAATGAAGGAAGATTCCACTGTTCAGGAACTTCTGGACGACACTAGCTCTGTGGATCGGTATCTCCGGATCTCGCAGGAAAGCGGCGATGTTTCCGCAAATGGCCAGAGCCTGGATGTTTATCTATTTGTCCCTGAAGAACCCGAGCGGTTGTCCCAGTTTGTCACTCTTCAGGAAAGAAAAACCAAATCCCCGGTAAGTTTTGACAAAGATACCGTGCTGCTGACAGAAAAAGCCGCGGAACTGCTGGGTGTGGCCACCGGCGACACCATAACGGTACAGCGCGGAGATGACCCTAAACAGGCGGAATTTACTGTCGGTGGTATCATCGAAAACTATGTGGAAAATTACATTTACCTTTCTCCTGAACTTTACGAAGAGGGATATCATACCCAGCCGGAATACAGCCAAACTATCGCCGTAGTGCCGGATGGCTCTCAGGAGAACCGCGACCAGATCACAGCGGCTTTTTTGGAATCTGATCAGGTACAGGCGGTGAGTTTTACCGACGATATCAAGGAATCTTTCCAAAACACCATTAAGAGCATTGACTTTATCGTTATTGTACTAATCGTCTCCGCTGGCCTGCTGGCCTTTGTGGTGCTTTACAATTTGACTAATATCAATATCACCGAGCGGCAAAAGGAAATCGCTACCATTAAGGTGCTGGGCTTCTACGATAAAGAAGTCTCCGCCTACATCTACCGGGAAACCGGTATTCTTACCCTGATCGGCATAGCGATCGGCCTGATATTCGGAATCTTCCTCCATGCTTTTGTGGTAAAAACAGCGGAAGTGGATATGGTCATGTTCGGCCGGGAAATCAAATGGCTCAGCTATTTGTTTGCCTCTCTGCTTACGATTTTCTTCTCAATCATCGTTAATCTGGTTATGTACCGCAAACTGAAAAAGATCAGTATGGTAGAATCCATGAAATCCACAGAATAAACGAGATTGCGGCATCCTGCCATATGCGATACGCATTTCCGCTACAATTACTGGCTATATCGTGAGGGACCACCAGTTTTAATCCGCTACAATTACTGGCTGCATCGTGCGGACTACCGGCTAATCAGCTGTAATCACCGGCTGCATCGTGAGGGGCTACCGGTCAATCAGCTAAATCACTGGCTGCATCGTGAGGGGCTATCGGCTAATCAGCTGTAATCACTAGCTGCATCGTGCGGACTACCGGCTAATCAGCTAAATCACTGGCTGCATCGTGAGGGGCTACCAGCTAATCAGCTGTAATCACTAGCTGCATCGTGAGGGGCTACCGGCTAATCACCTACAATCACTAGTTATATCGTAAGGAACCACCGGTTAATGCCGTGGTTTCTCACGATTTGGAACGGTCTATTCCCAGTAATGCATTTTAGGCGCGAGATTGATTTTTCCTGACGTCTCTCGCCCTGCCGCCCGTAACTGGACGTTCTCCGTTCTAACAGAAGCTTTCTATCAATGATAATTTACTGCAAGCAACTCCCTTTTCTTGATCTTCACTCGAACTTAATGGAAAAGCTTTTTGCAGGATACTTTCACCGTTCCTGCCGGAAAATTCTCTGCTTAACACAAAAGAAAAGAGGTCCTGGCTTCGAAAAGCCAGGACCTCTTTATGTATTTAAGACTCTTTGCTGAGCGACTTCTCACCAAGGGATTACTCGCCTAAAATTTCAACGTCGATATCCAGCATCTGACAGATCATCTTCAGGCTTTCCACATGGTCACCGTAAACAGCGTGGCAATGGTTAGCGTCAAACCGATCCAAGAAAATTTGATGGTCAAAGGGCAATTTGGCAAATACATGAGGCCATTCCTTGGTGGTCTCCGCCATTTTTTCCTCCGGCAGCTCTACGAACTCGGTAGGAATAATAGTCATACGATATTTGCCTTCTGTCCTGTTCAAACGGGCGATGGTAGCTTTGCCAGGCTTGGTCATCAAGTTTACATGGCATCCGCCACCGGCGTAAATATCCAGGCAGGGATACAGAGTGACCTTTTTCAGATTCTCCTTGGGATCGTCGGACGCCGCTGCGTAATAGGTAGACTGAGAACCGCAGTTGCAGAATACCATTACGTCATAATCCTTGTCATAGTGGCGCACATCCATAAACACCACCGGATCATTGGTGAGCAAATGGAGAATCTGCATAGTCAGCGCGGCATCGCTGTCCGCTTCACAGGCGCATACCACAGGCTCTTTCGGGCCATCCCAGTCATAAGGGTCGTTACAGAAAGCGGCACTCAGGCACTGGGTGCAGTAATGACGGCTCATCTCATAATGGCATTTCACGCCGATAAAGTCCAGCTTGCGGTCTTCAATGATCTTCTTGGTAGCCTCGTAATGGCGGATCTGCTGCTTCAGCTTTTCCGGAGTTAGTTTCTTATCGTCATACTCAATGCGTCCCACATTTTCCGTTAGCCAGGCAAAGGCTTTATCCACCTGCTCCTGGGGAATGGTATCCGCTAGGCGAACAATCTCGGACTGATCGATATGCTCAATATCCACACCGAATTTATCCTGCCAATCCTGCATACTCACGGTTGCGCTGTACATTCCCAGACTTCTGCCGCCGATTAATCCATAAGTAGAACCCTTCAGGGAGTTCACTACATGGGCGCATTTCGCAAATTGAAGGACCTTATCTAAAACTTCTTTATCGTTAATATCTCCGGCCGCTCTGAAATGCTCAATGCCCAAATGGTGCAACGCACCGCCTGCTGCCAGCATAGCTACCATACCTGGCCAGTCGGGATTCAAATTCGCAGCCAGCAGGAACGGGCCCTTACCGAATTTCGCGGCAATCGCGGAAAAATTCGGAAAACTGAACACGCCATAGGAGAAAATGGTTCCGTCCACATCCTCGGCGATCATTTTCTGTCCCTGAAGTTTTGCTTCCTCAGGAGAATGTACCAGATAATCCGCTTCCACTACATCAACCTCACCGGAGGCTTTCAGCGCTTTAACGATAGCATCCATCTGTTCCTGAACGATACCTTTTAGTTCCTCATGAACCTCCGGTTCGCCATCAGAAAAGCCGATTACGCCAATCTTCGGTTTCTTATTCATTTCTTGCCACGCTCCTAACTTACAGTTATTGATAGTTATTTCAATTTACAGCAATTCTTTGATTCCCTGAGACAGCGCCTTAATGATCAGGCAGCAGGAAGTAGCCCCCGCATCCAGAACACCTCTGGAACGCTCGCCCAAACGGCTCGCCCTTCCCAGCTTCGCCACCAGATCTTTGGTGGATTCCTTTCCAGCTTCCGCGGCCTCTTCCATCTTGTTCAGGGCTTCTCCGAAATCGTCGCCCGCTTCCACAGACTTTTTCAGGCTTTCCACCGCCGGGGTCAAAGTATCCACTAAGGTTTTATCCCCTACCTTGGCGCCACCAATGCTCTGGATTCCTTCCAGGGCCGCGGCCATCATATCGGTGAACAGGGGCAGATCTAAGGTCTCTTTTCCCTTAACGGTTCTGGCTAGACGTCCAAAAAAGGTGCCGTACAGCGGTCCCATGGAACCACCAATCTCATTCATCAGTACGCGGGATAAGAGCTTCAGATTTTCCTGCAGGCCCTCTCCGGCTTCGCTTTGCCGGGAAAGATAGATACCGGCGCCTTTATCCATATTGATGCCGTGGTCTCCGTCACCGATCAGGCCATCGATGGTGCTTAAATATTCCTTATTGTCACGGATACACTGCGCAACCTTAATAACGATTCCGCCGGAATTGGCGGTTGCGATCGAACTCATGCAAGTAATCTCCTTCCTTATTTTGACACAGTTAACTTATTTCTGGAACTGCTTCCAAGCTACCGTATCGATCTCCATATTCAGGTATTCTTTCATCTCATCATCCACCTGGCACAGAGTTACCGTGGCGCCCTTCATATCCAGAGAGGTAAAGTAATTTCCTACCAGCGGGAACACAACCTTGAAACCGTTGGCTTCCAGGATTTTTTCTACTTCCTGGTAGATCACGTACAGCTCCATCACCGGAGTGGAACCCAGTCCGGAAACCAGGACAGCCAACTCGCCGTTTCCCTTATCAGAAATGTCATCCATCACCAGCTGAGTCATTTTTTCGGCGATTTCCTTAGCGGTACCCAGCTTGCAAACTTCCACACCGGGCTCGCCATGATGCCCAATACCGAATTCCGCGGTGCCTTCCGCAATCTGGAAATTAGGCTTACCGGCGGCCGGTAAAGAGCAAGGACTTAATCCTACACCCACACTGTGACAATTGTCGATAGCCTTTTGGGCCACTGCGATGACTTCATCCAAAGTTCCGCCCATCGCGGCCTTAGCGCCGGCGCATTTCCACATAAAGATCTCACCGGCAACCCCGCGGCGCTTTTCCCGGTTCTCCTTAGGAGCGGAAGCCACATCGTCATTGGCAACTACGATTTTCACCTCGATATCGTCATCCTCCGCCATTTCCATAGCCATTTTCACGTTCATGTTGTCGCCAGCGTAGTTTCCATACAGACAAGCGACACCATTACCTTGATCAGCAGCCCGAATCGCATCATAAAACGCTACCGCTGTCGGGGAGGAAAAAATCTCACCCACCGCTACCGCGTCCACCATATTGCGTCCCACATAGCCGATAAAAGCGGGTTTATGACCGGAACCACCGCCGGTAACAAGACCGACCTTGCCTTCTCTCACAGGCTGAGCAGTTTTGAACACTCTGGGATTATCCGTAGGAGCAACAATGTCACTGTGGGCTTTGGCATAACCTTTCAACATATCCTCCACAATGTATTGGGGATCATTGGCAAACATCTGCATAGATACAACCTCCTCAAAATATTATTTGAAATATTTTTCTTCCATCTGCTTGATGGCTTCCACCTTAGGAGCGGAACCGCCGCCGGCAAAATCACAGGTAAGCCACAGCTTCACCAGCATTTTCGCCAGTTCCGGACCGATAATTCTGGCGCCCATACACATGATCTGGGCGTCATTGCTTTTGCGGGAACGTTCTGTAGAAAAGGAATCATGGCAAACGGCAGCGCGGATTCCCTTTACCTTGTTGGCGGCCATCGCCATACCGATACCGGTTCCGCAGATCAAAATACCCCGGTCCGCTTTGCCGTCCGCTACAATATTCGCTACCTTTTCGGCAATATTGGGATATAAGACCACCTCATCGTCACGGCAGCCCTCATCGGTCACTTCAATTCCCTCTTTTTGAAGCAGATCAATGATAATGTGCTTTAAGCCGCATCCCGCTTCGTCACAACCAATAGCAATTTTCACAAAGAACCCCTCTTTTCAAATATGAAATAACGTTATTGTATATGAAAATTATATCCTAAAGCACTGAATCTGTCAAGAATGATTGCGCTATTTTAAAATAATTGCTACAATAAAGTCAAAGGAGGAATTCCATTGAACAATCAACCATCGCCTTCCGCCGCTCCCGCACTGGACAGAGGGCTTTCCATTATCGAATATTTGCTGGAAATCGACCAGCCTGCATCCCTAAAAAAAATCTCAGACGATTTGTCCATACCTATCGCCTCTGCTTTCCGTCTAATTAAAACACTGACAGCCCGAGGCTATGTGGATGAAATCAGCTCAAATCAGCAGCTTTATGTCCCTGGAAATAAACTGTTCCAAATCGTGCAGCGATATCAATTGAACAATCCTCTTCAGTCTGTGGCCCAAGCGCCTTTAAAAGAGCTTGCTGTGACCACAGGGCAAACGGCTCAGCTCGCCCTGTTCCAAAACAGAACGGTACTTTATATCGATCAGGCGATACCGGTGAACCCGGTATCGATTGTCGCGCCAATGCATACTCCTATTCCTATCAATATCACCGCGGCCGGAAAAATCATCTGCGCCCAGCTGTCCCCGGAAGAGCAGCAGGATCTCCTTTCTCACGAAACCTTGGTGCAGAAAACCCCCTATTCTATCAGCAGCATCGATGCTCTGCTGCAAAATATTAAAAGTGCAAAACAGAGGGGCTACGCTACGGACATCGAGGAATATTCCCGGGGGATCGGTTGTATTTCTGCCGCGATTCTAGATGGCCTCAACCGTTGTGTCGGCGCCATCGGCATCACCGGTCATATTGACCAGTACCGAAAAAAAGAAATCTTCGATAGTAACGTGAAAGCGGTATTGGCCGCCGCGAAAAAAGTTTCCCGTTCTATGGGTTATAGCAGTCAATATCCACCGGTGGAAGCAGGCATATAAAAATTTCTCTTTCCGCCTTCTCCGCTCTTTTGAAACGTTCTTCGCAACCGTTTCTCTGTGTTTGGTTTTTACGGACATTTCACGCAGACTTATTCCATCCGAAGCTATGAACAAACAGTGGGCGGATTCTCCCAGCGCCACATTTTATTTCTCCATTAGTTTCTGGCAAAAATTCTTTCGTCAGGGCAAGCGCAGGGATAGGATCGGCTCATGAGCGGGACGGTCTGCGTTTCTACTCTTAAAGTCTTTCCGTGACATCACTTTTTCCGCGACGGGAAAAGGGATGCAAAAAGTTTTTAAAAAGCGAAAAATAGCCTCCACCGAAATTCGATGGAGGCTATTTTCTTGGTTCGATTCCATTACCGTAGGAAATATAAAGTCCCTTTCAGTCGCGTATCTGCTTGTACTGGTTCACTCGTTTCATCTTATCGTGTGAAATTTTTTTCTTTTTTAAAGCTATTTCGCGCTGGATTACTTTGATAAATTTCCCGACAAAAATATGTGAACCGAGAGGTCCTGGTTTGCAACCGACGGTTTTACCGCACAGATCTGCCAGGACATAGCGTCCAAACCTAATAAAAGAAGATTTCCCCATACTCCAGTAGAATTTCCACAGGAAATCCACCCTTTGGGAGGTATGGCAAATTTCGCGGGGTAGGCCGCCGTCATGGCGTTTGAAACATAGATGCCGTTCTCTTCCGTATCAATTGCCATGGCGCCGGGAAAAATCTGAGCCTCACAAACGTATTTTCCGCTGTGGTATTCGGTATATTCCCAATTGATACCGTCAGAGACCGTTGTTCCCCGGTCGACGATATAATCCGCAGCTTCCGTCTTCAGAAGGAACTTCGAGGTATCCGCCGGTGGACCCTGATCTCCTTTGGGGCCCTGAGGCCCCTGCGGACCTGTTTCTCCCTGGTCTCCCTTTGGGCCCTGAGGACCAATAACACTTCCTAAATCCAATTCCATCATAATTATTCTCCTGTTGTATAGATTAGATAACCGTCAGAAATAGACAGCGGCGGCGGAGTGCCACCGTCCACATACTGGGCGATCAAATGTCCCTCGGCGTTTACATATAGTGTATACATACCATCCACCGCCGCGCTGAGGCCGCTGTCGCCCCGATCACCCTTTTCGCCTTTTTCGCCTTTTGGACCCTGGATTCCTTGAACACCCGGGGATCCTGGAGCCCCATTAAAGAAACCGCTGTCTCTTTTTTCGATCAGATCGTCTTTCACTGCCTCAGCCTCGGCAATTACTTCATCTACCTCTCCTACCGCGCTAAGCACCTGTGCCAGTTTTGAGAATTCATCGGTACTTTCAATTGCTTCTTGGTAACTGCTTTTGACAATATAAAGAGTAGGAAGAGTTACTTTTACCGTGTGACTATCCGTGTCAATAATCTGAAGTTCACACAGCTTGCTCTTACCGTAAGCGGTCATCATTTGCCCTGTCAAAACAACGGTAGCTACGTTTCCCATGGTCTCCACCGGCGCATATATAATGGTATCATCTGGCTTTTGCAGATAAAAGGAAACATCCTTGCCTGACAAATCAAACGGCGTCACCGAATCCAAAAGATGGATTACCAGCGTTCTTCCGTCCGCCTCCTCCTGAATTACTCTGATTTCCTCTATTGGCTTTCGCCAAACATCTACTGTGATTTCTTTATAGACCAAGCGCTTCCCTCCTGTTGATTTAAATTCTACAAACCAATCAAAAACTTCGCGATTTCCATTGTTGTTACTTTAAATTTTACCCCGAAATAGAATAAAAGTCAACAAATCTTTTTTTGCATGTTGAATTTTAAGAAACAAAAAGATATACTAAAGGTGAGAAACCTTTTCTTAGTCTTCTACACTTTTAAATTCGTCTTCATTCATGGAACAGGAGAAAACAAAATGTCTGTACTGTCAAATAATATCCGAACCCGCAGGGAAGCCCTGCACATGACCCAGGATGAATTAGCGCTTAAGCTAGGTTACCGTTCTCGTTCCTCGATCAATAAGATCGAGAAGGGATTAGCGGATATTCCACAGTCCAAGCTGCAAGCCTTTGCCAACGCCCTGGAAACCACTGTTCCTCAGCTTCTAGGCTGGGATCCTGCCCAATGGAAGAATTTTTCCAAAGAGCGCCGGTATTTGGGAATTCCTCTTTCCGTTTTAGCGGAGGAATTGGACCTGCCAGAAAAAGATCTCATCGCCTGGGAGACTGGGAACGCACCTGGGACAAAAGAACAATTAGAACAGCTCCAGCAGGTGTTGACGCTGATCGCTTTTCATCAAAACAGCCACGCGCCAGATACACTGTCTCAGCTTTTCAGTCAACTTCTTCAGCTCAGTCCTGAAAGGCTAGATGAAGTAAAAAAGTTTATACAGTATCAGCTTGCTTTACAAAAAAAGGATAAATAGCCCAAAAGGCCCTTTCCCTGGGCGAAAAAAGTGGACGCTCAACATTTGCCCTCAATTTGACAGGCTGAAGCTCGTTATAAACTTGAGAAAATTATCTTGGTCTCAGAGGACGCTTTCTCGTGTGCGCTTTTCCCTTCCTTCGCTATTAATTGCAATAATTGTGCCTCATTCTAAATTCTAGGACAAGTTATTTCTTCTTTACTTTTATGCATAAATTTATCACAAGGCTTTCCCGTGTACCGCCAGGTTTTTTCCTATTGTTTTCTTTTCTTATTTATTGTAGAATAAAGTCAATATAAATGAAGGAGGCAAGAAGTATGTTTTGTCCTCATTGCGGCCAAAGTAATTTACCGGACAGTCTGTTTTGTACTTATTGCGGTACCCCCTTAAATTATGACAATAATTCTTTGCAATCCCCCCCGCCTATCAATCCCTATTCTCCGCCTCAGATGCCGTATCCCCCCTATCCGTACTCGCCTTATTCGCCGATCGCTCCCATAAAATCGAAACAGACCAGCGCCTGCGCTGTTACCGGATTTGTTTTTTCTCTGCTTTCTATTTTCTTGATATGGATTGGTTTTTTTCTCGCGCTATTAGGAGTCATTTTATCTGGTGTCGGTGTTTCTCAGTGTAACCGGTTGGACCAGGATGGCAAAGGTCTGGGAATCGCCGGCGTTATCATCAGTTCTTTTATTCTCTTTCTTTACATTTTACTTTTCATCCTTTTAATTCTTGGCGCGAGCTTTTCTGTGCTTTAAGATACATTATACGATCAAATATTAACCTCGGTTTTTATCCCGGCCTTGTTTCGGCCGGGATTTTTCATAGCGCACTATCTTTTTCCGTAATTTCCGACATAATCTCCCTTAAAAAGTACATCTTCCAGGCTTGTTTTAAATACCACCCGCTAAAACAATCCTAAGCATATTTTTTACATTCCCGGTTTTCAAAATCCGTGAAAACAGTTCCGTGGGAGGATTTCAGTCTAAAAATTAAATCAACGACACAATTGACGGAGGTAACCTGAATTGATAATTAGAAAAGAAACAGAAGAAGACTACGCTGAGGTCTATCGAGTAATTACCGAGGCTTTTGCAACAGCCGAGCACACCACCGGTAACGAACAGGATCTAGTAGCCGCTTTACGAAAAAGTGACGCTTTTATCGCCGATTTATCTTTAGTCGCAGAAATAAACGGAGAAATCGCGGGTCATATTCTGTTTACAAAAGCGCGGGTCGGTGAGAATGAGATTGTAACTTTAGCCCCGTTATCAGTTAAGCCGATTTTTCAAAGGCAAGGGGTAGGAACCGCCTTAATAAAGGAAGGGCACCGAATCGCGAAAGAATTGGGATATCCATATTCCCTCGTTCTAGGAAGCGAATTATACTATCCCAGAATGGGATATCGTCCCGCCAGCCAATTAGGCGTAGAGCTTCCACCTGGCATACCAGATCAAAATTTTATGATTGTGAAATTGCGGAAAGATGCTAAACCTATTTGTGGCGCGGTAGTTTACGCGCAAGAATTTGGCCTGTAGGTTCAAGGCGTACAACAGGAAAAGATAAGGTTGTTTTTTCATTGAACTAGACTGGACACTTGATCATTCAAAACAAGGAGCAAAATTATAGAAAGTTCGTTATTTGTGGCACATCATTCATGAAATTGTTACTGCGTTTTTCTTTTTTGCAAGTATCTTTTTCGTCTTTGCGGTAAAATTCATATCATATCAAATTTTTATTCTCCGCTTGATGATTAGACGACAAAGGTGCTATGATAAAGGTGCCAATGAAAAAGCCAGATCGGAGGAGCGTCATGTACATCGCGGATTTGCACATTCATTCTAAATACTCCAGGGCTACCAGCAAGGAATGTATTCCTGAAGTTTTAGATTTTTGGGCCCGAAAGAAAGGAATTTCTCTGTTGGGAACCGGTGATTTTACCCATCCCGCCTGGCGCAAGGAACTCTCGGAAAAGCTGGAGCCAGATGGTACCGGACTTTACACTCTAAAAAAGGAATTCCGACTGCCGGGAGAGCCCGGTTTTGGAAGTCTGCCGGTAAGGTTTGTGGTAACAGGAGAGATCAGTTCCATTTATAAAAAGAACGGAAAGGTCCGCAAGGTGCACAACCTAATTCTTCTCCCCAGTCTGGAGGCCGCCGAAAATCTTTCTCGGCGGTTGGAACTAGTGGGAAATATTCACTCCGACGGTAGACCGATTTTGGGACTGGACAGCCGGGAGCTTTTAGAGATGACTCTGGAGGCCTCACCGGAGGCGGTATTCATTCCCGCGCATATTTGGACGCCGCACTTTTCCTTATTTGGCGCTTTTTCCGGTTTCGACACTATAGAAGAATGTTTTGAAGATCTGACTCCGCACATTCACGCCTTAGAGACAGGGCTTTCCTCCGATCCTCCGATGAACTGGAGGATTTCCGCTTTAGACTCCTATACTTTGATTTCCAATTCTGACGCTCATTCTCCCGCCAAACTGGGTCGAGAGGCCAACCTTTTGGAAACCGAGCTTTCTTATACCGGACTAAGCGACGCCGTTCAGGGGAAAAATTCCGCCGGGTTGCTGGGAACCATCGAATTTTTCCCTGAGGAGGGCAAATACCATTACGACGGACATCGGAACTGTCATCTATGTTTAAAGCCCTCGGAAACGGAACAATACGGTGGCAGATGTCCTGTCTGCGGGAAAAAACTTACCATTGGAGTGCAGCATCGAGTGGAACAGCTGGCCGACCGGCCAGAAGGCTTTGTCAAACCAGGCGGTAACTCTTTCGAAAGTTTAGTTCCCCTACCAGAGGTCATCGCAGCCTCAACGAATCATTCTCCTTCCAGCGTTAAAGTTTTGACCCAATATGAGGCGATGCTGAAACGACTGGGTCCGGAATTTTCTATCCTTCGGGAACTTCCCCTGGAGGAAATCGGAAAAGTAGCAGGGCCGTGTATCCAGGAGGGTATCCGCCGCCTGCGGGAAGGGCGGGTTGACCGGGAACCCGGCTATGACGGCTCTTACGGGGTCATCCACCTTCTGGAACAATCCGAAATTGAGGCCATCAGCGGTCAGACCAGTTTGTTCGGCAGCGACGTGCCTATGAAACGCCGTTCTATCAAAAGCACGGAAACATTGCACACAGAAAAGGTGGCCTCTTTCCCCCGGGAAGAGGTGTCTTCAGTTTCACCTAGCCGAGTTCAAGAGCTTAATACCGAGCAACTTTTGGCGGTCACCAGTCAGGAGCCGGTTATTGAAGTCATTGCCGGACCAGGTACCGGAAAAACAAAAACTCTGGTTTCCCGGATCGTCTACTCCGTAGAACATCTCCACCAAAAGCCCGATGAGATTACCGCAGTCACCTTCACTAACAAAGCTGCCGGTGAACTGCGGCAGCGGCTAAGAAGCTCTCTTCCAGCAAAGGTGGCTAACGCTGTCCATATTGGTACCTTTCATTCTTTATGTCTTAAGCTTCTCACGGATCTGAGAGGGAAAATCACCTTAGTGGGGGAAGCCGAAGCTCTTGACGTGGCTGGTCAGGTCATCCGTTTTTCAGGTATCAAACTGACGCCCGGAAAGCTTTTGCGTGAGGTCTCCCAATGGAAAAGCGGCTCTCCAAAGGAAACTTTAGAATATTCAGATGCCTGTGAAGAATACTGCCGCCGGTTGTCGGAAAGGCAGCTGTTAGACTATGACGATCTTCTTTTGGAGGTCCTGAAGGAGTACGAAAGTGATTCCTCCGTTTTCTCCCCTAAGCCATTTGGTCAGATCCTCGTAGATGAATTTCAGGACTGTAATCCGCTTCAGCTCAACCTGCTGAGATTTTGGAGTAAAGAAAGCGGTAGACTTTTCGTCATCGGAGATCCCGACCAATCGATCTATGGTTTTCGTGGCTCTGACCCCGCCTGTTTTGATCGGCTGCGAAAAGAATATCCGGGGCTTCAGGTAGTTGGTTTGAAAACCAATTATCGATCCGTTCCCGAAATTTTAGCCTGCGCTCTTTCCGTGATTTCTCATAATCCGGGTGGAAAACGGGAACTGGATCCTTTCCGCGCTTCCCGGGAAAAGGTCCGATTTTTCCCCTGCGAAAGCAGTCTTTCTCAGGGAATTGCCATCGCCAAGGAAATCAACGCCATGGTAGGCGGCATCGACATGCTGGATGCGCAGTCTTATGCTTTCTCTCCACGGGAAATCTCCCGAGATTTCTCAGAAATCGCTGTTTTATACCGTACACACCACGAGGCGGAAATCTTGGAAAAATGTCTCCAAAAAGAAAGTATCCCGTATGTGGTCGCTGGACGCGAGGATTTCCTCCATGAGGATAAGGTGCGAGGATTGATTTGTTTCTTCCAGTTTTTAACCGAGCCGGACAATCTCACCGCGCTGACCGCTTGTTTAAAGCTTTTATTCCACTGTCCAGAGGATTTATCGGAAAATCTGCGAGAGTTTTTAAGTTCTTACCATGGCTGTTCTCTCGAAAAAAAGTTGACGCTTTGGGAGCGGGAATATCAAGACGCAGATGTGTTGGCGGTTTCTCTGGCTCTGTTCCGAAAGCTGGAACCTTTATGGGAGAAAAAGAAACCTGCAAAGCTGCTGGAAGCCTTGGCCCAAGATCTTTTCCTGGATCAGAACACAGCCGTGCAAAAGCTTGTCAATATCGCATCCTTTTACTTGCGGATGCCAGAGCTTCTGTCCCAATTGGTGTTAGGACAGGAAGGCGATCTGATCCGGAGCTGTAAAAAAAGCCATTCGCCCGGCGCAGTCACTTTGACTACATTGCATGGGGCAAAAGGATTGGAATTTCCCGTGGTTTTTCTCTGCGGTCTTAACCGTGGAAATTTGCCTTTAGAGTCGCAGGGACATCCCAGTGATCTTGAAGAGGAACGCCGACTGTTTTATGTGGGAATGACACGGGCTAAAGATGAGCTGATTCTTCTTTCTTCTGGTCAGCCCTCGGCCTTCCTCGATGAAATTCCACAGGAGTTTTTCAAAAAAGAGTCCCATCCCTCTACTATGGCCTCTCGCCAGATTCAGCAGCTTAGTTTCTTTTAATCGATTTGCGTTGCGTGTCAAGCGAGAGCGCCTTTAACCGCGGACAGGCTTATAATACATAACACTTTGAGGAAATTGTCCCACCTGGCAAGGATGGCCCGGTATTTTTTCACACGGTTTCTTTTATCTCATAACCCGAAGGTCGTTGGTTCAAATCTACCCTCCGCAACCAGACTGAGTCTGGACCCAATTCGCGTTCGGACTCTTTTTTTATCGATCACGCTAAGTGCTCGCGGCTTTGGCCTCCATCTTTTTTGCTCTTCCGTTTTATATAGAGTGTTCATAGCATCCGTTACGGGCACTTCTCTTTATCAGATCCGTTATGAATACTCAAATTATGTTGCGGAGGCTTTTATTACAGGATCCTCCACTTTTCCTTTCAAAATCTTTATATATCGCGGGGTGGAGCAGCTTGGCTCGTTGGGCTCATTGCCCTATATTTTCTCATTCTAAATCTGGGTATTTCCCCTCTGACAGGCTGTCAATTGATGGATCAGCACGGCTCATTTCATTCACAGTGGCAAACGGTTTTTTGTGGCTTGAGAGTCCCTGCTGCGCCGATAACCGATTTCTCCTAGGAAAAAGATCTCGGAGTGATTCCACTCCGAGATCTTTTCTGTTGGTAGTTTTATGTTTTTAGGAACTCTTATCAATCAGGCAAATCAGAGGAAAAAGAGAACTGATTCTTTCCGCGTTTTTTCGCCTGATACAACGCCTGATCCGCTTTCGCCAATAAGCCGTCAAAGGTTAGACCATCTTCCGGACTACAGGCCACACCTACGCTGCCAGTAATCTCTCTTGGAGAATCGATCTCTGCTCCAATCTGTCGGAAAAGCCTGCAAACCTCCCGGGCTTTTCTGGTGATTGCCTCACGGGAGCTGATTTCCTCCAGGAACACAATAAATTCATCTCCGCCGATTCTTCCCACAACATCAGTACCACGGAAAGCACTCTTCAGCTTCTCACCAATCTTTTGCAAAATCTTATCCCCGTATTGATGGCCAAAATCATCATTAAACGATTTGAAATCGTCAATGTCCATGAAGAACAGAGCGCTTTGGGGCATTGGCTCAGAAAGCAAAAAGCCTGTGATCAATTCCTGAGCGGCCTTTCGGTTATAGGTACCGGTCAGAGAATCTGTATTGGCCTGCTTTTTCAAGCGGGAAGTTTCTATTTTCAAATCATTGATATTGGTCATTTTCCCGATCAGGGACAAACACTCCGGTCCCATCTCAGTACGCCAAAGAGCATTGATAAGTACTTCAAACCACTCAAAAGTGCCAACCACCGTTTTCATGCGCAGTTCCATTTTCCCCACTGGCTGCTCTGGAGAAAGCTTTTCAAATACCTTCCATATTCTCAGCTTATCTTCTTTTAAAATTTTATCTGTCTTTTCAATAGCCATTAACGCGTTCTGTATCTGAAAGCTTCCGCCAAACATCTCAGTGAATTTTTCTGAAAATGTCAGCACATCCGTCTGGGCATCATAATCAAAAGTAATATCGCCTGACAGATCAAACAGTACCCGGTATTTTTGACGTTCCAGCTCTAGAAGTCGCAGGGTCCTTTCGGAAAGAGGCTCCTGCTGACTGTTTTCCGACGGGGAATACGAGGGAGAAGAAAGCAGGGACAGCCGTTTTTCCGGCTGACGCAATTCCTGCAAAAGGTTTTCTATCTCCTCCAGGAAACAATTCAAAAGCTCGGGATTGAATTGACCACATTCCCCATTGACGATCATGGATAGCGCTTTTTCATGACTGTAAGACGGTTTATAAATTCGCGCTCCCGTAAGGGACTCATAAGCATCCGCCAGAGAAACCACCTGGACCCAAATAGGAATCTGATCGCCTTTCAGCCCATCCGGATATCCATTTCCATCCCAGCGCTCGTGATGGTAGCGGCAAATCTCGTAACTATAACGGAAATATTCCTCATCCTGTGAATACTTGAGACTTTCCAGAATTTCACACCCTTTAATGGTGTGTGTTTTCATAATCTCAAATTCCTCCGGCGTAAGCGGGCCCGATTTTAGCAGCACCGCATCCGGAATAGTAATCTTACCGATATCGTGCAGGGCCGCGGCGTCTGAAATAACGCTGATTTCCTGTTCCGTAAAATGGTATTTCTCATACCGGGCCGACAACGCTCTGAGCAAAAACTCCGTGATCCTTCGCATCCGTACGATATGCAGGCCAGATTCGCTGTTTCGAAATTCTACCGCTGTGCTCAAAGTATCGATCACAAAAGTATTGGCTTTTCTCAATCTTTCCGCCTGCTGTTCCAACCGCTGATATTGTTCCTGCAGTTTGGTTTCCAGAAAATGTTTGTGATTATAAAGCTCAATAATATTTTTTACCCTTCGGTGAACGATCTCAGGATTAAAAGGCTTATTAATAATATCGGAAATTCCGCTGATATATTCTTTCAGAGCGGTACCGCCATTATTTTCTACAGTGATCAAAACAATGGGGATTTGGTGAAACCATCGGCTCGTTTGCAACCGCTTTAGAACCTGAAAGCCATCCATCTCCGGCATCACCAAATCTAGCAGCACCACCTTGATATATTTGCCATATTTCTCAATCAAATTCAAGGCATCCGCACCGTTTTCCGCTTCTAAAATCTTATATTCACTTTGGAAAAGCTCACTAAGAATGGCTCTATTCAATTCAATATCATCCACGATTAGGATAACCTCTTCACTTTTCAACTGTTCTATCACCACACTTTTCAACAGTTTAGCATCATCAAATATTTCCCGAAGCCATCAAAACGGCCTTGTCCAGTCTTTTACTTAAGAGTGTTCTTATATTATAGCCGTTTTACTCCTTCTTTTCAAGGAAATCCTTTCGACTACATCCAACTTTTTTTGTAAAAGCACAAGTTGTCAGGCGGTCTTGGATTTTTTATTTTCTCCCTACCAATAAACCGGATGGCTTCCCCGCTCTTCATTCCATAAGAGGCAGTTTGCAAAATCCAAGGCAAAAAATCCGATCTCCTACCTTGACTGTTTCGTATCTATCCAACATTTTTTATTGGAAATATTTTCTTATTAAGATTATTATATCGTATTTTTCGGCATAATCAAAGGCCTAAACGAAAGATTTCTACTGTTATTCCAAACCAAAAATTACTGGGTATAAAAAAACCGGGCTGGAACGAATTCCAGCCCGGAAAAATGGGAGGTCTGTAGATTAATACTCTCCTGCCAAGCAAAGCTTTAAATGATCCAGTGCCTGCTTATTGTAACGGCGAGGATTATCGGTAAACTCCAGTTCTACCGCCAAATTACCCTGATAGCCCACATTTTTCAAGGCCTGGATTACCGCGGTATAATCGCAGATACCGCATCCGGCGGGGATATTTCCTTTGGAAATGGAGTCGTTATCTTTGCAGTGAACATTGAAGATACGCTTTCCGCCTAACACATAGATGGTCCATTCCGGATCAATATGCTGGTCAATCAGATGGTTGGTATCCAGCTGGATGCCGAAATCATCATCACCCACATCCTCCAGTACTTTCAGCATGGCGTGAGGAGTGGAAATCATGGAATGAGGGAAGCACTCAATGGACATCCGCAGGCCATACTTTTTAGCAATGGCTAAAGCTTTCTTATAGCTGTCGATCAATAGATCCCAGTCTTTCTGGTAACAGTAATCAGCCGGCAAGCGATAGCTTTGCTTCAAAGCTGGCGCCATAGGGTTAAAGGTCCAGGGAGTGGCTCCAAAAGGCATGGGAACCAGTGCGGAAACGATCTTACAACCGATCCATTTAGCGGTTTGTGCCGCTTTCTCAAAATGCTTTAGGCTATCCGCACGAACCGCTTCATCAGGATTATTCCAAACAGCATCCTGAAACACAAAAACGTTAGGCTCCAAACCGATCTTTCTGGAATGCTCGCCCAGTTCGGTGCTGCTCTTTTCATTGAAAAATACATCCAGGGCTTCCGGGGTTCCCAGATAGTCCACAGCTTCGAAACCCAGCGCACGGATCTGATCCGCAATTTTAATCAGGGAATCTCCGTGAGGGGTATCCTCGGGAATCGGGGTCCAGCCCCAAGATACGTTTGCAATTTTCATAGTTTTTTCCTCCTACAATCAATAATATTCTAAATTTGGCAGCTTCCGGGTTTCAGCCAAAAGCTGCATACCGCCATTTTTCTTCGTAAAGCTTCACACAGCACAGATAATAACCAAAAGCACAGAGAAACCTTGCTTTCTAATCTGTCGAACCTTAGCAGTCCTCTTCAGGCGCTCTCTCACCCTTATTATTGTCATGAAGCGATTACGGTAAATTATCGTAAATTGGTATGTTGGAAATCCAAATCAAAAATCATATTGAAAAGTACCATAAGGAGTTTTCTGCACACGAATAGCGTTGCTTTCAGACATTGCCTCGATCTCGTCTACAGTAACCTCTCTGCCCAGCTTTCCGGAAAGGAAAATCCCCTCGCTGACTAGCATGGTCTGAAGCGCCAGCCAGGCAGTATCGATTCTCGCAGGGATCTGTCCACTTAAGTAAGCGACCCAGTGCGCCTGATCATTCACGTTATAGAACAAGTTCGGATCAATCGTACGGTTGATTTCCTCATTCTCGTTGAAACGAATCTCAGCTTCCGTAGTCTGCCCGTTAACCAGGTTCATATATTTCAGAACCTGATCTTGGTATTCTAACTGATAAGGCAGCCTGAGGCCACCCTTCGTGCCAACCACAAAGCTGTCGCCGATATCATCCATATGAATCGCCCAAGATTCTAAAATATCCAACGTCAATCCGTTTTCATACTTAGCGAATCCCAAACCGAGTTCCTCAACCTCAAATTTTTTGCCTTCTAGGGCCCTGGGATCCGCGCCGATTTCCTGATAGGTCATACCGGAAACCCGTTCCAGTTTCGGAATACCCAAAATATACAAGATTTGAGAGATATGATAAACGCCCATGTCGTACAAGGCACCGTGCCCGGCGTATTCCGCTGTTAAAAATTCCGGCTGGAACAAATCAGGACCAGTGATATCTAAGCCAGGACGCATTCTGCGGCGATAGCCCACAGACCGAGCATGATATACTTTGCCCAAGGTGCCATTATCCACCATTTCCTTCGCTACGCGGCTCTGGGGGAAGAAAAGCGCTTCCAAATGGATCGACAGCTCTTTTCCACAGGTTTTGGCAAAATCATAAAGAAGCTTGGCGTCCGCATAGGAACCGGCCATTGGTTTTTCACAGTAGCAATGCTTTCCAGCCTTTAAAACCTCTAGCGCCATAGGAACGTGCAGGTTATTATGTAGGCAGACATCCACCGCATCGATATCGTCTCTCTTTAAAAGCTCTCTATAATCGGTATATCCGCTTTCCACGCCGTACTGCGCTCTCCAAGCGTCTAATTTTTCCTGATTTAAATCACAGCCCGCTACTACCTTAGCGTTGGGAATTTTCGCATATCTCTGCATATGGGTGTGAGATATCATACCGGTACCGATGATACCTATTCTAATCTCTTTCAACAGAAGTTCCTCCTTATCTTCATACTCATCCGCTGTTTCTCGCCTGAAAATTTCGCCCCCTTTTTAATGAGTTAAAAACCGGCAAATGATTTCAGCCAAAGTAATTCCTTTCGCCAATACCAAATAAACAAAATTACTTTTTTAAGATCGGCTTTATTATAGCATTTATCCAGAGGCCAAAACACCTTACGAATTTGACTTTTTTTTGTACGATCGTGCAATTTGTAGGGGGTTTTTCGCTCAGATAAGAAGAAATCCAAAATTCACCAGAAAATATTTGATTTCTTTTCCCATCCTCCATATAATAAAGAGGTATAAGGAAGTGATGAATTTGAAATTAGAAGAATTCTTCGCCAATAAAAAGCTTATTCGAAAAATCATCAAGAAAATTCTGCTGATAATCACCTTTACCGTAGGTCTTATTTTTGCCCTTTTCAATTTCGACCGAGTATGGGGCTTTATTACCAGCGGCATCTCACTAGCGGCTCCCTTTTTTATCGGTATCGCTATTGCATTTGTGGTGAACGTACTGTTAAAATTTTACGAGGAAAAAGCTTTTTCATTTTTAAATAAACGAAACGGGAAAATATGGAAAAAAATTCGCCGCGGTGTATGTATCTTTTTATCTTTTCTTACCTTTGCCCTGGTCATTGGTGGTATTATCCTGTTTGTAATTCCCGAACTGATAAATTCCGTTAAGATTCTTACCGACAACGCTCCTTCCTATATCAACCGCCTGATGCAGGAGGTCACAAAACTTTTAGAAAAATGGAATGTGACCCAGGAGCAAATCAATGCTCTCAAGCTGGATTGGTCCTCTATTTTGACACAAGCCACTCAAGTGACCACCAACTTTATGGGTTCCGTGTTCAATATTACTGTCAACGTGGCCAACGGAATTTTCATCATGGCAATGAGCTTTATTTTCTGTATGTACATGCTTGTGAACAAGGAAAAGCTCACCACAAACCTAAAACGAGTCATGTACGCTTATCTGCCGAATCGAGTAGCTAAAAGGGCCATCGATATCGCAATTCTTTCCAACAAGATCTTCTCTAATTTTGTCAGAGGGCAGCTCACAGAGTCCTGTATCTGGTTCTTTCTAATCTATCTGGGCATGACGATCCTTAGGCTTCCGTATGCGCTGCTAATCAGTGCTATTGTGGCTCTTTGTAGTCTGATTCCTATCATCGGTCCCTATATTTCTATGTTTACCGCTGGCTTTATCCTTCTTCTGGTAAATCCCTGGCACACCCTGACCTATTTGATCTTTTTCCTAATTCTACAGCAGATTGAGGGAAATCTTATTTATCCCAGAGTGGTTGGAACCTCTATCGGACTACCGGGTATCTGGGTGCTATTAGCCATTATTCTCTGCGGAAACCTGTTCGGCATGGCCGGTATCCTGTTAGGCATCCCAACTTTTTCTGTTATCTACACTCTTCTGCGAGGCGACACCTCAACACGGCTAAAAAAGAAAAAGCTTACTACTGAGCAGATTCTCCGCAACTCACCCTATGAAACACATTCTCCCGACGAACCAGAACAAACTGTTCTAGAAGAGTTCAAAAAAAATAATGGTAAATAAACTGCTTTTATCGCCATCGTGGTTTCCTAATATTGATCCGAAAGTCGGTTTTGGAAAACTAAAAAGTGGCTATAGGTAGTCAACTTCCCCGTTCCGGAAATTTCCTCTCTGCGGAGATGCCGCAGTAAGCTTTTGGGAAACCAAGTGGTAACCACAGTTGAGCATTCCCTCGCTCTGGAAATTCTCCCGCCGCGGATTCGTCACAGTGAAATTTTGGAAAACTAAAACCTATCGGATACATGCGGACTTCCGGCACATTAGACAACTCAAGCAAAAAGGGGCATAACGCTATAGCGCTATGCCCCTTTTGTTTGTTAGCTTAACAGGTTATTCTGGCTTTTAGTTTCATGAGATTTTATCAAAGCTCTTCTACAATGTCACGGAAGGCCGAATGAATAATATCATTATAGCTTTTTTCATTGTGGGCCGTAACAGTCACCACTGCGTTTTTATCTGGGACCACAATGGAATACTGTCCGTATTTACCATCTAACCGATATGCTCCCGGGCGGACACATCGCCAGACCTGGTAGCCGTAGCCCTGAGCGTTTTCCGGTTCTTCAAAACAGTCCTTGGTAGCGATACAGTCAAACTGCATCCGCTCTACGTATTCCTCGCTGACAATTTGTCGGCCATTCCAAGATCCCTTTTGCAACAAAAGCCTCCCCATCTTTGCCAGCTCACTGGTAGTCAGCTGTAGGCCAGTAGCACATAGAGGGTGGCCCAAAGGGCAGCAATTCCATTGAGGATTAAAAATCTCCAACGGTTCGAACAGCAGCGGCATAAGAAAATTCCTGACATTTTTTCCTGTAACCTTTTCTACCACCCTTCCCAGCATATAGGAGCAGGCATTCGAATAATAAAATTTTGTTCCCGGCTCACTTTTCATCGGATCCTCCCAAAACAGCCTGGCCCAATCGGTATTTTGTTCCAGAGGCACGGAAAACCAAAAATTCTCTTTTCCAGAGGACATATGCAACAAATCACGCAGGGTAATCTTTTCACTTCCCATAGAAGCATACTCCGCAAGCTCCGGAAAATAGTCCAACGCTTTATCCGAAAGGGACAGTCTTTTTTCATCCAGACAAATTCCTACTGCCACGGACAAAAAAGTCTTGCTGGCGGAATGAAGATTCACTCTGTCGTCACTGCGGAACTGAAAAGCGATTTCTTCCCCATTGTAGTATAAGTGAATACCATATAATCCTAAATTTTGTTCTAAATTACTTAAGCGGACTCTGTCAAAGACTGACTGTTTCAACATAATATTCTTCCTTTCTCTTTCTTTCATTAACTATTTCTTTTATCCTAGGTTTTCAAAAGAGTATGTAGGCATTTTACCCCAGTAAAAGACTTTCGCATAACACGGAAGTTATGATTTATCTTTTTTCTAATTCAACGCCCGCACGGAAGTTATCCGTTGGAAAGGTTCTGTCTCACGCTCACAACCTGTCACCTGTCCTCCTGTAACCACCGCGGAAACATTTGTGGAGAGACCGAATTTTCCGACTATCCATAACCCCACTGCACCATACATTGCTTGGAAAAGCAATGCAGCCCGCACCGGAAACGCAAAGGTAATCAGCGGTGAAAAAATTTTCCCTTCTATAAAACTACGACTTTTCCCACAAGTTACCCCCTTCTAATAAATACAACAAAAAGCCGGATAAAATATCAGGCGCCCCTGACATCTCATCCAGCTTAGCAGTTTCAACTACTAACCCCCTCAACAGTAAAGACAGTATAGCAATTCCCCAAAATTTTGTCAAGGAGATCCTATCTATTATTAGGCTCTTTTCACAAAACAGATGGCTAATATTCTAGTGAAAATCCCCCTACTCATCAAATTTTATTGGCGCCCCCTTTTTCGCTGATTCTTGAAACATCGTTTTTTACAAGACGATTTCTCCGATTCCTCCCCAGGCCAATAATTATAAATACTCCTGCAGTGCGCTGGTTGTCTTTTGCTGATCAATTCTAATAGGTCAATTCTATCTATATTTATACTATTATACGTTCCGTACGGATCGCTGTCCTTTCTGAAACGTCAGGATGCATTTTCTCATCTTTCACGGAAAAATTCGCAAAACCTGCAGGCGGTTAAGCCTTAGGATGGATTTCAGTCAGCATACGGAAAGTCAGCGGCTGCTCTAAATCAAATTGAACCGCCTTCATCCCCTTTTTCAAATGGTTCATATCCACACATTGCATTTGCTGATTTTGGTAAGTAGTCCAGTAGAAGCGCAGAGATTCACCGCACATAATCGAGGTATAAATCGTATAATCATAGGGACTGATCTCCTTATCATATTTTGTTACTGCTTCCTGCTCAGTAATGCGTACCATTCCAAGTGGAAAAGAAGCGCTTTGAAAAAGATGCCACATATTGGTGACTCCTTGCCGCTCATCCTCGCCTTTGACACAGTAATTCCTTAAAAACGCCAATCGGATAAAGCGGGAAGGTGAGCTCCAGTCGCCGGGAAGTCCTTGGGCTCCGCTGCCGGAGAAGCATTGTCGCAAACACTCTCCGTTCACTTCCAGCGTATCATAATCTAAATTCCTAATTCCCCCATAGTTTAGAAGATTTAACCGATGCCAGGAATAGCTAGGACTATTGGTCATCACGCCTAAGGTGTTTCGGTATATCTTTAGGCCATCCTTATCCGGTTCTACCACGATCATCTCTCCTGTACGGTCGCTGAAAGACCAGTGCAGAGGCGGGATAGACCCAAATAAAGGAAGATCCATGATCGTCATCCGATTTTTCAGCAATTCTGCAGCCTCTGTCACTGTAGCGCATTGCGCCAGCACATGATAAACTACATAGGGCGGCTGAATTTTTTGTGTTCCTGGGTTGACACGCTCCTCGTAATGGGCGAATTCTCGATAGTAGAGCTGTCCGCCCATCAAGCCCTGATCATTGATGCCCTCATACAAAACAGGGATCGAGGGGATCATCAAAAATCCTGTTCCCAAAGCGGCATAAGATGCCCTGCATCGAGTGCTTTTGTCAACGTTCCGCTCTGTAGTGGCTCCACAGGTATAATATTCTGTCCCTACCGGAATATAAGAAACTTTCGTCCCCTGCGCTATCCGGTTAAAGTCAAAATTTCTGCCCCACAAATGCTTCCCATCTTGAGTGCTCCAGCTAAGCGCACTGCATCCCGCATTCCATTCCGCAGCCACAAGATTTCCGCTCTTTTGCATAAACAGGCCTCCAGATTCGTTGATATCTATTCAAAATAATGTTCCTACTTTTATGTTGCAAAAGCGATTTTTTACTGTGCCGCGATGTTAATATCGATATTCCGTGAGAGGTTCTGCTGAAATCCAACTCCATATCCGATCAAGCCGAATCCCATCAAGCCGAATCCCATCAAGTTGAATCCCATCAAGTTAATTGCTCTTAAATGTCTTTTCCAAATCACTGTCCTGCCCCGGATGTTTGAGGTGCAATCCTTATCCGACACGCTTTGACATCTCCGGACGCTGTTTTGATTCGCCACTAAATTTACGCTTTCCGATGCACCAGTGATTATGGCATAGCAAGGGTAATTCCCGGCAGCGCCCTTTTACGCCTCCTAATGAGAAATCTCTTTTGCTAACATAGCTTATCCAGATAAAACAGATTCATACGGCTATTCCCTGATTCGTTTCAGCGTAAAATGAGTCATCTGGAGAAACGGCTCTTTTTCTCTTTGTTCTTTTCCTCTTATTTATCTCAACGGTATACCGACTTTCGTATTTTTCACTCTCACTCCTACCACTTTATATTTTCTGATATTTCATCGGGATAAAAAGCAGACGGATTCATTTTCCAAATCAGTTTTCAGGTTACTCAGGCCGCCACGCGCGGGTAAAAAATATTGGCCGCGAAGATCAGAGATAAGAGGACAAATGTCTCACCGGAACAATATTCATATGAAAAACGTTCAGCCTGACCGTCTGATATGAGTAAAAAGAAAAGGCTGAATTCGGAACACAGCTTGCGTTCCAACTCAACCTAGCGGTGACGAGCTTTCCCACGGCAAAGCTAAAAAACTCCTCCATGGCATCTCTAGTCATGGGGAGTTTTTGAAGAAGTGCTGACAAAATAGATACCCACTATAAACGCGAGCACGAAATCACAGTAAAAAGAAAAGCCCCGAACGCGGCTTGCGCGTCGAGGCTCTCGACTGGAGCTACTGGTCGGACTCGAACCGACGGCCTGCGCATTACGAATGCGCTGCTCTACCAACTGAGCCACAGTAGCATATTAGGTTTTAGTCTCTGTGTACGCAGGATTTACACGCACTTTATTATACAGAACTTTATCTGAATAGTCAAGAGAGTTACAGTGAAATTAGTTCACAAGGTTGCACATTCCCTTTTTTCGTATATTATAATAGTCTACAATAGGACAATAATAAGGTTATGGAAAGGAGATGGAACGCTTGATTCGTATGGGCAAAAAGCTAAAGAGACTCCGCGAAAATTTCAATTTAACTCAGCAACAAGTTGCTGAGGCATTGGGCATTGATCGCTCCACTTACGCGTATTACGAATTAGGCCGTACCACTCCCGATCTGGATAAAATTGATAAACTTCAGAGATTATATCAGGTTCAATATCAAGATTTAATCGAGTATGATGAAGACGATGCGCCGATACAGTTAAAAGATTCCGGCTCTGAGTCAAATTCTTGTAAGAAAAATACGTATTTGAAAGCCAATCCGAAAAACTCAGACTTTTTTTATCAGTTAAATAATGATGAGCAGCGATTGATTTTAAATTTCAGGTTACTGTCAAAGGCAAATCAGGAGGTTGCTATTCAGCAACTGTTAACACTGCGCCAGCAGCAAAATAGCGAGTGAATTGTCAAACTAAGAGCAACAGGAAAAGAGTTCAAAGTCCCATAATTCCT
>CAUFXR010000023.1 GCA_959596515.1 uncultured Oscillospiraceae bacterium
AACCGAACTTATCCTTGGCTTTCAGCGAGATGCTGATGCCGCGCCAGACCAGCAAGGCGAACAGGATGATAATGATCAAAGCGCCGATCAAGCCAAGCTCCTCGCAGACAATGGCGAAAATAAAGTCGTTCTGAGGTTCCGGCAGGTAAAGGTATTTCTGTCTGGAGTTTCCGAGTCCCAATCCCAACAGGCCGCCCGAACCGATAGCGTAGAGGGAATTCCTGGTCTGCCAGGTTTCCTGCCAGATCTGCTCATTAAAAGGATCTAGCCAGCCTAAAATACGGTCGTTGGCGTAGGAGAAGTTATCGGTAAAAATAACCAGGTATAAAATAGCCCCGACAATCACGGACAGCGCAATCACAAACCACCGAAGCTTCACGCCGCCGATAAACAGCATACCCGCCGCCAGCAGCACCACAATCGCGATACAGGAGATATGGGGCTCCGCCACCAAAAGCAGCAGCGTTGGCACCAAGATGATCAGATAGGGTAAAATTCCATAACGGAAAGTATCCATCCGCTTAAAATTGATGGAAATCAAATGGGCAAACGAAAGGACAATGGCAAATTTGGTAACCTCGGAAGCCTGAAAGCTGAAGGTGCCGATTTGAACCCACCGGTGCACCTGATTGATGGCGGGTTGGAACAGCACTACCACTAACAATAGGAACGAGACGCCTAAAATTGGCATGGCGAATTTATGAAGATGATGATAGTCAAAATAAGAGACTAAAATCATAATAATAACCCCAAGCACTGCGAACAGCGCCTGGTCCTTGATGAAATAGTAGCTGTCTCCGTAAACATAGTAGGCGTTTGCGTAGCTAGCGGAAAACAGCATCACCAGCCCGATACAGAGAATTACCATAATCAACAGAAAAAATGGCATATCCATGCCCGCCCGAATAGAGAAAACCCGGAACTTTTTCTTTACTGCCTGACCGGATCTAGTGAAAATATTCTGACTTTCCGCTTTTTTATTCTTTTTTTCAGGCTGCTGTCTATTGCCATAAGAGCGGGAGGGATACTGGCTGCTGATTTTTTTGTTTTCCATAGACAACCGCCTTTCTGTGATTTTAACAATCGTTATGCAAACGCGCAAGAAAATAAGATACTGATAATAGTATTCTTTTCAGGGTTTTACCCCTGCTGGGCTCACGCCGCGCTAAGATCAATCCAGGTCTAACTCTAGACACCAAAGAATACCAGAAGCATAGAGATAATACCACCGATCATCGTAATACAACTGAACACGACGCAGATTTTAACCTCATTCCATCCACACAGTTCAAAATGGTGATGGATCGGACTCATTTTAAACAGGCGTTTTCCGTGGGTCAGCTTGAAATAGGTCACCTGAAGCATAACAGAACCGATTTCCATCCAATATATAATGCCCAATGGAATCAATAATATAGGCAGATCCATGCCAAAAGCAAGAGCACACACAGCGCCGCCTAAAAACAACGAACCGGTATCCCCCATAAAGACTTTGGCGGGGTTGAAGTTCCAAAGGAGAAATCCCAGGCAGCCACCGGCCACGGCGGCGGCCATAATACTCAAACCAAACATGGAGAGATAGCTGGAAATTACCATACAGAACACAGCGAAGAAGAAAGTTACCGACCCGTTTAGACCATCGATCCCATCGGTAAAATTCACCGCGTTCACCATACCGACGATCAGAATCGCCGCGATGGGCCAATAAGCCCAACTTAGGTCTACCAGACCCACAAAGGGGATTTCCGTAGTTCCGGTACCGCCAGACAGATAGATCGCCACTAAATAAGCGGCAGCCACCAAGAACTGAAGAATCAGTTTTTGCTTGACCGTCAGTCCCAAATTACGCTTTCTCACCACTTTGATATAGTCGTCCAAATAACCGATCAGGCCATAACCCAGAGCCAGACACAGACCAGCGAACACCTTTGTCGCCATCAAACCGGTTTCGGACATCTGAAACAAGTTATCGCTACTAGTCTGCCAATAGCAGGGCACCGCCACTACTGTGGCGATCAGGATCCCTACGATAAACATAATTCCGCCCATCGTGGGAGTCCCCTGCTTTTTCTTGTGCCATTTGGGGCCCTCATCACGGATGGTCTGGCCAAAATTGATTTTATGTAGGAACGGGATCATCCATTTTCCCATGATCGCAGTGATACCGAAAGAGATTACCGCGGCGATCAATGCCCAAACTCCATTCATGTTTTTCTCCTGCCTCTCAAATCATCAAAGTTCGTTCGTAAAACCAACTTTGATTATATCATAGGGAGCCTCTATCGTCATAGAAAATTTTGGCGGATTTTGCCGGCGAATTTTATAAATTATGAACGTCTCCGGCAATCTTCAGTCAAAATCTCCGGAGATTTTGCTACGCCACGTTATCCGGCACGACAAATTCGACCGTAACCACGGTTCCCTTGCTGACCTGCGTGTTTTCGGCAACGCTCTGGCTCACTGATTTTGCTCCGGATCCTTCGGAATTTCCGCTGATTTTTATATTAATTCCGGCGTTTTCCGCCGCCGCTACCGCTTCGGACGCCGACAATCCCACCAAATTTGGGACTGTAGCCGTGCTGTTTTCGACGCTTTGCTGGTCGGTGTACAGCACAATGGTACCGTTTTGCGGCACAGGCTGACCTGCCTCTGGGATCTGCTGCACCACCGTATCACCATCGCCCAACACGCTGAAGCCCAGGCTGGAATTATTCAGGGTGTTTTTTGCGTCCTCAATGGGCAGCCCTGTCACGGACGGAGTCTCCGCATCCCGCTTTGCCAGCTCCTCGTCGGTGTACCGGCGTTCGATCCCCAAATAGGGCAGAACCTCCTCCATGATGTCCCGGAAAATAGGCGCCGCCACATAACTTCCATAATAACTGGGGCCCTGGGGATTATCGCAGTATACCAGCATGATCACTTCCGGATTATCAGCAGGGGCAAACCCCAGATAAGAAGCAATATAGGTTTTTTCTCCGGTATCGCTGGCGTTATCATCGGCGATTTTTTCAGAAGTACCGGTTTTGCCGCCAATCCGGAACCCAGCCACATAGCCGTTCTTGCCCGAGCCGATGGTGGCGTTGGTCTGAAGCATCTGGCACAGCTCCTTGGAGACTTCCTCTGAGATCACCTGGCGTTTTACTGTGGTGCCCACCGATTCGACGATATTGCCGTCGCTGTCTAAAGTCTGCTTTACCATATGAGGCTGCACCAGCTTGCCGCCGTTGACCGCCGCCGCCGCCGCGGTGAGCATTTGGATCGGCGTAATGCCGAAGTTCTGGCCAAAGGATGCTACCGCCAGGTCAATGTTAGTCATCGAACCGTCGGCAGAAAAGAAAAAATCCGTGGCTTCGCCGGGCAGGTCAATGCCGGTAGGCTCGGAAAAGCCGAAAGCCTGGTAATATTCCCAAAATTTTTCAGCCCCGACCTTTTGCCCTATTTGGATAAACGCCGGGTTGCAGGAATTACAGAGCGCCTCCAGAAACGTCTGGTTTCCGTGGCCGGTGGTCACATGGCAGTTGATAGGCCTTGGATAGCCCTCTACCGGCTGGGCGCCTGAGCAGTAAAAGGTAGAACTTTGATCCACCACACCCTCCTGCAGCGCCATAGCCGAGGTGATGATCTTAAAAACAGAACCAGGGTAATAGGTATCGCTGACCGCTTTGTTTCTCCACTGCTGCTGAATCGCCTCGCTGGTAGCCGCGTCCTGCTGATCTTCCGGCAGGGCATCGATGGCCGCCTGTACGTCCTGATCCACAATAGTGAAGGGATCGTTGGGATCGAAATCTCCCTTTACCGCCATACCATAGATCTCACCGGTGTTTACGTTCATCATAATGGCAGCGGCACGGTTTTGAACGTCGTTATTGATGATACCCTGCTCCAAATACTTTTCCATAAAGTGCTGGATGGTCTCGTCGATGGTCAGCACCAGGCTGTAGCCATCCTCCGCCGGTACCAGCTGCTCGTAGTCGTAGGGCATATCCGTACCGATGGCGTTTTTCGCCGTGATCAGCCGCCCCGCCGTACCGGTAAGGGTGCTGTCATAGTAAGCTTCCAGACCCGCCAGGCCTTGGTTGTCTCCACCCACACAGCCCAGTACCGCCGAGGCAAACGCGCCGTAAGGATAATATCTTTTGTAGTCTTCTATCAATCGGATACCATTTGTGATCTCATTGTCGGTTTTAAATTGAAGAATCGCGTCCTTGACGTCGGATTCCACTTTTTTCTTTAAAATTGTGTAGTAGGAATTGGGATCCATTTTGTCCATGATATCCTGGGCTTCCATTCCAAGAATCCCCGCCAAGCCGTTAGCTACCAGTCTCTGATCCTCTTCATCTGTCAAATAGGCGGGCTCCAGTACTACCGTCCACACATTGGCACTTTGCGCCAGAGGTTTCATATTGCAGTCATAAATCGTACCACGTTTGGCGCTGATGGTGGTATCCTGCAACTGCTGGCTTACTGCGCCCTTCTGCAAGGTTTCCCCTTCCACAATCTGAAGCTGCACCAGACGGAAAATCAAAAGTCCAAAGCCCAAAACCAGCATTACCATCAGCACGATCAGGGATCTGCGCCATAATCTTACAGTATTACCTTTTGCCATGGGTTACCTCCTATATTGGCAGGGATTTCTCCATATAGTAAAACGAGAGTTAAGATAAATGCTATCTCAACTCTCCGTACCCTGAAACTTCCTGTTTCAATCTTATGCCAAACTTATCCGGTTATGACAACAGGCCGGAAATCGCGTCCGCAATGGTATCCAGCCAGCTTTTCTCCTCCGGCTGAATGATTTCCGCTTTGTCGCCGTTCGCCAGACTGATATACGTGATCGGGTTATTGGCGGCGTTCTGCATTCCCAGTTGGTTCTGGGCGTAATCTTCCACAGAACGCAGGGAAAGCTGAGATTCCACCTTTACCTGAAGCTGGGTGGTGATGCTCTGCTGCTCCGCCAAAATCGCGTTGGCGTCGTTGATGTTTTCCGTCAGCTCCGTGAGCTGCACCTGGCTTAAAATCATGGTCCCCATAATGGTAAGGACGATAAGGGAAAACAAAATTCCGCCGATGACGGTAGTAGGCTTATATTTGATCCGGCGGCTCTTTTCCAGTTGCTCTTCTGAAATCCGAATTAGGTTGTTTTTCTTTTTCGGCTGCTTGCTGGGAGCCGGCCGCTGCTGCTCCTGTTCTTTTCGAGAAGGTTCAAACAGGGAAAAATCGTATGCTTCGTTTTGATTCGCCATCGTTTTTCACTTCCTTGCTGTGATGCATTTTTCTTATTTCAAACGAGTGCAGATTCTTAGCTTCGCGCTTCTGCTTCTTGGGTTTTCTTCTAATTCCTTTTCCGACGCCTCTATTGGTTTTCTGGTTACCAGCGCGGCGCTGGGTGTTTTGCCGCAGACGCATACCGGGAAATCCGGCGGGCAGGTGCATCCCTGGCACCAGGCGGCCATTCTCTGCTTTACCATGCGGTCTTCCAGAGAGTGGAAAGTAATCACCGCCAGGCGTCCTCCTGGTTTCAACAGGGAAAACGCGGCGTCCAGTCCCTCGGAAAGTCTGTCCAGTTCTCCATTGACCGCGATCCGCAAAGCCTGAAATGCCTTTCTAGCCGGATGTCCATCTCGTCTGGCCGCCGCGGGATAAGCGCTTTTCACGATCTCTGCGAGCTGGAAAGTGGTCTCAATGGGAGCCTGTTCCCGAGCTGCCACAATTCCCTGAGCGATCCGTTTGGAAAACCGCTCCTCTCCATACTGACTGAAAATTTTGGCGAGCTCCTGCCAGGGCAGGCTGTTGACCAGATCCCGCGCGCTGGGGCCCTCCTGGCTCATACGCATATCTAACGGGGCGTCGCTGTGATAGGAAAAACCTCGTTCCGGAGTGTCAAGCTGGTGAGAGGAAACACCGATATCCATCAGCACGCCATCTACGCTTTCAATATCAAGGCTCCGAACTACTTCTTCCATCTGGGAGAAGTTCGCCCGGCACACGGTAACACACTGATATCCAGCCAGCCGTTTGGTGACGGTCGCGATGGCATCCGGGTCCTGATCAATAGCAACCAGCCTGCCTGTGGTCAGCCGCTCGGCCATGGCTTCGGAATGTCCGCCTCCGCCGGCTGTGCCGTCTACATAAACGCCGTCCGGTTTCACGGCAAGTCCCTCAATAGTTTCCCGGAGTAGTACCGGCAAATGATAGCAAGCCAAACCGGCCGCCGCCTTTCTCAATCAGAATCTTTTCCTACCGATCAGTCAACCGGCTTTTTCCTTGGAAAACACAGTCCCTTCAGGCCAGATCAAAATCTCGGCCCAACATTTAGCATGGCCTTGACCCGCCAACCCGAGCGGTCAGCGCTAAATTTAAATTCCCAGCTCATCCATCGCCTCGGCGATGCTCTCTTCTGTCAGCTCGCCGTTTACCTGGTTCCAGCGGCTGGTATCCCAAATCTCTACCCGGCTGGAAACACCGACAAAGGTCACATCCTTGGTCAGGCCCGCGTGATCCCGCAGAGGCTGAGGAATTAAGATCCTGCCCTGCTTGTCCGTTTCCACATCAGTGGCACCGGAAAAAAAGAATCTCTGAAGGCCTCTGGATTTAGAGAGGGGCATGGACTGAATCTTCTCCTGAAGTCCCTTCCAGCCTTCCTCGGAAAGCACAAAAAGGCAGCCGTCAAGGCCCTTGGTGACATAAAAGCAATCACCCAGGTCCTCACGAAATTTGACGGGCACAATGACGCGTCCCTTAGAATCAATATTATGTTGGTACTCGCCGATCAACATATCCGCCACTTTTTAGGAAAACAGAAGAAATATGTTTCACTCTCCTCTACTTTCCCCCACCTTTCACCACTTAATGAATAAATTATAAAACATGATTATGTAAATTGCAAGTGCTTTTTCAACTTGTTCATAATTGGAAATTATTTCTGATAAAAAGAACTTGATTTTCGCGGAATTTTCGCAAAAAAGCACGAAACCCCAGACAGATTCGATCCGTCTGGGGGTTGTGCCGCTAAAATATGGTTACGCCAATGATTATGTCAATTAAAATTATGGAACTCAGCCTCATTCGCCTTAGGAAAATCCAGAAGCTCGGATAAGGTCATACCGAAACCGGCAGCAATTTAATAAATGGACTTTAATCCAGAGCTTTGGCGAATCCCGCCAAAGCGGCGGCGCAAAAGTCACGGTGAACCCCCGGAAGCCCGCAGCAGATATGAAAGCGGGCGTTTCGCGGATTATGCGAGAATGGCGGCGCAAAAGTCATAGTGAAGCCACGGAAGCCCGCAGTAAATGCGATAAAATTGAAGAGAACGCGCAATAAACCGCTATAAGAAAACCTATAAAAATTTTTGAAAAGGGCAATAAAAAGCTCCCGACAGCAGTAGGTGTCGGGAGCTTTTGCGCCATATTATCTTTTTCTTTTTCAGGCTGCCGTTGTTAGAAGACGATTTTTTACTGATTGCCCGACCTCTGAGACGCCTTTAAATTCTGCCGGGTTTTTCTTAACTCCGCCAAATTAGCAGTCATTTGCTCATCGGTGCGTTTCATCAGGTCGTCCACATATTCGTTGGCGGCTCGGCGGATCTCTCTGGCCTTGGTCTGAGATTGGCTCAAAAGCTCGCTGCCTCTGGCCTGGGCCTGACGTACGATCTCATCCTGATTCACCATGACTCGAGCGCGTTCTTCTGCCACCCGCACCACGGTTTCCGCTTCCCGCTTCGCGTCGGCGATAATCTGGGAGCGATCGCTGACAATCGCCTTGGCTTGGCGAATCTCCTGCGGCAAACTGGAACGAATCTTATCCACAATTTCCCGGACTCTTTCCGCATCCACCAAAGCCTTTCCTCCGCTTAAAGGCATATTCCACGCGCTGTCAATCATCTCGTCCAATTCATCTAAAAGGGATGAAACGTTCATTGCTTCCACACTCCTTATTTACAAAGTCTCTCCTGGATATCCTTTAAAATACAAGCCGGGACAAAATCAGATATATCCCCGCCAAACATAGCAATCTGCTTCACAATGCTGGAACTTAAATACATATTCTCCGCTGAGGTAGTCAGAAATACCGTTTCCAGCTCCGGATTCAACTTTTTATTGGTTAAGGACATTTGAAACTCATACTCAAAATCAGATACCGCCCGCAGTCCCTTTACCAGCACAGTGGCCTTTCGAGTTCTGGCGTAATCCGCCAGCAGGCCGTCAAAGCCCACAATCTCCAAGCCGTTGATCTCCTTGGTCGCCCGTTTTAAAAGCCCGATCCGTTCTTCCAGGGAAAAACTTGGGTTCTTGGTCGGATTCACCAGCACCGCCACAATCACATGATCGAACATTTTCCTAGCCCGGCGGATAATATCCACATGACCTACGGTTACCGGGTCAAAACTGCCGGGGCAAATTGCTGTTGTCACTATTTATCCACATCCTTATGTCGGTATAAACTGATGAGAATCTTGCCATGGCGGTAGTCCTTCCGTCTGACAAAATCTCCCGCTTGATCAGGCAATGCCTCATCTGCCGGGTGCTCACACAAGATCACCCCGCCGGGATTCATCACCGCCGCCGTCTTTTCCAGAGCTTTTTCCAATAAACCTGTCCGGTAGGGCGGATCTAAAAACGCCAAGTCAAACTTGCCGTTTGGCTGAGAAAGAAAGGCCAATGAATCCATATTAACTATCCTACCCTGCTGACTCAGTCCGGTTTTTTCCAGGTTATCCCTGACGATTTGAACCGAGTCTTTTCGGGAATCCACAAATACCGCTTCCCGTGCGCCTCGGCTCAGGGCCTCGATGCCCATTTGGCCAGATCCGGCGAACAGATCTAAAAATCTGCGTCCCTCTATTTGAAATTGAATGATACTGAAAACCGCTTCCTTAATCCGTTCCGGCGTAGGACGAACTTCCTGCCCTTCCAGAGTTTGAAGCCGTCTGCCCCGGGCAGAGCCTGTGATTACGCGCATAGTCTCTTCCTGACAGGGAAAAATCCCCATATCCCTTTCTTTGGTTCCTTGGGCTTTGTGGCGATCGCCGCGTCGCCCATCACGCTTTGAATCTATAAATTATATTATCCCATTATCATAGGGGGCTTGTCAACCTCTCCCTTTGGAAAAGAGAGGAAAACCGTTTATTTTTTTTCATTCTCCCCGTTTATTTCCGGTGATTCGCCCTCTGGGGCGGAAGTAGGATGAAAGTAATCGTAAACCGCCTGAGCCGCCGGCTGATTCATCGAGGGAGCCTCCTCAAGCTCTTTGAGTTCCGCTTGGGCAATATTCTTAATGGTCTTAAAGGATCGCAGCAACGCTTTCGCCCTGCTTGGTCCCACGCCCGGGATCGAAGTCAAGCTGGAGGACAACGCCGTCTTTTTCCTGGTTTGTCGGTGGTAGCCGATGGCGAATCGGTGAACCTCATCCTGAATCTGGCTCACCAGGGTAAATGCCTGGCGGCTGCTGCTGATGGAGATCTCACCGCCGTCTCTGGCGATGGCCCTGGTTCGGTGCTTGTCGTCCTTCACCATACCGAACAGGGGAATCTCAAGCCCAAAGGCCTCCAGCACTGGCCGCACCGCCGCCACGTGCCCTTTTCCACCGTCCAGCAGAATCAAATCCGGCAGACGGCCGAATCCTTCGCCGGTGTCCTTTTTTTCCAGGTATTCCTGAAGCCGCCGGGAAATCACCTCCTGCATAGAGGCGTAGTCATCCTGTCCCTCAAAGCCCTTAATTTTAAACTTCCGATAAGCGGATTTTAACGGCCTGCCGTTCTCAAATACCACCATACCCGCTACGTTTCCGCTGCCCGCCAGGTTGGATATATCGTAGGACTCAATATATTCCGGTGGCTGCGTAAGGCCCAAAAGCCTTCCCAGCTCATCCAGCGCGCCCATTTCCCGGCCGGTCCGTCCCGTTTGCTGGGCCAACTTTTCTGAGGCGTTTTTCCGGCACATATCCACTAACTGGGCCTGCTCGCCTTTTTGGGGAACCGTAAGTTTCACCGAACGCCCCGCCTTCTCTGACAGCCATTGACGCAGAGCCTCTTTTCCCTCTACCTCACCGTCCAGGGTCACCTGGGGAGGAACCGTCCTCAGTGCGTAATATTGCTGTAGAAACTCTGTCCGCGTGGTTTTCCCATCGGCGATCTCTCCCAGCATAAACTCTTCCTGGTCGCAGAGCCTGCCGCCGGAAAATCGGAACACCACAACGCAGGCGTGAGCCACCGCGCCGGTTCCCTGCGCCATAGCTACCACATCCTGCTCCCGCACCTTGGTCGCCACCACCTTTTGCTTGGCGGTGATCTTTTTTACGGCGGCGATTCGATCCCGGATCCGGGCGGCCCGCTCAAATTCCAGGTTTTCCGCCGCCTCATTCATCTGCTGGGTCATATCCTTCACCGACGCCACAGAGCCGCCTTTTAAAAACTCCAAAGCCTCGTCTACGTAGCTTTCATATTCTTTCTCGCTGAGCTTGCCCCGGCAGGGAGCGCAGCATTGCTTGATAAAATAATTTAAGCACGGTCTTCCCCTCCCGATCTCCTGGGGAAATTTCCGTGAACAGGAAGGAAGCTTGAAAATCTTTCTCGCCTCGTCCACGCTTTGCTTGACAGAAAAAGAACTGGTGTAGGGTCCGATATACTCTGCCCCATCGTTTAGCTTCTGCTTCGCCTCAAAAATCCTGCGGTACGGTTTGGGGGTGACCTTAATATAATGATATCCCTTGTCGTCCTTTAGAAGAATGTTGTATTTAGGCGCATGCTGCTTGATCAGACTGCATTCCAGCACCAAAGCTTCGAACTCGCTGTCCGTTAAAATATAATCGAAATGGTCCACCTGGGAAACCATTTTCCGTACCTTGGGAGGATGGTTCCTCGGGGAACCGAAATACTGACTCACCCGGTTTTTCAACGCCTTCGCTTTCCCAATATAAATAATCTCATTGGAAGCGCTTTTCATCAGGTAAACACCTGGGGTTGCCGGCAACGCCATCGCCCTGGCCCTCAGTGCTTTCAGCTTTTCGTCCATTTTCCGCTTCCCTTCCTTTCTATCCCGCTTATGCTTATCAAAGCACAGGTTTTATAAAAAATCAAGTGCCATGTCTTCTCAGGGCCCTGTTCATACAGTTCTCGCCAGGAAATCCTTCGGCTCTTCTGAGGCTTTGATATTTCCAGCCTTCCGAACAAACTTACCAAGCCATAGACTTTCCAACCCAGTCTCTATTCCTGGTTAGAATTGCTGCCAGTATTCACGTCTTAAAAGATTTTCCGTTTGTTTCCTTTTCTATTTCGGCAAGCCTACCGAAATCGCAACCAGGGAATTTTTCCGTTGGACAGCGCCTTGTCCCTTCCGCTCTCAGAAGACGGCGTCCCAATTTTTTCGGATCCGTAGCCCTGAAGTCCGTGCCCTGAAAAGCCCGTGCCCTGAAGCTCGTAAGGCCCATAGAAAAAGCTGGCTAGCGTCCTGGGAGAGGCGCTGGAAGCCTACCGCTTATTGTGTTTGGCCCAAACCCGCGAACAGGCGTCTAACACGTGACATCCGATGTTTTGTCACGGTACGATACCATGTCGCTTTTCCCTTTCTTGGGTACGTAAGATCTCAGAGGGGATACTCTTCCGCGGTGTTACCAAAAATCACCATTCTTTGTTGCCTCGTCAGGAATCCATCTCCCTATCCCCTTACCAAGAATCTTTATTTCCTGTGACCTTATCAGGGTTCCCCATCCGATTATTTTACCGGGACAGTTATTTTTGGGGGCTTTCCCGGGAATCTTCATTTTGGGAAAACAGCAAAAAATGAAAAAGCACCGCCTTCTGGCGGTGCTTTCAAGTCACTTTCAATTACTCCGCGAAACCGGACTGTACCAGCTTAACCAAGCTCTCCACTGCGTTTTCCTCATCGGTACCATCGGCGATAATCCGAATGGTGGTACCGCCTACGATTCCCAGAGACAAAACGCCCAGAAGGCTCTTCGCGTTGACTCTTCTTTCCTCTTTCTCCACCCAGATAGAAGACTTGAACTCATTAGCCTTTTGAATAAAGAAAGTAGCCGGACGAGCATGAAGTCCTACCTGATTCTGGACCATAACATCTTTTACAAACATTTTAATCCACTCCTACCTAAAAACTGAAAATCATCATTTACGCCAACTCATCTATGGTCGTACCATCTCATTCGGAATGATTGTATTATAACACAAATTGCCACCGCGTCAATGCGGACAAGCATTTTTTGGCTTACTGAACGATTCCGGAGAAGCCGTTTCCCGCCCATATTGTGCATATTAACGTAATTGTTGAAAATTTTTGTAACTTTTGTATGCCAACCAATTTTATTCCGAGATTTAAAATGTATATTTATTCTTTAACAGGAATATATATAACTTAAAATTATTTTTTCCCGATAGATTAAGCTTTCATAAAAAATAATTCAGTGGAACCCCTAGTATTTTTTGAGGGATTAGAATTTTGTTTGTGATTTTTTCCCAACAAAAAAATGGTATTTTCTTCCACGAACGAATAATTATTCTGTTAATTTCCGCCAAAGCGGACAGGCACAAAGGTATTATGGCCAGTTATCTTAAAAGATATACAGAGTCAGTTTTCATTCCCGAGAGCTTCTTCCAAAAGAGCTTGTTCTTCTTTTGTGAAAATTGTTCCTTTCAGCATTTCAGGGCGCTTTTTCGCGGTATGGAGCAGCGCTTGTTGGTGACGCCATTTTTCAATATTACCGTGATGGCCGCTGAGCAATACCTCTGGCACCTGTTTCCCCCGCCAAACCGCCGGTTTGGTATAATGGGGATATTCCAAAAGGCCGTTGAAATGACTTTCTTCCTCAAAGCATTCGTCGCTGGAAAGCACGCCGGGTACCATACGGCTGACCACATCCGCCAGCACCAGGGCAGGCAGCTCGCCGCCGGTGAGCACATAGTCGCCGATAGAGATCTCCTCATCCACGTATTCCTCCAGCACCCGTTCATCCACACCCTCGTAGTGGCCGCACAAAATCGCCAGATTATCGTACTGGGCCAATTCTCTGGCCCGATTTTGGGTCAGGGTTTTCCCCTGTGGCGACATATAAATCAGGTGGGGCCGACGCCCGGCTAATTCGCAGACATGCTCAAAACAGTCCGCGATAGGCTCGGCCATCAGGAGCATTCCCATGCCGCCTCCATACGGGGTATCGTCTACCCGGTTATGCTTATCATATGTGTATTCCCGCAATTGGTGACAATAAATCTCGATAGCGCCTTTTTTTCGGGCACGTCCCACAATGCTTTCCCCCATAACCGCTTCGCAAAGCTCAGGAAACAGGGTAATGATATCAATCCTCATGGTCAAAAATCCCTTCTATGGGCCGAATCCGCATCCATCCGTCATTTAGCCTAATCTCGATGACGATCATGGGAATGGCTGGCAGCAGATATGTTTTTCCATCGTCTCCAGTGATCTCGTAAACATCATTAGCACCGGTTTTCAGCACATCGGTAACGGTGCCATAAATTTTTCCGTTGTCTGCGTCTATCGCTTTGATTCCTAACAGGTCCTGGATAAAATACCGGCCCGGTTCCAGCTTAAAATCCTGGCGGCTGGCGTACAAAACACGGTTTCTCAATTGATCCGCCTGTTCAATGGAGTCTATGCCCTCCAGTTTTAGAATCGCCATTCTCTTCTGAGTGCGGGCGGAGACTACCTTCAGCTCCTGTTTTCCTTCCTCAAAATACAGCTTTTTCAGCCGGCACAGAGCTTCGGCGCTGTCGCACCAGGGATCTACCCGAACTTCTCCCCGCAGACCCTGGGTTCCCGTTATTTTTCCTGCTTCCAGATATGGCTTCAGCATCTATCCACAATCCTTTCCTAAATTTCCCGAAGGGTAAAAGAGAAGGACGTATCCACATACGTCCTTCTCTTTGGTTTAGTCAATCTCGACAGAAACCCTGCAGTTGTTTTTCGTAGCCGCGGCGCGCATAACCAGACGGATCGCCTTGGCGATGCGTCCCTGCTTGCCGATAACCCTTCCCATATCATTTTCAGCCACATGGAGATGGTATACAATGGTGCCGTCCTCCGCAGGCTCGTCGGTATCCACGCGAACCTCGTCCGGCTGTTCCACCAGGCCACGAGCAATGCTAATCAGCAGCTCTTCCAAATCTCACACCTCCGAGATCAAAGTACTTCGTTCTTCTTGAACAGAGCCTTTACGGTGTCGGTAGGCTGAGCGCCGTTGGCGATCCATTTCTTTGCCTTCTCCGCGTCAACCTTTACCTCCGCAGGCTCTACCATGGGATTATAAATGCCGATTTCCTCGATGAAACGGCCATCCCGGGGATATCTGGAATCCGCCACCACAATGCGATAGTAAGGAGCCTTTTTGGCGCCCATTCGGCGAAGTCTGATCTTTACTGCCATCTTGATTCACCTCCACAAACAATCTAAATCTATTCCACCAAAGTTTATTGTTACCCTTTGGTTGAAAACCGGTTAAAAGGGCATTCTTCCGCCCATTCCTCCCATGCCGCCCATATTCATCGGCGGGAACATGCCGCGGCGTTTCTTTCCTTTTTTACCGCCGAACTGTTTCATCATTTTCTGCATTTGCTCAAACTGGCGCAGCAGACGGTTGACATCCTCCACCTTCATGCCGGAACCGGCGGCGATCCTTCGCTTCCGGGAGGGATTGATGATACTGGGCTTTGCCCGTTCCGCCGGGGTCATCGACAGGATAATCGCGCACATGCGGTCCATGATCCGGTCATCCACATTGGCCTCGTCCAGTTTTTTCTGATCCATCCCGGGCAGTTTTCCTAAAATGCCCTTTAGCGGACCCATTTTTCTCACTTGCTGAAACTGATCCAGCAAATCGTTTAAATCCAATTGGTTCTGAGTGAGCTTTTCCGCCATTTCTCTGGCTTTTTTCTCATCCAGCTTATTCTGCGCGTCCTCGATCAGGGAAAGCATATCTCCCATACCTAAAATTCTGGAGGCCATACGATCGGGATGGAAGGCTTCCAAGTCTTCCAGTTTTTCCCCTATACCGGAAAACTTGATAGGCTTTCCGGTGACCGCCCTGACTGACAGGGCCGCGCCGCCTCTGGTGTCGCCGTCCAGTTTGGTCAAGATCACGCCGCTGATCTCCAGCAGATCGTTAAACGATTTGGCCACGTTGACCGCGTCCTGACCGGTCATGGCGTCTACCACCAAGAGGATCTCCTGTGGTTCCACCTTGTTCTTGATGTTTTTCAGCTCTGCCATCAGATCCTCATCGATATGAAGACGTCCGGCGGTATCCAGAATCACAACGTCGTTGCCGTGATCTTTGGCGTGAGACACCGCGGCCTGGGCGATTTTCACCGGGTTTTCCGTGCCCATCTGGAACACGGGAACCCCCGCCTTGTTTCCGACAACCTCCAGCTGCTGAATAGCGGCGGGACGATAAATATCGCAGGCCACCAGCAAAGGCCTGTGACCCTGGCTCTTCAGCATTTTTCCCAACTTGGCGGAATGGGTGGTTTTACCGGAGCCCTGCAAGCCGCACATCATGATCACAAGCGGCGGTTTCGAGGGAAAATTCAACCGGGCGTTAGTGCCGCCCATCAATTCCGTCAGCTCCTCGTCGACGATCTTGATGACCATCTGGGCCGGAGTCAGGCTTTCCATCACTTCAGAGCCGATGGCTCTCTGGGTCACCTTCTGAGTAAAATCCTTGGCGACCTTATAGTTAACGTCCGCTTCCAGCAGTGCCAGGCGGACCTCGCGCATTGCTTCCTTTACATCGGATTCGGATAGCTTTCCTTTGCTCCGCAACCGTTTAAAGGCTGCCGAAAGCTTTTCTGAAAGCCCGTCAAAAGCCATAAATATCCCTCCCCGTTTCTTTCCGTAAGTATTTTCCCTGTTTCTAATGGGGAAGCCGATTAATCATTTAATTGAGCGGCCAAATTGGCGATCGCCGCCGCTCTTTCGTGAATTTCCTTAGAATAACTGAGCCGGCTGTTATATTCTTCGATCTCCCGGGCGTTTTTTTCAATTCGCTCTAAACCTTCCTGCAAAACCCGGAACCGTCGGGCAAAGCCGAGGCACTCCTCCATTTCAAACAGCAGCGCCTCCGCGCGCTTAATGGCGTCCCGCACGCCCTGACGGGAAATTCCCTGATTATCCGCGATTTCCGAAAGAGACAGGTCATCGTTATAATAGTACTCCACAGCTTCCCGCTGTTTTTCCGTCAGCATGGCGCCGTAAAAATCCAACAAAATCGATACATTGAGATTTTTTTCCATAACGCTCCCGATCCTTTCGGTTAACCTGTAAAGTAAAATTCTTTACACTTTTGATCCTATGTGATTATACAATAAGAAAGGGGCCTATGTCAAGGAAAAAACCTTCACATAAACCCAATTTTTAAAAACCTCTGTTTTGCACAAAATTACGGCAGGCTGATTCCGAAACCTGAGAGCAAATCTCCCAAGCCGCTCTCACCGATTTTCTTTTGCAAATATTCCTGCAAAGCCTCTACTGCCCCGCTGACACGCACATAAGCTTTTCCCTGCTCCGTCCGGAAACCATCCAGGCTCAGGGAAGTCTGCAAATCACCTAGAGGAATCCGCAAAAGCTGGGAGCCAATGACCACTGTGTCATCCTGCGTCTTCATTCCCTCTGGCAGCTTAGGCGAAACCCAGGACAAAACCCATGATGCGGGCACTTTCAATCTACCTATCTTCATATCGCTGATTCGCAGCGAGAATTCCTGAGTGGCTTCTAAATAAATTATCTGTCCTTGAGCGGTAACGCCCAGATCCTTCCCTAGACCCTCGCATACCAGATACAGGCTGATTGCTCCGGGTGTTTCACCCAACTGGAAATAAAGCTTTTTCACCTGATGTCCCGCCAGGGTCAGACCGTTTTCCCGAATATAATAGGAGAAAAAGCCGTTGAGCTGATCTTGAGTGATCTCCGTTTCTTGTCCGGTAAGGGCCGCTTTTACCGCGGGTTTCACAATATCAGTGGAGGGTTCCACCTCATACTTTCCCGCGTTATCATCAGTGGTGGCCAGAAAATAAAGGACTCCGGCGGCGATTCCCAAGAGCACCACCAACACAGCCAGCGCGATCAAGATTTTTGTCAGTACCTTCATGCTTTTCTCCTTTTCATATGGTTTTATTCTACTCACAATATCCGTTTGAAACAGAGGAGAAGGTCCGCCGCAACCGCTTTACCCATTATTGCCCACCGGCTTCGCGCGCTGTTGCCTCTTTTTCAGTTATTTCAATTCCACAATGGTGACACCGGCCTCACCTTCGCCATAATTACCCAGCCGGTAACTTTTCACCGCGGGATGGCGCTTCAGCCGCTCTTGCACCGCTTTCCGCAGCACGCCGGTCCCTTTTCCGTGGATCACGGTCAGCAAAGTGATCCCGGAGAGCAAGGCGCTGTCAATAAAATTATCCAGCTCCATGATCGCCTCCTCAGCGGTCATCCCCCGCAGATCCACCTCTTGCTGTACCGGCGCGCTGGCCCGGGTTTTCACTGTCCGCACGCCGCGGCCTTTTGGCTTTTGTACCTTCTCCTGTTTCAGCAGCCGCAGATTTCCTACCGGAACCCGGGTTTTGATAATGCCCGCCTGCACCAGCACATTGCCGGAGCTATCCGCCGGCTCCAGCACTATAGCTTTTTTATCCAAATCGTAAATCAGCACGCTGTCCCCAGCCTGAAGCGCACGGGGCAGATGGTAATCATCCCCCTGCTTTTCCTTTACCGGATCAGCGGCGTTCTCCATCTCGCGGATGCCCGCCTTTAGCCTGGCCTTGGCCTGCGCGTCAATTTCCTTGTTCTTCTTCCGCAGATCATCTAGCTCATCCATTAAAGCCTGCGCCTGGGCTCGCGCTCTGGCTACCAGATTTCTCGCTTCCACCCTGGCTTTTTCCAGCTCCGCCTCTGAATCGCGGCGGAGCTTTTCCGCCCGCTGTTCCGCCTCCTGGCGGTACTGCTGCGCCTGAGCGCTTAGTTCCTGCGCCTCTTTCCGTTCTTCCTCCAGACTTTGACGGCTCTCCTCCAGGTTGCGGACTACATCCTCAAATCTGGAATTTTCCGCCGACACCAGTTCTCTCGCCCGATCTACAATATGCCGATCCATACCCAACCGCTCGGAAATAGCGAAAGCGTTGCTTCGCCCCGGGACGCCAATGAGCAGGCGGTAGGTGGGCCGAAGGGTCGCCACATCAAACTCACAGCATCCATTTTCCACCCCGGAGGTCTGCAAAGCGTAAGCTTTTAGTTCCGCATAGTGAGTGGTAGCGGCGATCCTCACCTGGGAGGCCCGCAAAGTTTCCAAAATCGCCATAGCCAGCGCCGCACCTTCTACCGGGTCGGTACCGGCCCCCAGTTCGTCGATGAGCACCAGGCTGATGCCATCTTGCTCCACAGAGGACAAGATATGGATCATATTAGTCATATGCGCGGAAAAGGTGGATAATGACTGCTCAATGCTTTGCTCGTCGCCGATATCGGCCAAAACTTGGCGAAATACCGACACCATACTGCCGTCGGAAACCGGCAAGAGCAGGCCGCACATGGCCATTAAAGTCAGCAGGCCGATGGTTTTCAGGCTCACGGTTTTACCGCCGGTGTTAGGTCCGGTGATTACCAGCGTGTCAAAATGAAGTCCCAGCTCAATATCCGTAGCCACGACAGCTTTGGGGTCAATCAAAGGATGCCGTGCCTTTTTCAGATAAATTTTTCCCTGGTCGTTGACCTCCGGCAAAGTCGCTTTCATCCGGTAAGCCAGCTTGGCCTTGGCAAATAAAATATCCAACTCAATGGCGGCATTATAGCCCTCAATGATACTGTCGGCAAAACCGCCCGCCTCTTGAGAAAGCTCATACAGAATCCGCTCAATCTCCGCTTCCTCTTTGGATTTCAGCACCTTAATGTCATTATTAGCTTCTACCACGGCCATTGGTTCCACGAAGACTGTGGCGCCGCTGCCAGAAGTATCATGTACCAGTCCTGGCACCTCACTTCGGCACTCAGCCTTGACCGGCACCACAAACCGGTCTCCCCGCAGGGTAACGATAGGCTCCTGCAGATATTTCTGATAAGCCGGGGAATGGATCATATGATCCAGCTTTTCCCGTACCCGGAGAGAAGCGGCATTGATTTTTCGCCGGATATCTCCCAGCGCCTGGGACGCGCCGTCAGCCATTTCTTCCTCGGACAAAATGGAAGAGGTGATTTTTTCTTCCAGGTATTTATTAGGCGTCAAAGCCTCAAAGCGCCAGTCAATCGAAGTCTCCAGTCCCCCGGAACGTTTTCTCCACTGGGTGAGGCCGCGCATGACCCTTAAAACCTCCGCTACCTTCAACAGCTCACCCATTGACAGAGAAGCCCCCGCCTGAGCGCGCCGCAGGGAATTTGCCACATTCTGCAATCCTCCAAAGGATGGGCTGCCAAAACGCCCCATCAGCATATGAGCGTCGTCGGTCTCTTGCAGCAATAATTTCACTTCGTATAAGCCGGTGCTGGGTTCCATATCCAAAATTCGCTCCTGGGACTCAGCGCAGGAGGCCTCTCCGCTCAGCATCTGCAATACTTTGTCGAGCTCTAAAGCCCGGTAATGTCGATTTTTTATCATAACCATCGAACTCCCTAAAACTTTAACATATATGGCAACGATAGCAACGCTTTTGGCCTTTGATCCTGATATTCCTATACTATCCGAATCTTATAAAATTTTATATATTAGATCGGCAGAAACCTCTTTCCAAGATATCATACAGACGTTGGACTATTCCACTTAACCGATGTCTTTCATCATAAAATAAATTCCTTCTCCCCGCAGAGCCACATGGAAGCGATCGCTTTATTTTGATAATCGTATTGGAAAAATAAGAACAGCCAATACCGCGACACCGGACAACACAAAAAATAGAATTATCATCCCTTCCACACTCGCTTTGGCGAGATACAGAAAAGCCGAAGCGATCACGCTGACCGCCGCGAAAAAAGCGCACAAATTGCCGGCGATGCGATTCGCGCGTTCCCACTGTTCTTTATTTTCCATTACTCTTTTGTCATGGTAACCAACTCTGAAATCAGGAAATAAGGTATGCTTTTTCTTTAGTACAAAGGCTAAAACCCCTAAAATAACGGCGAGGACTATATAAAGCAATAGTACCGCGAAAACTCCCATAAATGGTTACTCCTCCAGGCAAATTTATATTCGGCCTTTCGCCGTGGCGGTCTCATCGCCCCAGCGGTCAATCCTCTCTAATCCGTCTAGCGGAAAATCAGCCAACAGGTCCACGCCGCCGGCCAGTCGCGCCGTCAAAACAACAAAGGAGGAAGCACTTCTCCCCAGGCCGTAAAGGGCCCCAACCGGCAGCCTGCAACTCTCCGGCATTCTATGCGGCATAACCATTTTCCAAGATTCCCCGCAAGCCGCGTCATTTGCTCTTTAGAACCACCGATGAGGACCACCTCACCAAAAAACTCTACGAGGCGAAACTGGTATATTACTCCGATACTTTTGAAACTTCGCGGCCGGACGAGGAAAGGCCGCGCCATCCCGTCCCCAGGAAAGCTTAGCTTTCCGCAGAGGCCGGAGCGCAAATTTGCTTGTAAAAATCCAGCGTAGCGAAGTTCCGCTCCACCGTATTCAGCAGGTAGCGTTCAGAAGCTTGGGCCAAGGTTTCCAAATCCTTGGCGGGAAGAGTGAATCCAAACACCTTATTAAAATCCGCGTAGATGGTATGGCGCAGAGCGGTAGTGACGCCCCGGTTCATCAGAATGCCGCCCGGGGCAAATTGAGGATAACAATTTCCGCAGTAAAGGTTTCCCTGTTTTACCATGAAATACATCTGATCCGCCTCGTAAGCGCCGCATTGGCCGCAGCAGATCAAGTCCGGCATAAAGCCTGACAAGGACAGCATTCGCATTTCCACGATCGCCTTGATCTGAATCGCGGGCAGCTTATCCTTTCCTAAAAAATACAAGGCGTTCAGCACCAAACGCAAAAAGTCCCCCGCCTCCATTTTTTCCGGAGCCAGCGCCAACGCCAGCTCACAAAAATATTGGGCAAGGGAAAGCTTTTCAAAATCCGTTCGAAGCGAAAAAAACACCTCGATGGGCTCGGCTTCGTCGATTATGTATTTTTCCCGTCCCTCATAGATGCTCAGACGGGAATAGCACAACAACTGAGTTGAGGAAGCGTTGCGGCTTTTCATCGCCTTAGCGCCCCGGACAAATGCCCGCAGAATTCCCTGCTCCCTGGTCAATACCGTTACCAGCCGGTCGCTTTCACCGATGCTCTGCTCCCGTATGATCAGGCCGTCCGTGTTGATCTGCATGTAGATTCCCTCCCTGGGGGATTTGCGCCGTATTTTCAATTGTGGCGCGGTAATTAAGGTAATCCTGTACGGTTCCGCTGTGGAAGAATTGCTCCCATGCTGTTTTTTCGTCCAAAAGAAAACCTTCTTTCCGTCACTGATCTTGTGTTATCAGTATGGTTGAAAAGAGGGTTTGCTATTGCAGGAAATTTTTTCACGCAGGGGCTATTAATCAAAATCCGACTGAGAATACCCAAAATTTCTCAGAAGCCCTTCCCGGTTTCGCCAGTCTTCCTTGACTTTCACCCACAATTTCAGGTTGATTTTTCCACCGAAAAACTGTTCCATATCGGCTCTGGCATAGGTGCCCACCTTTTTCAGCATGGCGCCTCCCTTACCGATAATAATTCCCTTGTGGGTATCCCGCTCACAAAAAATGGTAGCGTCAATATCAATGATACCGTTTTCCCGTTCTTTCATCTTCTCGATGGAAACCGCTATCCCATGGGGTACCTCTTTATCTAAAAGGCGCAGCAGCTTTTCCCGGATAATCTCTCCCGCCAGCACCCGTTCCGGCTGATCAGTAAGAGCGTCATCATCAAAAAAGTGATCGCCCGGCATCGCCTGTTTTTTCAGCTCATCCACCAGCTCACCTACGCCGTCGCCGGTCTGAGCGGAAACCGGCACCACCGCGTCAAAGGGAAATTGTTCCATGAAAGCGGTAATCTGCCGGATCAAAACAGATTTATCTTCCAGCAAATCGATTTTATTGATCGCCAAAACCGCCGGCAAAGACAAACTCTTAAACTTTTTCATCAATTCCAAATCCGCCGGGGTAATTTCTTTTCCGCCTTCCACTACCAGCATACAAGCGTCTACGCCGGCCACCGACTCGGTGACAGAACGAACCATATAGTCACCCAATCGTGTTCTCGGCTTATGCAACCCGGGAGTATCGATGAAGATCAACTGGGTCTCTTTCTGAGTCAGCACGCCGGTGATTCGGGTACGGGTAGTCTGGGGCTTGCTGGAAACGATAGCCACTTTCTGGCCCAGCATGGCATTCAAAAGGGAGGACTTTCCCACGTTCGGCCTGCCTACAATGGCGATAAACGCGCTTTTTTGTTTTGTCTGTTCCGGCATCTTGTTACCTCTTTCTTACTTTTCCAATCCAATGGGCACAGGTTCTACCAATCCACAAAGGCCCTTTGGCCACGTAAACAACGATCAGGGCCGTAACCACCAGAGTCGCGGCCAGCAGCCATAGTCTGTCCGTAAAAAAGTGGAAGATTCTTACAAAGGCATCGGGCTGCCACAAAATGATAACGCCCACCACCACAGAAAAAAACGCGCAGACGAGCACCGCTCCCGCCGCAATATCCTTGGCCGCCCGGGCCAAGGGATTATAGTCAGCGGCGGATAAATCGGCGAGCTCCTCTGCGGCGGTGTTGAGCATCTCCGCGGAGATCACGCTGGAAATGGTAATGATCAAAATAGCGTACTGGGTTTTCGACAGAGTAAAAAAAGGCGAAAACGCCAATACATACAGCATGACCGCCGTATGAAAACGCATATTTCTCTCATTATTAATGCAGTGGATCACTCCGCGGAACGCAAACTTAAATCCTCTGAGAAATTTCGACGGCTTATTCTTCATCCGAATTCAACACATAACTGGTAGTGCTGGGCAGACCCAGCTGGGTCATTACCAGCTCCTCTTTTTCTCTCATATGAACCTTTTCCAGCGGCTCTTCATGGTCGTAGCCCAGAAGGTGCAGCATAGAATGAGCGGTTAAGTATCCCACTTCTCTTTGCAGAGTATGGCCAAAGCGTTCTGCCTGTTCCACGGCTTTTTCCATAGAGATCACGATATCCCCAAGAATTTTGGCGTTCGTCGCCGGATCGATATCGTATTTTCCCTCTTCCCCCATCGGGAACGACAGTACATCAGTAGGCGCATCCACGTTCCGGTGCATCTTGTTGAGCTCGTGGATCTGTTCGTTATTTACAAAGGTGACGCTGACCTCAGCCGCGCCCTGAAAGTTTTCCATTCGAAGCACGGCGTTGCAGCAGCGGCGAACCAGCATCCGCAGCCCTGTGGGTATCTTCACTTCTTTTTGACTGTTGGAAATAATTACTCTAATTTTGTCCGTCATCTGTTACGTTTTCCCTCCTCGTTTTTTTCGTACGCTTTAATAATCTCCTGCACCAGTTTGTGTCGGACTACATCCCGTTCATTAAACCGGATCTGGGCGATATCATCCACATTTTTCAGGATCTTTAACACATCCCGCAAGCCGGAACGCTTTCCGTCCGGCAAGTCGATCTGTGTGATATCCCCGGTAATGACCATTTTGGAATTAAAGCCCAGCCGCGTCAGAAACATTTTCATCTGTTCCGGTGTGGTGTTCTGAGCCTCATCCAAAATAATAAAGCTGTCATCTAGGGTGCGGCCCCGCATATAAGCTAGGGGCGCTACCTCGATATTGCCTCGCTCTACGTATTTCTGATAGGTATCCGTGCCCAGCATATCAAACAGGGCATCATATAAGGGGCGCAGGTAAGGATCTACCTTCTGTTGAAGGTCGCCGGGCAAAAAGCCCAGCTTTTCTCCCGCTTCCACCGCGGGACGGGTTAAAATAATCCGATTGACCTCCCTAGCCCGGAAAGCGGTAACCGCCATCGCCACAGCCAGATAGGTTTTACCGGTTCCGGCGGGGCCCACCCCGATAGTAATGGTATTCTTCTTGATCGCGGCACAGTAGCCTTTTTGTCCCAGTGTTTTTGGCTTTACCGGCTTTCCCCGGGCAGTGACACAAATACAGTCTCCCACCAGGGATTCCAGCTTGCCTTCGCTGCCATCGTCGATCAGTGACATACAGTAGCGCACATTCTGTTCACTTAAAAGCTCACCCCGGTTCAGCAGAGTCAAAAGGCTATCGATCACACGGACCGCCTTGGCCACCTGCTCCACATCACCGGTCACCTTCAGCTCATTACCCCGGCTGAGAACTTTCACCTGATACTCGTTTTCGATCAGCTTGATATTCTCGTCAAAGCTTCCAAATAAGGCCACCGCGTGTTCCATGCGGTCAATATTGATACTTTGTTCCGCCATTCCATCACCTGAATTTGCGGCCTGAGGCCGGATTAAAACTGATAATATTATAACACAAATCCTAGTTTTAGTCATTAGCAAAACAAAAATTTCAAAGTTTTGTCACATCTGATACACATATGGCGAAAACACCGGGGGTGCACTGTCACAATCACGAATTCCCAGCCAGATAGATGGGGCTTTCCATGGCGATATCCTCTTCACAGACGTAGTCCGCCGTTACATGACAAATTCCATGTCGCAATTCATACGCTAGTGTTCGCTGAAGAATTTTTCGGTCCTTCATATTGGTTTCCTCCAGCTCTTTCAACTCTTTCTCTCCCTGTTTTTTGGCCTCTTCCTCCGACAGAGTTACTGTTTCCTCTTTTTGCAAAGTCCAAACTTGAGTGGTAAATTCCATCGGCAGCTTATTCCCAAAAATCCGGATCTGTTCCTTCTCCTCTTCCACTTTGTACTCCGCTCCCGGCTCTGGATTCAAGGTCAAAGGCAGCTCCAGGCCAAATAAATCCAGCTTTTTACGGACCACCGTTTCTTCTGTGGGTAGCTGCACTGTTTGGGTCAAGGGGACCTCTACAGAAAGCTGGCGCCGGGTTCTGGCGATCACCCTGCCGCTGGCGTGCTGGTAATGGCTTTTCCCTTCTAACAGGTCTTCAAATACCCCGCTGACCAAAAGTTGTCCCTGGATAATAGCGTCGCCTTCCTCCACTGCCGTAACCCCTGAGGTCACCTCCAGGCGCACGATCTGACCCGGATAGGAAGCTTTCAGGTTACAGGGATCTTCCATCGGGATGGCCTCAGGCGGCGCGTCTCTCTCTTTCAGTTCCACATTCACCACGCTTCCCTGGAAGTTGATTGCCATCCAGGAAACCTCCTTAAGCTTCACCATCGCGGCCTGCTCCAGCAGCTCCGCGTCCAAGCCGGAGGCTCTCACTCCGGGGCGGATACCGATTTCCTCCATCACGGAGATCACCTGTTCCTCGGTGATCTTCTCGTTGCCGGAAACGTTGATGACCCATACGTGAAGAGACAAAAACCAGATGGTCACGAAAAACAAGGCGATGCCCACCAAAAGTCCCAGTCGTTGGCGGTATCGGCGCATAAAAAAAGGAAAACCTTTCCGCTTTTTTACCCGCAGGCGCATCCCGGCCTTTTGGGCCGGCCGGCGCAGTTCCCTGTACTGGCTTTTCGCCACTCGAGCCTGAAAGCTTCCTTTTCTGTTTTTTACCTGCCACAGGATAATGTTTCCCCGGGCTGCCAGATTCATAAATTTTTCCGGATAACCGCCGATGCCGATAAACAGCACATAACCGGCCATCCATCTGAGAAAACGCAACAGCATGGTATCTTCTGTATGATCCGCACATGGCAAAGCCAGTGAAATCAAATTCTCCTTCCATGATAAAGTAGTAGTGTTTAAAGCCTCTCTCCAAAGGCTGCACTTTTGGGTTCCGTGTGGCTGTAGATTCCGCCTCTCCGCCGATTCCTCCTTCGCCATTCTCGAGTGGCAACCCCTATTTTCTCCACGTCAGCTCGCTGTTTTGGATCCACCCGGTCTTCTGAAAGGCCAGAGAACCAGATTTTTCAAGCACAGGCTCACTTTCTAACCAACTAAGCCAAAAACTCAATCGATGTAATATAGCCTTCAATCACCAATGACTCCAGATTAAAACATTTAATGTTCAGATTCCTGCCGAAAAAGCAGGCTACCATTTTCCCCATATTGATCCGGATCAGGTTTTCGTCGTATTCCAAAACCCCCTTAGACCCGTCAATCGTCACCTCGCGGTTTCCGCAGAACTCCATTCTGGGCAGAACGGATACTGCTCCCGCCGGCACCTGAAGCGCTTCGGCAAGCTTACTACTTCCCTTTGCCGGAGCTGGACGCTCATCCTCCGGTAGTTTCCGGAATTTTCTCATTGGAATTCCCCCTTTGCTGTCTCCCTATCAAATTAGATTTATGCAGTCGCCAAAAGAAAAATCACTCAGTCCTTTCCCGTCCTAACCGTGTGAAAAGCCGCATATAGTTTTACAGACTGGTCGTCGTCTGGCAGGCGCTTACTTAAAAAGCTCTTTTTCGCCGCTTCGGCTATAGCTTGAAGGAAGTGATTGTGTGAAAAAAAGCAGGCTGATCACCGCAGCCATCGCCGCCGTTCTCCTGGCGGCAGGAATCTTATGTTTTCCCAACCAATGCGCCCAAGGCGCTAAGCGAGGCTTATATTTTTGCGGAGATATTCTGATTCCCTCTATTTTCCCATTTTTGGTCCTATCCGTATTCGTGGTGAAATCCGGGGTATCCAAGGCTCTCTCCCGATTTCTCCATCCTGTGACTAAAAAGCTTTTCCATCTGCCGGGCAGCGCTGGGGCTACTGTCTTGATCGGCCTGATCGGCGGCTATCCTTCCGGCGCGAGAGGAGTAAAAACCCTGTTGGACGCTGGAGAAATCACCCCAAAACAAGCCCGTCAAATGTTATGCTTCACTGTTGGCGCCGGTCCAGCTTTTGTGATCTCTGTAGCTGGGTCTGGTCTTCTGGGCAGTACCCAAACCGGGATTATATTGTTTGTCTCTCAATTTTCTGCTGCCCTTTTGCTGGGAGTCGCCGTGGGAATTTTCTCAAAAACAGATGATACTCGAACTTCAAAGCCCAGCGGATCGTCATCCCCTCCTATGCCTGTTTCCTCCGCCCTAGTGGAATCCGTGGCGGACGGCGCCTCCAGCATGATCAGCATGTGTTCCTTTGTTATCCTGTTTTCCGCTCTGCTGATGATTCTAGACCAAAGCGGTCTATCCGCTTTTTTTAGGGAAGCTTTTACTTTTCTGGGACTTCCTGACCCTCTTGCCGCTTCCCTGGTTCCGGTACTTCTGGAGGTCACTACCGGCAGCAGCGCTGCGGCCGCCGCCGGCGCCAGCGCTCCGTTTCTTTCCTTCGCTCTTGGCTGGGCCGGGCTCTGCGTGGATTTTCAAATTTTCTCTATGCTGCGGTCTGTCTCTTTTTCAAAAACTATCTTCCTGCTTTTCCGTCTGTTTCATGGACTACTGTCGGCCTGCTTTACTGTAATCGGGCTCCATATGTTTCCAGTGGCGGAACCCGTATTTTTCTCTACCGGGCAAAAGCTCGGCGGTGGACTCGCTTTGCGAGCGGATGGCGGCCTACTACTTTTGCTTTTATGTGTGGTATTCTTATTGTCATTCCAGGTGAAAAATGTTAGAATAAAAAGCAAGAAAAAATCCCTGGAGCGATAGTCTGTGAAAAAGAAATTATTCGGCAACCAAATATCCTCTGACTGTTCTTACTGTGAGCACGGCGCCAAAACCAGCGGCGAGTCTTATTCCTGCGCGCTGGGCCGTACCCTGCCCTTTAAGGGTAAATGTCGTGCCTTCCGTTATGATCCTTTAAAACGAGTTCCCAGGACGGAACCCAAGCTTCCCAATTATTCTCCTGATGATTTCACGCTGTAAAGCAAAGAAACGGAGGAAACGTCATGAAACAGGAAAAGCGTTGGAAATCAGCCGCCGCTTTGTTCGTCGCGCTGGTATGGTGCTTTAGCCTGATGGGCTGTGGATTTCGCTACGCGCTGGATAGCGATAATTACGCCAGAGATGAATTTGTTCAAATTCTTTCCACTCTGGATCAAGGAGATCGGCAAGCTTTTAAAGACTTATTCTCTCCAGATTCCGTAAAAGCGATTGACAAAATCGACCAAAAAATCGACGAGTTTTTCCGCTTTTATCACGGGACATCTGTTAGCTGGGAGGATTTGGGAGGCTCCAGCCAAAAGCGTATGGGTACGGGCCGGTATCTCACCTTTGATTTTCCCTGCTCCGTAGTGACCGACCAGGAGTCTTATCGAATCACATTCAGCTACACCGCGTATCACGAAGAGGAACCGGATCAAATCGGCCTACATTCCATCTTGATCATGACGGAAGATCTCGCGCAGGAAGCGGAATTTTGGCAATGGCCAGATGAAAACGAGATCGAGGTATTGTATACCTTAGATGATTGTACGGTTCCTATCGGCCAGTAGAATGGCCGGGGCTATCTGGATTTCCGGTTTCTATCGCGATCAAAAGCCGTATAGGAGACGGAATTTCGGCAGCGCCGGGGAAAAGCCGGGGAAAACAAGATTTGAGGCAACTATTTTCCGGCGATTATATTCCCTCATAGCGTATGCCGGCAGAAACATCGTTATTTCATCACGCAGCGGATAGGTCGCTAAAACTTTTAAGCCACAAAAAAGAGAAGCCATAGAAATTCTATGGCTTCTCTTTTTCTTTTAGAATCTCCAGGCACCAGAAGCCGAAGCAAGCGGGCTCTAGAATTTAGGTGTCCTATTTTCCTTGACAAACGCTTTTTCTGTTTTGTTTTTTAACATTTCGTCCATCATTCACATATAGTGACACTGGGAGAATTCCACGCAAACGGCGTGCACTCTTAAATTCACTGTATTGGAGATTTATTGAAATGGACTTCTTAGATCGATATATTCCTTTAAACTCACTTCCTATCGGCGAAACCGGAATTGTACAAAAACTTCTTTCCACCGGCACCCAGCGCCGACGCATGTTAGATCTAGGACTGGTAAGCGGGACACCAGTGGAAGCCCTTCAGAAAAGCCCATCCGGCGATCCGACCGCCTATTTTATTCGGGGCGCCGTGATCGCTCTCAGAAGCGAGGACGCCGGCAAAATTCTGGTCGCACGGTAAAAAGGAGGGACTTGATTATGGGACTGACAAAGCAATCTACCGGCAGCGCAGTATCCGGCGATATACTTACCATTATAAAGGCTTCCAGCCAGGAAAAGATAATCGCGTTAGCCGGTAATCCCAATGTTGGGAAAAGCACCGTGTTCAATGCCTTAACTGGTTTAAATCAGCATACAGGGAATTGGCCCGGTAAGACAGTTTCCAACGCCCAAGGACGTTATTCCCACAAGGGGCGCGATTTTATTTTAGTGGATATTCCAGGTACTTATTCTCTTATGGCCTCTTCCGTGGAAGAAGAGGTCGCCCGGGATTTCGTCTGTTTCGGTCAACCGGATGCCGTGGTGGTTGTAACGGATGCTACCTGTCTGGAACGCAATCTCAATTTAGTGCTTCAGATTTTAGAAATCACCGATAAAGTGATCGTCTGTGTCAATTTGCTAGACGAGGCAAAAAAGAAAAAAATTGAAATCGACTTAGATGAATTAAGCCTAAATTTAGGGGTTCCGGTGGTCGGCGCCACAGCCCGCAGCGGTAAGGGACTTCAGGAATTGATGGATGCGGTTTCTGCCGTATCCTTTGGGGAACGCAGAACCTTTCAGGTCAAGCTGCCTTACGATGAGCCCATTGAGCAGGCTTTGGAAAATCTGATACCCATCGTGAACCGTTACACTCTGGGAAAAATCAATTCCCGCTGGGCAGCGCTTAAGCTGCTGGATGCCGACCAAGATCCCAAACTGATTCAATCCCTTTCCCAGTTTTTAGGCTGTGATCTGGAAAACCGTGAAGATCTTTGCCACGCGCTGAAGTCCGCGCGGGAACGGCTTTCCGCAGCGGGATACACGCCGGAAACCCTTCGCGACAGAATCGTATCCCGCGTAGTCAAGCGCAGCGAGATCATCTACCACCAGTGCGTCTGCCTGGAAAATCCTTGCTATAACGGCAGAGACCGGAAAATCGATAAGTTCCTCACTTCCAAAGCCACTGGGATTCCTGTGATGCTTTTATTGCTGGCCTTAATCTTTTGGATCACTTTAAGCGGCGCCAATATTCCCTCCGATCTGATTGCCGGCTTTTTATTCGGAATTCAGGATAAACTTACCGAGTGGCTGACCTCCATCAGTGCCCCGGCCTGGGTCAATGGATTGTTCGTGGAGGGAGTCTATCGGACGCTAGCGTGGGTCATCTCTGTTATGCTGCCGCCAATGGCCATCTTTTTTCCGTTATTTACCCTGTTGGAAGACTCAGGCTATCTTCCTCGAATTGCCTTCAACATGGATAAACACTTCAAGAAGGCGGGCGCTCACGGTAAGCAATCTTTGACCATGTGTATGGGCTTTGGCTGCAACGCCTGCGGAGTCATCGGTTGTCGGATCATCGATTCCCCGCGCGAAAGGCTCATCGCCATTCTGACAAACAACTTCGTCCCCTGTAACGGCAGATTTCCAACGCTGATCGCCGTGATTACCATGTTCTTCGCCGGAGCTGTCGCACTCCCTCTTCAATCCGTGTTTTCTACCTTAATGCTCATCGGCGTAATCCTTCTTGGGATCGTGATGACCCTGCTGGTATCCAGGTTTCTTTCCGCTACCGTTCTTAAGGGAGAACCCTCTTCCTTCGCTTTGGAACTACCTCCCTACCGTACGCCTCAGGTCGGCAAGGTCATCATCCGTTCTGTTTTGGACCGCACTCTGTTTGTCCTCGGCCGTGCCGCCGCGGTGGCCGCGCCAGCGGGACTGCTGATCTGGTGTATGGCGAATATCTATGTAGGAGACGCCAGCATCCTCACTCACTGCTCCCAATTTCTCGATCCCTTCGGGAAGCTTCTGGGGATGGATGGGGTGATTTTGTTAGCCTTTCTCTTGGGATTTCCCGCTAATGAAATCGTAGTGCCGATCATCATCATGAGCTATCTCTGCACTGGAAGCATGATGGAATTTGAAAGCCTTACCCAGCTTCACACCTTACTGACGGATCATGGCTGGACCTGGGTCACCGCTTTGTGTGTCATGATATTTTCCCTGATGCACTTTCCCTGCGGCACAACCTGCTTTACCATTAAAAAGGAAA
>CAUFXR010000024.1 GCA_959596515.1 uncultured Oscillospiraceae bacterium
GAATTATGGGACTTTGAACTCTTTTCCTGTTGCTCTTAGTTTGACAATTCACTTCATGCCCGGGACACTCGTCCCCTGGGTTTCGTTGGTGTATCGTTTTTCGGTTTGTTTTCCCCGGCCTGCCATTCGCCGGTTTGCCTTTTCGCTGGTTTGCTTTTTCCCGGCCTGCTTTTCCCGGTCTGCCATTCGCCGGTTTGCTTTTTCGCTGGCTTGCTTTTTCGCCGGCCTGCTTTTCCTCAGCCTGTCATTCGCCGGTTTGCTTTCCGCTGGTTTGCCACTTAGTTGGCCGCTCCCGTTTCTGTTTTTCCGGTACTATTTTCTGAGTTTTCTCACAGCACCTTTCCCGGCAGGGAAACCTTTAAATGCATATGTTCCTGGGCCTGGCTCCACTTCACCGGATATCCCGCCCCGTGAGAACAGAACACGGAATCCGGAGTATATTCCACATCCGCCTCCGGATCATAGGAAAACTGGGCGACCAATTCCTCCTGATTCTGGCAGGGCTCATAGCCATCGAACCGAAAGCTAAACAGTCCCTTTCCCTGGGAAAACGCCGCTAGATCCCGGCTATAGTTCATAAAACACGCCGCCGGTCCCCGGCCATTTACCGTCACGCGGTTTTCCTGCTGCTGGGGAGGCTCAAACACTCCCTGAAGTCTCTGAATATCGGATAGAATTCTTCCCAAAAGCTGACTTTCCGCCTGGATCTGAAAAGCGTACCAAGGCTCCAGCAAAATACTTTCCGCCTGCATCAGTCCCTGGCGCAGCGCCCGGTAAACCGCTTCCCGGAAATCTCCGCCCTCGGTATGCCTCTCGTGGGCTTTTCCCGCCAAAAGCGTCACTTTCACATCAGTGATAGGGGCGCCGATCAGTACCCCTTTTTGCTCCCGTTCAAACACATGGGTCCGGATCAGGTTCTGATAATTCCGGTCAAGCTGATCCAGGGGACATCGGCTTTCAAAGGTGATTCCCGAGCCTTTTGCTCCGGGAGAAAGCGCCAGATGCACCTCCGCGTAATGGCGGAGCGGCTCAAAATGTCCGCAGCCCAGCACGGTATTCCCGATGGTTTCCCGGTAAGCGACCTGACATTCCCCAAACCCTATGTTGCGGTGGAACCTTTCGGCCATGAGTTCCTGAAGGATTTCCAGCTGCACCGTTCCCAAAATATGAACCCGAATTTCTTTCAGCCGTTCTTCCCAGGATACGTTCAGCAGCGGTTCTTCCGCCTCCAGGATTTTAAATTCCTCCAGCACGGTTTTCGCCGGTACGTTTTCGTCATATTCCACCTTTGCCGTCAGAGTGGGTGTAGTCTCCAGTCCCAGACGGCAGGGAGCTTCCCCGATCTGTTCTCCCGGTCTCACCAGCAGGCCGGTTACCCCGCACAGAGATCCGGCCTCTGCCGCCTTTCCGGTCTGGAATTTCATTCCCTGATAATGCCGGAGCTCGTCGATCTTCTGTGATCCTTCCAGGGTCGCGACCTCTTCTTTCACCGTTAATACTCCGGATAGCACCTTTAAAAAGCTGATCCGGTTTCCTTTTTCGTCGTGCCGCACCTGATATACCCTGCCACAAAAGGGTTCGTCCCTTTTTTTCTCGTATTCCGTTTTCGCCAGCCGGTCCATCTGGTTTAAAAATTCTATCACGCCCTGATCATTCAGCGCGCTGCCGGAAAAGCAGGGAAATACCTGACGGCCTTCGATCAGGTCTGTCGTTCTCTCATACCACAGCTTCTCGTCATATCCGGTGTCCAAATAACAATCCAGCAGTTTCTCATCCAGAGCGGCCAAGTCCTCCGCCAGGGGTTCCAGACCTTCCGGCGGAAAAGGGTAAATATTGGGCGAAAACTGCTCTCGAAGCTCAGCCAGGACTTTTTCCACGTCCGCTCCCGGCTGATCTGTTTTATTCAGAAAGAAAAATACCGGGATTCGATTCTTTTCCAGCAGCCGCCAGAGGGTTGCCGTGTGTCCCTGAATCCCGTCGGAAGCGCTCACCACCAAAACCGCGTAATCCAGTACTCCCAGCGTCCGTTCCATTTCTCCGGCAAAGTCCACATGACCCGGCGTATCCACCAGGTAATATTGATTTTCTCCCAAAGAAAAAGCCGCCTGCCCGGAAAACACCGTAATGCCCCGCTGTTTCTCGACGGCGTCGGCGTCTAAAAAGGAATCCTGGTGATCCACCCGGCCCTTGGCCCGAATGACTTTCCCATGATACAGGACCGCCTCGGATAGGGTGGTTTTTCCCGCATCCACATGCGCTAAAATTCCGATTGTTTTCTTCATGCCTTCTCCTCCCGGCCGTCGCCTGAATTCCTCCGGCCCCATTCTGAACCTATTATAAAAGAATCGGCTGGCCTTTGCAACGGCGCCGTGGAGATGATCTTGCCGGCTGGCGTGTGAACGTTTTCCCAAACCGGCTCCCGCGCGTTGTTGAAACCGTTCTTGAAGGCCACCCTCACTTTCCGGGGAACAGCGGCATTCGATCTGCCGGATCCGTTTTCTCAAACCGGCGAAAGAACCGTTCTTTGAAAGCGGCCGGAAAACCGTATCCCTTTCTGTGGTTTTGTGGTATGATAGCAGATAGAAATGGGGGATATTATGAAACCGCAAGACGAAATCCAACGTTCTCTTCAGCCGGGAAAAGAATCGCCGGGGATCTTTTCCCGGCGGGAAGCCGACCCAGCCGCCGGCTTTGGTACGCCGGGAGAGGATCCAGACCGCCAGACAGCCGTTCCCGAGGGCGACTCCTATTTACCCCCCTCGGAACTTCGGAAGAAACTGCGGGAATCTCTATTGTCCCTAGGTGTCAGTGACGTGGGGTTTTCCAGGCCGGATGCGGAGGGGATGGAAAAAACGCCCTACGCCGTTACTCTGGTGGTTCGGCTGTCCAATGCCATTGTGGATGAAATCGACGGCGAGCCTACTCTGACCTATTTCAGTCATTACCGGGCGGTAAACGCGTTTTTGGATCAATGTCTGCTGAAGGCCGGATTGTTCCTGGACCGTGCCGGTTACCAGTATATCACTGTGGCCGCCAGTCAAAGCATGAATCAGAAGGGCTGGAATTACCAGGGAAGGTTCTCCCACAAACAGGCGGCCTGCGCCGCCGGGTTAGGCGTTATCGGGAAAAGCTCCTTATTCCTCCACCATCGGTTCGGCCCCCGTGTCCGCCTGGCCACATTATTCACCGACTGTCCCTTCCCGGTGGAAAATGCGCTTCCAGTCTCTCTCTGCGGCAGCTGCCACAAGTGTGTGGATTCCTGTCCCAGCAGAGCGATCCTTGGGCCTTCGTGGGCCCCAGGTGTCCCCCGGGAACTGCTTTTCGATCCGGAAAAATGCAGTCAGCATATGAAACGCCAGTATCAGCACATCGGCCGGGGAGCCGTATGCGGTATCTGTATGAAGGTCTGTCCCCGGTACGAAAAACCCATCCGCTGGAAATAAGCGGTCGGTCAAGGCCAGCATCCCACACGCTTCTGATCCCCGTGAACTCCCGCTTTCCCCTTTTTTAATCCAAAACTGAAATTCAGAAGCCATCGTCGCCTCCCTGTTAGGGACAAAATACAGAAACCTCTCCCCGAAAAAGCCAGGCCCCTTCGGCGGTCCACGCCACCTAAACAGCGAGAAAACGCGGCAAAACCGGAAACGCAAAAAAGGACGGAAACTTTCCGTCCTTTTTATTATTTTCCCAAAGCTTCCTCCCATTGTCCCTGCCGGAAGCCTGCCAGTACAAGGTCATCTCCGATGAGAAGAGGCCGTTTGACCAGCATGCCATCCTCGGCCAGCAGCCTGATTTTTTCCCGCTGGGTCAGACCTGGCAAAACCGTCTTCAGGTTTTTCTCCCGGTAGAGCATTCCAGAAGTGTTAAAAAATTTCTCGGCTGGCAGCCCGCTTTGGGCAATCCACCGCGTCAGTTCCTCTTCCGTGGGATGTTCCTCCTTAATGTTTCTTTCCCGGAACGGAATGTCCTTTTCCTCTAAAAATTTTCTCGCCTTAGCGCAGGTGGAGCATTTGGGATAGCAAATAAATAAAACTTCCATGATCCAGCCTCCTTATCTTAAAGTCTTTCATTTATCATACCACAGACGCATATGCCTTGGAAAGAAGCAAAATAAGGGGTGTGCCTATGGATCTTTTCAGAAAATTTTGGCGTTCTTCCCTGTGGAAAACGATATTTTCTATACTATCTGTACTAATTTGTGTTGTTTCAACTGTTTTTTACGCTTATTCGCTGCCGTCTTCTCAAAAAGGCGGCAGCCTTCCGGATCGTCTAAGCCGGATCCAGGAGGAATATCCGCCTGGCAGCAGATTTACCGGCGCATACCGAGGGGCTACGCAATGTTTTGGGTTCGCCGGGTATGTCTTTCACGCCCTTTATGGCTGTGACATGCCGAACAGCTATTATGCGGAAACCTGGTATCAGCTGGATGGGACGGAAAATCTGTCTGTCGTGGGACAGCTGACCCAAAAGAATTTAAATAATAAGACACTGAAAAATCTTTTGTCCCAAGGCCTGCCCGGGGATATTATCCAGTACGGCACACCGCACTACCCGCACACCATGGTATATCTTCAGGGGGACAGCGGCGGCTTTACGGTTTACGACTGCAATTACGACCGAAAGTGTACGGTAATGGTGCGGCAGGTTTCTTATGACACCCTGGCCGCAGAAATCGGTGTTTCCTCTTCCCGATGCGGCCTTACCCTATACCGGGCGGATCTCCAGGGTTAAATTTTTGTTTGATTTTTTTTGTTTTTGATCGCTTGGTTCTGAAATAAAGATTTTATAGAAACCTTTCGGACAATTATGGACACCTGACTATGTAAATGGTATCATCATTACAGAAACGATCTGAAGGAGGAAGCCGCATGGAGAAACGAATTTTAGCCTTTGATTTTGGCGCTTCCAGCGGGCGGGCGATGCTCAGCCATTTTGAGGGAAACCAATTAAAGGCGGAGGAAATCCACCGTTTCAGCAATGATCCCGTGGTATTGAACGGGATTCTTTATTGGGATATTGTACGCATGATGTTTGAAATCAAAAAGAGCATCTCCCTGGCCTTGGCCAAAGGCGGTTTTGACGCGATTGGCATCGACACCTGGGGAGTGGATTTCGGCCTTTTAGACCGCCGGGGCAATCTGATGCGGAATCCGATTCATTACCGGGATCCCTATACCGTCGGCGTGCCCGAGCGGGTATTTAAAATTATCCCCAAAGAGGAGATCTATCAAAAAACCGGGATTCAGCTTATGCGATTTAACACCTTGTACCAGTTATATTATCTGGCGAAAGAGGAACCTGAGCTTCTGGCCCAAGCTGACCGGTTTCTCCTGATGCCTGATTTGATGGCCTATTTTCTCACCGGAGAAAAGAAGTGCGAGGTGACCAACGCCTCTACCACCAATCTATATAATCCGACCCTAAAGAATTGGGATTTCCAGCTTTGCCAGACGTTGGGGATTCCTACCGAGATTTTCCCGCCGATTATTTCCACCGGTGAAATCTACGGCAATCTTCTTCCTTCGATCTGCGAGGAATTGAACTGTCCCAGTGTGCCTGTGGTAGCGGTGGCTACTCACGATACCGCCTCGGCGGTGTTCAGCTGTCCCGCCAAGGAAAAGGACTTCGTCTACATCAGCTGCGGCACCTGGAGTTTGTTCGGTACAGAGCTTGCCAAACCGATTATGAGCGAAAAGGCGGTGGCCGCCAACTTTACCAATGAGATCGGCTACCATCACAGCGTACGGTTTTTGAAAAACATCATGGGTCTTTGGCTGATTCAAGAATCCAGGCGGCAGTGGATCCGGGAAGGCAACGAGGTTGGTTTCGACGTATTGGAAAACGAGGCGCTGGAGGCCCAGCCCTTCCAAAGCTATATCGACACCGACGCGCCCCAGTTTGAGACTCCCGGCAATCTTCCCCGCCGGATCCAAGAGTACTGCGCGGGGACGGGACAGCCTGTTCCCCAAACCCGGGGAGAGATCATGCGCTGTATTTATCAGAGCATCGCCATGCGCTATAAATACACCTTTGAGACCCTGTCTTCCATCACCGGGAAAAAGTATAAGACGATCCACATGTTCGGCGGCGGCATCAAGGATACTCTGCTGTGCAAGATGACCGCCAGCGCCTGCGGCGTTCCCGTATACGCCGGGCCGGTGGAGGCCACTGTGATGGGAAACATCGGTGTCGCCTGTCTGGCATTGGGAGAAATCAAGGACCATAAGGCCGCCCGAAAGATTATTCGGGAATCCAACGACATCAAAGTTTACCAGCCCCTGCAATTAGACGAATGGGAAGAAGCCTACGCCGGCTTTGTAAAGGCTACCGGCCTGGAATAACCCCACTGTTGCGGTTTCCCAAAACTCGCGCCGAAAGTGAAAAACGGTCATAAAAAAATCCTCCACAGGCTGTGGAGGATTTTTCTTATTTATAGCGCGGCCAGCGCTTTATAGCAATCTTTGAGTTGCGGATACAGGCTGCAGTAAACACGGTAAAACTCCTCGTAACGGCCGGTGTTCTCCGGAATCGGCGCCTGAGCCGGATTGGTTTTGATCACCTTGTGGCAGGCCTCGGCTACGCTGGAATAAATTCCCGCGCCAACGCCGGCTAGAATCGCCACGCCAAGGGCGGGGCCTTCTTTGGAAACCACCGTCTTCACCGGAAGGTTGTAAACGTCAGCCATCATCTGACGCCACATGGGGCTGCTTCCGCCGCCGCCGCAGGCCAGCATCTCACTGGATACCACGCCCATGCCCCGGAGAATATCCAGGCATTCCCGCTGAGAGTAAATTACGCCCTCCATCACGGCCCGGAGCATATCGTACTTGGTATGCATGGCGGACAGCCCGAAGAATACGCCGCGGCAGTCGGAATCCAGCTTGGGGGAGCGTTCCCCCATCAGATAGGGCAGATAGACCAGCCGGTTCGCGCCGATAGGCGCCCGTTCGGCCTGCCGGTCCATCAGATAATAGGGATCTACCCCCATGCCTTTCGCGGTCTGCATTTCCTCCAGGAAGAAATTATCCCGGAACCACTTCAGGGAAAGTCCCGCCGCCAGGGTACAGCTCATGACGGTCCAGCAGCCGGGTACCGCGGAGCAGAACGTGTGAACTCTGCCCTGGGGATCAATGGTCACCTTGTCAGAGTGGGCGAATACCACGCCGGAAGTCCCTATGGTGGTAAAGGCCTTTCCTTCCTCGACAACGCCGGTGCCTACCGCAGCGGCGGCGTTGTCGCCGGCACCTCCGACCACCGGCGTACCCGCCGCCAGTCCGGTCAGCTTGGCGGCCTCTTCGGTGATATAACCGGTAATCTCAGGGGATTCATATACTTTCGCCAGCATATTCTTGTCGATTTCCAGCCTTTCCAAAACCTCGTCGGACCAACAGCGGTTGGGAATATCCAAAAGCTGCATGCCGGAGGCGTCAGATACCTCTGTGGCAAATTCCCCGGTCAGCATGTAGCGAACATAGTCCTTAGGCAGAAGAATGTGCCGGCATTTGGCGTAAACTTCCGGTTCGTGATTTCTTACCCACAGAATCTTTGACGCCGTAAAGCCGGGAAGGGCAGGATTCGCGGTGATCTCGATCAGCCGCTTCGCCCCAACCCGCTCTGTGATTTCCTCGCATTCCTTGGCGGTGCGCTGGTCGCACCAAATAATAGACCTTCTCAAAACGCTTCCGTTTTCATCCAACATGACAAGTCCGTGCATCTGGCCGGAAATTCCCATGCCCTTGATATCTTTGGAATCCACGCCGGAATCCTCGATCACCTTTTTTGTGGTGCGCATGGTGGCGTCCCACCAATCCTCTGGCGCCTGCTCCGCCCAGCCGTTTTTCGGCTGATACATGGGATATTCTACCGTAGCGCTGGCAATCACCGTTCCCTCCGTATCAAACAGCACTGTTTTGGTCCCGGAGGTTCCCAAATCCACACCGATCAAATAATTCATGGAATCGTCTCCTTTATAAAAATTAAATTTAATTCCTTTTTCGCTTATGTTCTTTCTATTCTATTTCTCTATTTCGTTGATTTTTTGATTTTGGTTTTTTGATTTTTTTCTGAATCTCGTTTTTTATTCGTTATCTTGATTGCGCTTCTCTTTCATAATTTTTTATTTTGAATTACTTTTCATCGTCTAATAATTGAACCTTGATTACATCCCGAATCTGAGCGGGATAAATTGTCAGGATTTCCCCTTGAAAGGTGATGGCTATGGTGTCGCCGGCCTCTAAATCTGACAGAGCAATCGCCGTTCCCCTCCAGACTAACACTGTTTTCTCATCCGCGGAAAAAGTGAATTTCCCTCTGTAGTTAATATCATTCACAGCCAGTCCCTGGACCAAAAACCAATCATTTTGCCTTTCCAGGATTTCCGCGTAAAAGGTCTGCTGATCTATCGCCTGCCCGGCGCCGGAGTCTTCCATACGATCGCAAGCTGTTTGGTATCCAATAAAATATCCGGATGTCAAAAATAAAACCGCGGCAATTCCCATCAGGATGCCTTTGAGCCACTTTTTCATGGGATATCCTCCTCTGATCTGTGATGAAAAGGGGGCGCTGTCGTTTCAGATTTCAGGAACCGTGGGATCATCGGTAGAACTGGATACCAAATGGGATAGATTACAGATTTTCCCTGATTTTTATCACCGTATGGGTGAAATATTCCGCTTTGGGCACCGTTCCATCCACCAGGTAATAAAACAGATGGTTGATCGCGTCGTAGCCCTGCCGAAAGGATTCCTGGCACAGCAGCACATCGATACTGCCGTTTTTCATCAGCTGTTTGTTTTCCTTGTTATCGTCGAAAGCGATAACCGTAACTTTTCTTTTTCTGTCCAGTTCCTCCAGCGCTCTGCACACACCGGGAACACTTCCTGAGGTGGTGATATAGATATAATTGATCTCCGGGTGATCCCGAAGGGTTTTTTGGGTGGCTTCATAGGCGACCTCGCTGTCGTCCTGGGTCACCTGGGTATCCACCAGGGTATAATTCGTTTTCTTTTCCTTCATCACCTGGACAAATCCGTCGATTCGGAGATGATGGCTATGAATGTTGCTGGAACCTGCCACCACGAAAAGATTCACCGGTTCTTTGGCCATCAGGGAAAGCAGCCCTCCCGCCGTTCTGCCGCCGACCAGATAATCGCTGCCGATATAAAACAGCCGGTTTACATGAGGCAGATCGATATTGATGGCTGCTACCGGGACGCCCTCCGCCGCCGTTTTATTCAGCAGGGAAATAATCTCAGGGGTCTCCAAAGTGGCCACGCACAGGGCCGACACATTCTCCTCCAGAAGTTCCTTCAGTGCCGCGAGGTGGACCGCAGGATCATAACCACGCACTTCCTTTAGCCGAAGAGAAACCCCAAAATCAGAAAGCTCCCGTTCCGCCTTAAAAAAGCCCCTGATCACGTCATGGAAAAAGGTGATTTTATCACTAGGTAACAGACAGCCTATGGTCACGGGTTTTTTCCGGGCAGCTAATATTCTGCCTGCCCGATTGGGAAGATATCCCATTTCCTCCACAGCCTGCTCCACTCTGGCGGCTACCTCTTCACTGACACCGCCACGATGGTTGATTACCCGGTCTACCGTCCCTCTGGATACTCCAACCGCCGCAGCGATATCCTTGATAGTCACCGCCATAGTATCACCTCGTATCCTTCAAAATTGATTTTATATAAACCATGATACCCTGATTTCATCCCGCTGTCAAGATAAATCGTGTTCGAGCACAACCTGGAAAATTTCAATACCCATCTCCACCTTCCCTCACGGGTCGGAAGGGCCCGTGACAAGCCCTTTTTTAACCTTCGGCGCGGAGTCCCGAAAAATTTTTAAAGGTTCCGTCCAACGGTTTCTGCCACGATCCCGAAATTTTTTGTTTAAATTTCAGCGCTTGCCGGACTGATAAAACCGGAGTCTTGACGGATCGCGAAAAGTTCTCTCCTTCTCTATAAAAATTTATTTTCCCTTTTAAAAGGTATCTCTCTCATTATAAAAATTCATTCCCGCTTTTCAAAGTTACCGCTTCCGGCAGGAAAATTTATTCCCGCTTTCCGAAGTTATCGCTTCCGGCGGGAAAATTTACTCCCGCCTTCCGAAGTTATCGCTTCCGGCGGGAAAATTTACTCCCGCCTTCCGAAGTTATCGCTTCCGGCGGGAAATCGGCTTTTGCGCTTCCCCATCCACTCCTATAAACCGGGAGCCATCTTTTCCGTGTAATTTTTCAGGGAGGGGCACCGGCGGCGCGTCATACGCTTTTCCCTACAGTTTGATCTCATGCTTTTTTCATCCCAATATCCTTTTCAGTTTTTTGAGAAGTTTTTCCCACTGAGTTTTCAGCAAGTAAAACAGCAGGAGCCGCGTGACAAACTCACGCGGCTCCCTTTTCTCATCTATCTGTAACAGATATCGTTTTCGCAAGTCTTAAAAAGGCGGCATGGGCAAAAACGCAAATCCTTTTACCTGGTTACATTGCGCAGCCAAACCTTGGTTTTATACCGCCAGGTGGTCAGCGGGATCTTGATAATTTCGTCGCTCAGCAGCAGAACATAGACCCATTCCACACTCCAGTGGAATACAAACGCCGCGATAGCTCCGAACAATATGGAACAGCCCCACATAGCTACGACATCTAGCACCAGACCGAAGCGGGTGTCTCCGCCCGCCCGAAAGATTCCTACAACCATAGGGGTATTATAAGCTTGGGCGATTACGAAATAAGCCATAACAAACATCATGGTGGAAAGATAGCTTTGGGCTGTGGGAGTCAATGTCATAACCTGCAAAACAATAAGTCGGGCAATCAGCACTACCAGAGCACCCGCTAATCCGGCTACAACAGAAAGCTTCAGAAAACGGGTACCGTATCTTTGGGCCTCCTCGTAGTTATCCTCGCCGATCGCTTTGCCGATGAGTACAGCAGCGGCCGCGGCAATGCCGAAGGACACCACTGTAGCCAGCTGCCGGGTCACCTGGGCCACTGAATTAGCGGCAACCGCCGCCTGACCCATATGGCCGATTACCACAGCGATCACTGAGCAGCCGGTACCCCACATCAGCTCGTTCAAGGTTACCGGAATGGCATAACGGATAAAGTCCTGAAACAAAAGCTTATCTCTTACAAACAGGTCTTTTAGCTTAAAGTCCAAAATAGATTTGGTCTTGGCGTAAAACACAACGATTAAAAGTTCCACGATTCTGGCCACCAACGTACCGATCGCCGCGCCGACGATGCCCATCTGAGGAAAGCCTAAAAGGCCAAAAATCAGGATACTGTTGATGATAATATTAACGATCAGGGATACCGTATAGGTGACAGTTGCGATCACCACACGTTCCACACTCCGCATGACGTTTAAGTATACGTGGGTAATGGCACAGGTAAGATAGGAAAAAGAGACAATTCTCAGATATTTGACGCCTTCATCGATCACCGGCTGTTCCGGTGTGAAAATAGACATGACCTGTGCGGGAAAAATCTGCACCGCCAAAAGGAAGACCACCGCCACAATGATAGAAAATCGGAAGGCGATTCCCATAACCTTTTCGATGGTTCCCATATCCTTTTTTCCCCAGTACTGAGCGGTGAGCACCGCCGCGCCGGAGGTAAGGCCAAAGATAAAGAGCGTCAAAACAAACTGCACCTGTCCCGCCAGGGAGGATCCGGAAAGGACGGTTTCCCCGACTCTTCCCAGCATGACTACGTCAGCGGATGTCACGGCTACGTTAATCAGGTTTTGCAGGGCGATTGGAAGCACCAAAGCGCCAACTGTTTTGTAAAAATTTTTAGTTTCCGGCTTCATAAAAATTCCCGGCGCGAAAGCGCTCCTTTCTAAATAGTAATAATTATTATAACAAAAAGCGTTTTGATAATCAAGAAAAATGCCGAACATTTTTCCGCGGTTTCCTGCCGAAAATAAAGAAAATTTTTTATAAAAAAGACCCGGCGCGAGACCGGGTCTTTAACCAATTATTTCACTCTGTGGAGCTTTTTACTGGGCGCTTTTTTGCGCTTTCTTTTTCTTCAGCACGATCAGCAGCACTGCCGCGCCGGCCGCGAGAAGAAGAACCCCGCCGCCTGCGATCCACCAACCAATGCTGTTGGAGGAACCGCCCTGACCGCCAGGTCCAGGCGCGAGAGGCACACTCTCATCGTCAATAGTCACTTCCGAGGATCCAGAAGAGCTGGAAGAATTCGAAGAGCTGGAAGAGTTGGAAGAACTGGACGCCTGGTTGTTAGTCTCTTCGTCTACGCCGGGGGCCAGCGGCACCGGCTCGTCGTCGATAGTCACCTCACCGCCGGGAGTCGCCACAATAGTCTCACCGGCAGGGGTAACGACTACGGTATTATCCTCTGGGGTCACCTCGACTGTAGCATTCTCGTTTGCCGTATCATTTACATTGCGGTAGAAGAATACGTAAGCGTGACGAGTGGAATAGAACTCATGCGCGATGGAAGTGGACTGTCCGCCCAGCATCACATAATTCTCGCCATCCGCCGCGTAATTTTCGGGGGCGGTAATCGTCAGCTGGCTGTCATAGTTGGCGGTAACCGTTGTGGTATAAAGCACGCTGCCTTCGGTTACGTCGAAATACCGAATGGTTACCGGATAACTCTGGGGCTCCGTTCCCTTTTCGCTGTAATAGATCTCGTAAACTCTCTTGGAATCGCCAAACGCGTGGACTACCTGCCGATCTTGACCGGCGGCCGCCACATACTCGACACCATTGACGGTAATCTCAGAATCAGCGGTAAATCTAGCAGTCGCGTTTAAGCCCACATGTACGCTGTCCGTTCTCAAAGTCAGGCCGGTGAGAGCGTCTATATATCGCACACTGATGTCATAAGGCTCCGTTGCTCTGCTTTCCTCATAATTTATGGTATACACTCTGGTGCTGTCGTTATAATTGTGGTTGATCACAGAAGGCTCGCCCGCCACCTTGGTATACAGGGTACCGTCGGCAGTCATATATTCTTCAGCCACCTGGAAGGTCGCGGTAGAACCGGATTGCACCGTCACGCTGCTGGATTTCAGCAGGGAACCGGTAGTTGTCTGATACTGCACACGAAACAGATAGGGCCGGGTACTTTCCTCAGTCACCAGCTCATACCGGAAGATATATTCCTGAACGCCTGCGTCGTAGTTATGGGAAATCGAAACAGACTGTCCTGACATCAGAGTGTAGTTGCGGCCGTTAGAGGTATAGTTCTGCGGGGCGGTGAAGTTGCCCACAGAATTAGGCTGCACCTGGAAGCTGGCTTCGCCGATCTGATTTCCATACTGATCCACATACACCACCGGGCAGGTGATAGGCTGTTTCTGCTGATGCTGATAGGTATACACGATCTGAGTGGTGTTAGACTGATAGGAAAACTCTTTGTATTCCGGACCGCTGATCAGATAAGTTTCTCCGGAGATCTGCAAAGAGGAAGGCGCTGTGTGGGAAACGCCGTCGGACATGGTGCTGTACTCGGTAGTACCACCCAGACGACTTCCGTTTTGGTCCTGATATACCACATTCACGCTGTAGGTATTCAGGCTAGCCAGGGATTTGATTTCCCCGTCACAGTAGACCATCAGCTTCACGCCGGTCATATTGGGATCGGCGCAATCCACAACGGCGGAACCATTGGCGGCGATGGTCACCGGGGTCCAGCCGGTATTATATTCCTCAGTCTGCCACTGTACCTCAATCTGTTGATTGGTCTGATTATCGATTCTGAATTTTTGGGTGGTAGCGCTGTCGGACACTAAACCAGTGATCGAAATGTCATCTGCTCCTGCAGCGAACGCTTGCAAGCCTGACGCAAACATCGCAATTACCAGTGAGAAAACGACGGTTAAAGCTGCTATTTTCTTTCTCACTTTACTCACTCCTTCATCTTGGGTACTGATAAATTCCATCGCTAGTTCTTTGATCTTACAACTACATCATACAGATGCGTCATCACAAGCGCGTCATATTTTTTATTAAAATCGAATTCTATTTAAAAATCTTTTCCCAAAAGCCCCTATTTCCCTTTCTAAAGGCTTTCTGGGCTTTCCGAGGACTTTTTTAGACTTTTCCTAAATCCCCCTCAAGTTCTTTTCACAGTTCTCTGGGCGTCCTGAGCTCCTTTAGCGCTTTTCTAGACTTTTCTAAGAGTCCAGAGGCGTCTCAGTCTTTTCACAGCTTTTCTAAATATTTCAGACCAGACGAAATTTTCCGGATATTTCCGGGAAAAGCTTTTGGGACGGGGTAAAACGCCCGGCAGAAAATCTGCCGGGCGTTTTTTAACCTTCCTCTCCTTTTCTATGACGAAAAGGAACTGCGATCATTAATGTTTTCCGGCTCTTTTTTTCCGGGAAAGCGTGACGCCAAAGGTCAGCACACCAAAGGCAGACACACCAGCCAGAAGCATCCAAACCGCCTCAGCGAAGCGGTCGCCAGTAGATACACCGTTTCCAGGAGGAGTGGTCCCACCGGAACCTAGCACCACACCGCAGTCCCAAGTCATATCAAAACCGCCCTCGTTCAGGTAGAACGGTCTTCCGGCATACCAACCGTTCTCCAGCTGGTATCTTCCGTCAGAATCCAAAGAAGCGTCTCCCTGGTTCACCAGGGTAATGGTGTAAGGATCCAGGATCTGGAACTTCACCCGGTAATAGCCCTCGGACAGGTCGTCGAACCGGTAGTAACCCTTTTCATTGGTTGTGGTCTCGCCTACCTGGATCCACTGGGTGTCGTCGGAAACATCGCCAGAGGGACTGTACTCTAGAATGACATGGACGTCTTTCAATCCGGTATTTTCTTCATCCTGAATGCCGTTTCGGTTGGTATCCAGCCATACATAGTCGCCTACGCTACCGCTGGTAACCACGATACCCGCGTCAATCGTCATATCCCGCTGGCCATAGCCGATAGTGACTGTGTCAGAGGGATAACCCCAGCCATCCAGATAGAAACTCTGGGCGTTGGAGTCCACAGCACTGTTGGAACCCGCATAAGGAATGGTGACCACACTGCCACCGGGCAGATCGAAGCACACACGGTACTGGTAATCCACATCCGGGCCGCCTTTCAGGTTTTCAAACACATAATAACCCTTTTCATTGGTGGTCGTGGTATCCACCCGTCTCCAAATGCTGGAGCCGCCTTCTCTCATCTGCAGGTAAACGGTCACATTCTGCACTGGCTCTTCGCCGGCGTCCTGAATACCGTTTTTATTCGCGTCCATCCACACATAATCGCCGATGGCACCGTACAATCTGGCGCCGCCGTCATTATGGAGGCTGATAGAGTTGGCCGGCAGGGTGATGGTCTGGGTATAACCGCTGTTCAGATCAGAGGCGATCTCAAACACGTCGGAATCCAGTGTGTCGTCGCCGCCCACATTGGGCTCAACGGCCTGGTAGCCCTCAGGATACTCAAACAGCACCTGATACTCGCCCTCCAGCAGGTACTCGAACAGATACTCGCCGTTGTCGTCCACCGTGGCGGTGGCGATGGGCTGCTCTTCCCGCACATTATCGATCACGCGGTACAGCGACACCTTTGTGCCGGTCAGCGGAATGCCCAGATCCTGAACGTCGTTATAGTTCCGGTCGTCGTAGGCGTAGCCGCCCAAAGCGCTGTAATACACAAGGCCGGCGTCCCAAGTCAGATCAGTCTGCTGATATCCCAGAGTGATCACGTCGGTGCGCATCACCCGGTCATTTCCGTTCACAATGTTCTTCGCGTCGGAATCAGCGATTTCCGGATGATCACCGGTGCCCTGGTTCGGGGTAGTGAAGCCGTATTGATACAGCCCCAGGTCGTTCCGCAGGGAAGTGATATCAAATTCCACCACATACTGACCCTGCGTCAGATTATCGAAGAGATAGTAGCCGTCCTGGCCCTCCTTAGCGGCGGTGATGGTCTCCGCCAACGGAGTATCAGACACCTTTCCGGTGGCATCCACCGCATAGAGTCTTACTCTCGCGCCGTTGATTCCCGGCTCATCAGGATCCTGCACACCGTCGCGGTTCAAATCGATCCACACAAAGTCGCCCAAGGCTGCGGGGATCACAAAGCCCGCGTCGATGGTCATATCCCGCTGGCCTTCCAGCCGGTTGGTATTCGGATTATTGATGACACCCAGGCGCAGGGTCTCGGATCTTCCGTACCGATCGATATTGGAATCGATAGCGGGATCATCGCCCTCATACTGTCTGGTAGGCACGTAAACGCCGTCCCCGCCGGCGGGAGGCGTGTCAAATTCCACCTGGTATTCATAAATCACGCCGCCAACATAGTTATTAGGATCATCCGGGTCCCCGTTTTCCTTACCGGACAGCATAATGTTGCAGTCCAGATCGTCGAACAGATAATAACCTTCCGAATTCGTGGTAGTTTCCGTGGTCGTGGTCTGTGTACCATCCGCGGTGATTCTGGTGGTAATCAATCTTACACCCAGTCCCGCTACCAGCAGATCCTCGTTGTCCTGAATACCGTTCTGGTTCTGATCGTAGAACGCGTAATCACCGATGGCGCCCTTCGGCAGATCCAGCACACATTTGACCTCCTGGTTTTCCGGACGGTCAGAAAGGGCGATGGTATCGCCGGTATTGCTGTTTCTCACCACAGAGCACATGGCGGAGTTGGAAATATACTTACCATAGTAATCCTCAACCTCGCTGGTAGCGTATTGAGGAGCGGTCATGTTGATCTGCACCTCGATGTAGTCGCCGTTTTCCAGAGGCTGGGTCACCTCAACACCGATGGCCGTCACCGTGCTCATGTCGGTCGGCGGCGTGGTGCTCCAGGTATGGGCGGCGGAAGTGGTCCAAGGATCTCCGGTTTTGCCGGTGGTATAGATCATGGGCAATTCTTCCTCGGCCGTATACTTAGCCCGCTCTTCCGCGGTCCAAGCGGAGGTATCGTCGGTGCTGTAATAGATCCGTACAAAGGCGCTGTCAATGGGCTGACCATCGGACCCCAGCACTGTCACGCTGTTCAGGGTAGGTCTTCTTTCCAGATCGGTGGCCCGGTTGGTTACGGTGGTATCAGTCCGGTCGGTAAGGGTATCTCCCGCGAAGGGCAGAATATCCACTACTCTGGTGGAGACCGCCCGATCGTCGGAACCATTGGTGACACGGATTTTATAATCAATGGAACCGCCCGGCGCTGTATGGCCCAGCTCAGAATAATTCTTATAGCGGTCGTCGTATTCGCCCTTCACCTGCTTATAAATGCTCAGGTTGCTGTTTTGGCCTACAACGATGTCCGCGTAGTTGTTCACATACTCGCTGCCGCCGTTTCCGAGAATCTGATCCAGATCCTTATCCTCTTTAAAGGAACCGCCGTCGCCGGTAATAACCGGAGCGTAGCTGACGCCGTACCGGTTCTCAACGGACTGAGGAATCTGATAAGAGCTTCCCAGGAAAGCGGGACACCACAAAGTATCCGCCTTGCTATTAGGATCAATATGAGCAGAGAATCGGATCACAATCCGCTCTCCGGGCTGCAGTTCCACATCCGGGAAGGTCATCGTCACCTTCTGGGTATCCTGCTCCAGCTCAATCAGTTCGCCGTTGCTGCCCACTCTGGTGGCCTTTACCGTATCAATGGAAAGCAGATCCGGGGTGAGAGGCGTACCAACCGTATCTCCGTTCTCATCCTCCCACATCTTCATGATGATGAACTGGGAATCCCCTTCCACAAAGTCATTAAGGGTTGTGCCGACCGGCAAATCGAAGCTGAGGATCGGCTCCTTGAAGTTATCGGTAGTGGATTCGTTTTTCGCGGTGATCGCGAAGGTAACATCGCTGTTAGGCGCGTAGGTCGTCTGGCTGCCTTCCGGTTTTACTATCAAGCTGACAGGGATCCGGATATTTTCGATAAGAGGCAGGGTAGCGACCACCGTATTGGAATCCCGCCCGTCGACAACAGGCACATCGTTGCCTTCCTCATCCTTCTGAATGAAGGTATACTCATAAGCCGCGGTGTTGGTGATTCTGGTGATCTCATGGAGGGTCGCGTCAGAAGGACGCTGAGCGAAAGTCACCTCAAAATCAATACCGTTGGCTACGAAATGTTCATCCACGCCGGTGTAAACCACGCGGAACGCCATGGCATCCAGGCCGGCGGGAACGGAAATGGTCACGCCATCCGCGCTCAGGTTTTGAGCGTTTTCAATGGTGCCGTTGGGCACATCTCTCCAGGTAGACTCATCGCTGCTTCCGAGGTTGGCCGCTGACTGGTACTGAACCTTGGCGGTTACCGGCTTGGAAGTATCCGGAGTCGTCAGATCCAGGTCGGGATTCGTCTGAGCGTTGTAGGCGCTGTAGACCTTCACCCAGTTTACCCGATAGGCGTCATCCCTGGTGGGTTCTGTCTTATATGCGCCCTGTTCCTCATACTGCATCTTGATATCCTGGTCGGTTACCACCAGCTGAGTGGCCGCCAGTTCGTTTTCGCCCTGGGCGTAATCTCTCAGCGTGAAGGATGTGGTGAATTCCTCCTCCAGGAGGCTCTTGTCAGCAGTATCCTCCGTGATCCCCTTCAGAATCTCCGTATTGAACATGACGATATCTGTCTTGGATTTATTGGTAAAGGAAGCGTTATTGTTGACGCCCAGCTTTTCAATTTCGGACAACTCCTGCACCGGCAGAACCGTCACGATCTTCTGGGTCTCATAATAACGTTCATCCAGGCTGTAGCCGTCGGGCGCTTTCAGCTCCTTCACCAGATATCTGGTTCCAGCGGCTTCCGCCGGCAGCAAGTCGGACAGGCCCTTGCCGTTTTCGTCGGTGGTGATGATGCCGCCCACCTGCTGGCCCTGGACATCTCCCGCGCCGAGCTGATACACGGCAAACTGAGCGCCTTCCAGTCCGGCGCCGTCTTCGCCGACTTTCTGAATCAGGATCCGGCCGCTGTCAGACACATTGGTCAGCGCGCCGCTGTCCATATTCCCGCTGTTCACCGGGTGATAAACAGCCGTAGGATCGTTCTGGTTGGCGGGGATCACCGCCTGATACCAGGTATCATCCAGGACGTAGCCGTCAGGCGCCTGCGTCTCGCGGATATAATAGGTCCCGGCGTCCAGATTCTCCCAGCGGTAAACGCCGTTGGTCACATTGGTCACCGGCTCGCCGATGGGTTGTTTATTCTTATCGTACAGCTGGAATACCGCCGTACTCAAAACAGGATTACCGTTCTGGCTGTCGCCCTGCTTGGTAAACTCCAGATTTCCCTTAGCCTGGTTAATGACCTTTGTATCGTCACTGCCGTTCAGATCCGTGATCTGTCTGGCGGTGACCGTAAAGGTAATGGGCGTGGAATCCAGAGTGTATCCGGTAGGCGCCTTGGTCTCCACGATAGTGTAAGTACCCGCATCCAGGTCGCCGGACTCAAAGGTGCCATCCAGCCGCACACGGAAGGTTTCGATCAGATTAGCAGGATTTACCTGATCTCCCTCATACAGAGCGAACTCGGCCCGATCGCTTTCGCTGGTAACTGTCAGCGGGGTGACGCCGTCGCCCTGATACTTGGTAAAGCTGAACCGTCCCTTATTGGGCAGGTTCACAATATAATTATCACCGGTGTAGGTCTCGTTGGTTTCTCCCTTGACCACCGTGATCTTTTGCAGCTGGGTGCCTTCGACGAAGTCAGCGGGCACCTGCTCTTTCAGCATATAATCGCCGGGCTCCAGACCGCTGAAGAGGATCTCACCGTCTTCGTCGGTTGTCTGTGTCGCCACCGGCTCGCCTAAGCCGTCGGCCTGAGCAGCGTCATAGCGGTACAGCTCGAAGGTAACGCCCTCCAGAGGCAGCGCCAGAATATGCTGCGGATCCGGATTCTCCCAGTTGGCCTTCTTCTCCAGACGGATCGCGCCAAGCTGGTCGTTTTCGATCCGCACTTCCGCGGTGCCGGTATTTCCGGTGGTTACCTCATAGTAGAAGTCCTCCATGCCGGCCTCAAAAGTATAGCCGGTCGGCGGTGTGACCTCTTTCACATAGTAGGTGGTATTGGGCTGCAGATTGGTAAACTCAATGGTCTCCTGATTCTCGACCGTCTGCAGCACCTGGCCGCCCTGGTCCTCCGGTTTATCCCACAGCTCAAACACGGCAGCCTTCATGGCTGTGCCGGAAATCGTGCTTCCTGTCTTGGAATCGACCTTGATCACCTTCACCGTCTGGATCTTGGTGTTCTCGATGATGATATCCTGGCCGCCCGCTTGGGTAGTGACCTGATTCGCCTCTACCGTGTAGGGACCGTAAATCGTCTCAGTGTTGGCGAAATAACCGCTGGGGGTATTCAGCTCTTTCACATAATACTCGCCCGCTGGCAGCAGCCCAGACAGCGCTTTACCAGTGTTATCTGTAGTGATCTCGCCCACCTTAGTGGAAGCGGTGCTGTCAGAATAGATGCCGAACCGCACCCCGCTCAGCTTAGTCTGATCGGCGGCGTCCTGCTTCACCACCTGCAGCTTGCCGTAGGCGGTCGTGTTCAAAAGCTCGGTTTTTGCCGTTGTCAGATCGTCGGGATCGTAGAATTGGGTCGTTTTCTCTCCAGCCTCAATGGTAACCATTACTACCATACCGGGCACAAAGCCGTTGGCCTCATTGGCGGTTCCCACGCTGGATTCCTTCAGCCAGTAATCACCGGCATCCAGATTGGCGATGGAAATCAAACCGTTGGCCCCGGTAGTCACTATTCTCAGAGCAGTGCCGGCGCAGTCGGTTGCGGGATCGTCAGAAATCTTCTCATACAAATTGAAGACAACACCGGACAAGGGATCCTTCTCGCCCAGGATATCCCCAAGCTTTGTCAGCTCCAGGGAACCCTGCTTCTGATTTTCAATCACAATGGGATCGGGATTGACTTCCTCGTCAGACACGGGATAATACACGTTATCCAGTACAAGGTTGGCACCGGTAATCCGATTAGGCTCGATGACAAACTTGATAGGCGTCGGATCCAGAGTATATCCGGACTGGACGCTGGTTTCCACCAACTGGTAGTCACCCGCGGGCAGGAAGCCGGAAATTGCGAACTCCTCAGTGCTGCTGGTGGTAATGGTCATGGGGTTCCCCGCGGGATAATCGGCGTAGGTGATGCCGTCATCCTGGAGCTTCTGCACCTTAAAGGTGGCGGTCAGCTTTTTGCCGTTCTCATCGGCGTCAGCGCTGATCTTCTGAATTTTCACCTGGCCCCAGGCAGACTCATTCTCAATGGGGTCATTTTCATAAGTACAGTTAATCGTCCAGCCGGCGGCGTCCTCACGGAACTCCTGATCCTGGACTTGATCCTGGCCGTCAGAGGAAACATATACGGAATAATAAGGGGCCGTATCCGGGTCAAAGGCTACGTGGTCCGGCGCCTCGACCTCTCGGAGCACATACCAGCCGGGCTTCAGCAAGCTGCTGATTCCAACACCGGCGGCGGTATTGCCGGTATCTGTCGTGATAGATGTCACGGGAGCCAAAATTTCTCCGCCAATGTCGGTGGCCGGCTGACTGTGGTCGTCGGGATCGGCCGCGTAAACGTTGAAAGTGACCTCGTTGAGCGGATAAGTCACCCCGGAAATCTTCAGGACCTTTTTCACGGAAATCATACCGTACGCCAGGTTTTCCAACCGGAACAGCGGATCGCTGTCCGCCTGGGAATCGCCGGTCATCTCGTACAGTCTCCACAGATCCCCGTCCTGCTTGGCGTAGATCTTATGAATATCCAGATTTGGGGCATAATAATCAACGCCGATGATCTCCAAGGCATAGTAGGTGGCTCTCGGCTGGAGGTTCACAAAGCGCAGCACGCCGTCCTCCTGGCTCTCCGCCACCTGAAGCATATTGTATTCTTCCAAAACGGCATCAGGCAAAACGCCGTTTGCCAGCTGTTTGGAGAAGAAATCCTCGTCGCCGTTTAAGGCGGTCTGGGCTCTTTGAGCGTCGGCCTCCGTTCTAAACAGAGCGACCCAAGCGCCTTCCAGAGCGTTGCCGTCCTGGTCCACCTTATGGCCTTCCACGCCTACCGGCCAGTAGTTCTCAATGATCAGAGGCCCAACGATCTTGCCGTCGTCCGCATCGGTCACCTCAATGGGACCGGTCCATTCCTGGCTGATCTCATAGAAATAGTTATCGTCATGGGGAGGCGCCTGCGTCTCCTGCAGATAATAGGTACCGGGATCCAGCAGCTCGGTCAGCGCGCCGCCAGGGACTCCCTCCAGAGTACCGGAGGTAATCTTCTCCCGGATGACCTTGAGCCACAGCGTCTGGCCGTTGACTTCGATCTCCTCGGCATCCGGATCAGCGGCATCCACCACCTGATAGAGAGTAAACTCCGCGCCGGTCAGTTTCTTATCGTGATCTTCCTGATCCACCTTGATCAGCTCGATCCGGGCCTTGTCAGAAACGTTGTTCCAGGTGACCACCAGATCCTTATCCTGGGTCAGGGTTACCTGATACACGTTTTCGGTTACCTGAACCGGCGCAGCCCCGTCGGTGGTAACAGAATCCACATGATAATCCGCGGGCACGGTTTCCTTGATCCAGTAATCACCCGGCGCCAAATAGCCGGTGTATCTGGTGTCAGAGGCGCTGGTAACCGTAGCTACCGGCTGGGCGTCTGGATTCGTCTCGGGATTCTCCGCGTAAATCGTGAAGGTCACGTCAATCTGACGCAAAACCAGATTGTTGCCCTCGCTTACCTTCCATAGTTCGAATTTATCGATGCCGATTCTCCGCATGGGAGTGTTCTCAATGGGATCATCGAAATAAACCTTGTTGGTCTGGCCCGCCGTAATGGTAAAGGGCAGGGGCGTGCTGTCCAGCACATACTGGCCGTTTACGCTCTGCTCGATAAGCTGATAGTCCCCTTCCGGCAGCCATCCGGAGGTGACGATACCATTAGTTCCGGTGGTCAGAACCAGCGGATTCTGGCTATTGGGATAATCTGTATAAGTGCCGTCGCCCTGTTTTTGCTGCACCTTGAAGGATGCCTGCAGGGTTGTGTTGGGATCAATAGAGCTTACTTTTTTGATCTGGATTTTACCGGAATTAAACGCATCGGTAAAGGTGACCCTTACGGCGGCGGAATAGCCGTCGATCCCCGCGCCAGGAGTTACAGTCACCGCTTCGGCAGCGGTATCCAGAGCGTAGCCATCCGGAGCCTTGGTCTCCTGAACCCAGTAATCCCCGGGCACCAGTTCGCCGGAGGTCAGAACGCCGTCAACACCAGTGGTTCCCAATGTTTTGAGGGTACCGTTCTGCTGAGCCAAGAGCAGGTCGGCGCCTGAGTTATACGTCACCTTAGGATAATATTGGAATTCCGCGCCAGCCAGAGGCTGCATGGCGCTGGTATTATCCAGGGTACCGCCCTCTTTGTAAACTTCGAATTTGCCGTAGCGGTCGTTTGTCACTTCCACTGTCATGTCGGCGTAATTGGTGGATTGGTCCGGAGCCGTAATCTCTACCGGATCAGAAGAAGCCTCGTACCCGGTAGGAGCGGTGAGTTCCCGGTACCAATAGGTCTCGCCCGGAATTAAGCCGGTAAATACCGCCATGCCGTCGGTCCCGGTGGTAATAGAGTCGGCGCCGCCGGTCTGGCCGCCCACAGGCAGACGGTTTCTATCATTTTCCGCATCCTCTTCTGTGGCGTACAAAGCGAATACCGCGCCGCTTAAAGAGGTGCTGGTTTTCTGAGAATCCACCTTGTGCAGCCTGATGGTCACATAGGGCTCGTTTTTCACGATCACCTTGGTGAGCTGGTTGTTCGCTACCGCGATGCCATCTCCATCGGTAACCGCCACGCTGGATCCATCCACGCCCTTAAAGGGCTCAGAGGGGGTGATGTGTCCGTCAATGGACTGAACTTCTCTTAAAATGTAATTACCGGAGGGCAGGAATTTGGAATAGCCCTCGCCGTTTTCATCGGTGGTAATCCTATCTAAAGGCTCGGTGAAATCGGTATCGTCAGCGGCGTATACCTCGAAGACCGCGCCGGAAAGATCGATATCGCCGGTTTTGTTACTCTGCTTTTCGATTTTCAGCTGGCCCTGGCGGTCCACAAGGTTATCCGCCGTCAGCTCATAGGTTTTTTTCTGCTCAATGACCACAGTGTGGACAGTATCATCCAGCTGATAACCGCTGGGAGCAGAAACCTCTTTCACATAATAAGTGCCGGGATCCAGGGTAATGGCAGGGGTATCCGGCTCGCTGCCGTTGACTCTGGTGGTGATCCGAGCGTCGTTGCCGTTGGAGTCTTTCGCCAGTGCTGTGCATTCCGGATTGGTATACACCTCGAACACCGCGCCCGCCAAGGGGACCCGGGATTCCGTGGTCACGCTTCCAATGGAAAGCTGACCGTATTTGATGATCTGCAAAGCGCCTCTCTGGGCGTTTTCGATTTGAAGATCCACGGTGTTATTGGAATTGATCTGCACCTTGGTATCCTGCTCCATAATGGCGTAAGTATCCGGGGCCTTGGTCTCCCGCAGGAGATACCAGCCCGTCTCCAGAGGCTCAGAGGTAATGGTACCATCGTCGCCGGTGGTCAGCGCCGCCGCCAGATCACTTTCATCCGGGTTACCTGGCACAGCGTCCTCGCTGGCGTAAGGGCCATAGAGAGCGAACTCGGCGTCAGGCAGTTTTACGCTGGGATCGGTGGAATCCACCTTGGTAATCTTCAATCTTCCCTTTTCAGACTGGTTCAGTATGTACGGCTTATTGCCATCCATCAGAAGCCCATCGGGGTAAATCACCTGGTTGCCTTTTACGGTAATCGTGTAAGTCTCATCGGAGATCTCATACTCGTCGCTGTCAGGCACGCCGGTTTCCTGCAGGGTGTATTCGCCCGCCGGAATGCCCTCAAACAGCACCAGGCCGTCCGATCCGGAAACGGCGGTGTAAACTTTGCCGCTGTCGTCATTGTTTGTCAGCCGGAAGGAAGCGCCGGAAAGGAATTTCTCCGCGTTTTCTCCGGAGCTCATTCCCTTTTTCCAGAACGCCACATAGCCTACACCATCCTCATCGGTGGTGTTATCCACTACCAGGGCTTCTCCTTTTTGCAGGGTATCGCCGTCCACGGTGACGGTGCCATCCTGATTTAAGGTCACCTGGATCGCGTCCCCTCCGCCGGCAAAGCCATTCGGCGTCTGGGTTTCTTTCAGATAATAGGTGCCGTAGCGCAGATCCGTAAAGGTCACTCTGCCGGTGCCGTCCAGCAGTTTGCCCGCGCCTGCTCCCTCGTTGCCGTCAATGTCTTTGGCCACCTGGGTGCACTCCGGATCGGAGTACAGGGTAAACTGAGCGTTGCCGTAAATATTCTGTTTCTCCCCGTTCAGGACAAAGGTATTGCCGGTCACGGCAAGATTATCCCCCTGAATGGTCAGAGTCTTTTCCACAATCAGATCCAAAGGCGTGGTTCTGTCCTCCACGTCGCCGACCTGTACCTGAGCGTTAGAATCCTTCACCACCGCGTCTTTCGCCAGGGGTTTATAGCTTACCTGGGCCTGGTTATCCAGAATCGCCCGGACAAAGGGAACGTTGGTGGGAATCTGGTAAGCGTCTCCGTCAAATTTTACCGTCACCTGATAGGTGGTGGGCAACAGAGAGCCGTCGGGTACACGGATCTGGCCCTCGGAGACCATGGAACTGTCAAAGGTATTCACATATTGGAAAGTCAGGCTCTTTAGGGAGCCGTCCGCATTGGTTTCTTTGGTATAGCCGTTATTCTCGGTCAGAGGCTGATACTGGTTAGAACGATCCAAATAGCCCACGCTCACCAGCTGGGCCCCGCCGTTCTCGCGATCCGCAACAGGGAGGGTATCTGTCACGGAAAACTCCTCGCAGTTCAGCCGGCCGTAGCGGTTCATATTCGCTACCGGGTCCGTCACGGCAATCTGGTAGGTGACATAGTAATCCCCATCCGCGTTTTTGGTTACCACCGGGATCTCATCGTCAACAGGAGCGGGATCAATAACGGTTTTTTCGATTTCCCACTGCTGATCCGCCACGCAGGTAATGCTGACGGAATCGATTCTTTGATCCAGCTTTTCCGTTTCATCGGTTCCGTCTTTCGTCAAGGTACCGGTGAATAAAATACTGCTGAAATTCCCCACCGTCTGGTCGGGAGTCACCATATTCTCAAAATAGCACTTCAGATAAATCGTTCCAGCCCGTCCCTGATCGATACGATCCTGGCAGGGAATGGTCACCCGCTGGATGATCTGGCCACCGGGAACCTCAACATCGGTGATCTCCGGCTGTTTGAAATCTTTGGTTACCACAGAGCCGTCCAAATCCACCTTCACGTATTCCGGCAGCTGAATCGCGATGGCCGCGCCGCCGTAGGATATGCCGTCGGGAGAGGAACTGAATTTGTAGTTCAGGGCTAAAAAGAAACTGTCGCCGCTGTCCACAGATTCAATCGTTTGGGCTGCATCGCCGGTATCCTTTACAATTGTGGCGCTGAAGCCCACGTTCGCGCCCAGCCCGGCACCAGCGGCGGTAGGAATCATGACCCCCGCCAGCATGGCGACAGAAAGCAAAACCGCCAGACACCGCCGCCAGACAGAGCGGCTGATACGGCTTTCCTTCTTCCGTAAATGTTTTCCGTGTTTCATAGCAAAATCCTCCTATAAAGAGCCATCGGGTCGAATACCTTTTACCACCCACAAAAATCAATCCGCATCCAGTATATTTCTCCAGGATGTTCTCTTTATTATACTGGAGCAATGTCACAAAAAGATCACAAAAGCGTCATTTAATTTGTTTTATTTCATATTCTAAGGTAACTGTATCAAATTTCCTTCTTTGCAGGTATTTATCCGTGATGCGGTTCATAGCCTTTTCACAGCCTTCCACGTTCTGGGCCGCCAGGATCACGGAATACTGGGCTACGTTGTATTGAGAGAATACGTCGTTCTTACGAAGCTGCTCAGAAATGATCTGCCGAAGGGTTTCCGTCTCGTCATCGATGTGCTCCTGTGTGCCGCCCTCTTTCAAGGTGAGCAGTACCAGAAATCTGGACCGAAGCGCCCGGCGGGCCGCGCGCACATTGATTTGATAGATATTCTTAAAGATATCATAATTACAATAGAAAGTTCCAGAGGATAGTTTTTCCTCCCGCAAACCTTTTTCCAGTTCTTCCACATCTACCGGCCTCTGGGTCGGTAAGCTTTGTAAAATTAATTCGTAAATTTCCCGCAGGTGCTCCGGCACTTCCATCCCCAGGTTGCTATAACACAGATTCGCCACCTGATTATAATAATCCAAAGCATTTTGCGGCTGACGTAACTTTAAATAAGCCTCCATTTTCAGCTCATGCACCCTCAGGTCCATCTGTTCCATCAGCTTTGCCTGGTCGCACAAATCAATCACCTGCTGATAACGCTCCGCCTCCATCAGAGCTTCACAGGTCTCTTGAACACAGGTTGTATAAAGGCGTTTATAATAAACACTTCGGAAAATTACCCATTGGGCATCCTCATATTCCTCCAGAAAGTCTCCCTGATACAGTTTCATAGCCTGGCGGCAGTCATCGTATTTCTGTTCCACGTCCTGGCCCACGCTTACCTGCTTGCATAAAGCCTCAAACTGGTCTGTGTCTATCACGCTGCTGATATCAGCATTCCAAAAATAGGAGTTATTGTTTAGCACGATCGCTTCCCGGTCACCTCTGGTAAAAAATTTCTTCATCTCCATCCGAGCCCGGTATACCAGATTTCTCAAAGCGCCTTCCGGATTTCCGCTTTCCTCGCCGGGCCACAGCACCTCGATCAGCTTGCTTTTCGAGGTCTCCACGTTTCGGTTGGCCAGAAGATACGCGAATAAAAGGCCAACCTGTTTGCTCTTCTTTTTTTCCTGGGGAAAGCTATGTTCTCCGTTCCTCATGGAAAATTTCCCAAACATCTTAATCTGAATCACTTGATTAAATCCAGCCATCCCAAATTTCGCCTGCCTTTTTGTCACAATTTTATCTCTTTTTGGCTTTTTCGGAAAATAATGTCACAAATTATCTGTTATCATGATGATTTGTCGCAGTTTTCCAATAATATGTTATCCCAGCTATCATTATACACTGATTCTCAAGGAAAAGTAAAGATATTCTACCGGTTTTTCAGGGCCGCGCCTGAAACCCCCCCTTCTTGAAAAGCTCCCTTCCCGAAAAGTTCCCGTTTGAAATCATCTCTTCGGAAAGGATTCACCGCGTTTTCGTGCGGTGTTTTCAAAGTTTCCTTTTAAGATAGAAAAAAGCAGCGCGCTGTCCTCACACCAACCAGTGAGAACGGCGCGCTGCTATCCTACTATACGTAAATCACGCTTTATTGCTTATTTTTTTAAAACTTTTTTTGCGACGTCAGTAATATGCTCTGCGCTAAGGCCGAACTGCTTAAGCAGTTCGACAGCAGGACCGGAGTGGCCGAACTCGTCGTTTACGCCGATGCGAGTTACCGGTACCGGACATTCACCGCACACGGCGCTGCATACAGCCTCTCCCAAGCCGCCGATGATGTTATGCTCTTCAGCGGTGATGATCCGGCCGGTTTCCTTAGCGGCCTTGATCACCAATTCCTTGTCCAGAGGCTTAATGGTGTGGATATTGATCACTCTGGCGTTAATGCCGGAGTCTTTCAGGGCATCGGCGGCCATCAGGGCTTCAGCGACCAACAGGCCGGTGGCGATGATGGTGATGTCGTCGCCATTCCGAAGGGTAACGCCCTTGCCCAGCTCGAATTTATAATCCGGTGTATCGTTGATGACCGGCACGGCCAAACGGCCGAACCGCATATAAACAGGGCCCTGATAGTGATAAGCGGCCTCTACAGCGGCCTTGGCCTCTACGTCGTCGGAAGGATTGATAACCACCATACCGGGAATGCTTCTCATCAGGGCGAAATCCTCGCAGCACTGATGGCTGGCACCGTCCTCACCCACGCTGATACCACCATGAGTAGCGCCGATCTTCACATTGTTGTGGGGATAGCCCAAGGTATTGCGGATCTGCTCAAAGGCGCGGCCCGCGGCGAACATAGCGAAAGAGCTGGCGAAAGGCACCAGGCCCATGGTGGAAAGGCCAGCGGCCACGTCGATCATATTACACTCGGCGATACCGCAGTCAAAATGCCGCTCCGGGAACGCCTTTTTAAACACGCCGGTTTTGGTGGCGGCGGCCAGGTCGGCGTCCAGCACCACGACGTTGTCATATTTTTTTCCTAACTCAACCAGCGCGTTGCCATAGCTTTCGCGGGTTGCAATTTTCTTTACATCTGCCATTGTTAACCCTCCAAACTTGCAAGCTGAGCTTTCAATTCGCTCATGGCGGTTTCGTACTGTTCCCCATTGGGGGCGGTGCCGTGCCAGGAAGCCTGATTCTCCATAAAGCTGACGCCTTTGCCCTTCACGGTCTTGGCGATGATGGCGGTCGGCTTACCCTTAACGGTTTTGGCTTTCTCAAAGGCCGCCTCGATCTCGTCGAAGGAATGGCCGTCGATGCAGATCACCTCAAAGCCGAAGGCCTTCAGCTTCTCATCGATGGGATAGGGACTCATAACCTTGGAAACCTCGCCGTCGATCTGCAGATTGTTGTTGTCTACGATCACGCATAAATTGTCCAGTTTATAGTGGGCGGCGAACATCAAAGCCTCCCAGATTTGTCCTTCCTGGATCTCGCCGTCGCCGGCGGCGGTGTAAACCCGCAGACTTTTATTCTCATATTTAGCGCCCAGTGCCATACCCGCGGCAACAGAAACGCCCTGGCCCAGAGAGCCGGTGCTCATATCCACGCCGGGGGTCATGTTCATGTTGGGATGGCCCTGCAGATAAGAGCCGATATGCCGCAGAGTTTTCAGATCCTCCACCGGGAAATACCCACGGTTCGCCAAAGTGGCGTACAAGCCGGGAGCGGTGTGCCCCTTGGACAGCACGAAACGATCCCGATCAGGGTTTTTGGGATCCTTCGGGTCAATGTTCATCTCTTTAAAATACAGATACGTAAAGATATCCGCCAAGGAAAGGGAACCGCCGGGATGTCCCGATTTGGCGTGGTAAGTGCCCTCGATCACACCCATACGGACTTTACAGGCAGTGATACTCAATGCTTTTTTCTCTTGCTGGTTCACGTATGATACCTCCCATAGTTATAATTCCTAACGCAGCGTACCGACCAGGTCGCCGACCGGTTGCTTTTTCATTATTGTACCATCGAAACGCGATTTGCGCAATGTCAAATAAAGTGATTCTATCAGAAATCTTGCTTTTCTTTCGAGATTTATTTTAAATTTTCGAGAGAAATCCCGCTGGCGTCTTTTCCTTTTCCGAATTTTCGGGTATCCTTTAGTAAAAGATCTTATTTCAGGCGCTCTTTCTGAAACGCGCTGTTTGATCAATGATTCTCGCGAAAGAGTGTCAGAGAAAAAAGCGAAAAGAAAGAGACCGTCCGTTTCTATCGCGGGAGGTATTCTTTATGAAACTGGATGCCATTCACCATGTGGCTATCATCGTATCGGATTACGAGCGGGCCAAGGAATTTTATATCGGTAAACTGGGTTTCCAGGTGCTGCGGGAAAACTATCAGGAACACCGCGGGTCTTACAAGCTGGATTTAAGAGCCGGTGAGCAGGAGTTGGAGATCTTTTACATGCCCGGCGCGCCAAAACGTGTCACGAATCCAGAGGCCTGCGGTCTTCGCCATCTGTGTTTCCGGGTGGAGAGCGTCGAGAAAGCGGTCCGGGAGCTGACGGCGCTGGGAATCGAGACCACACCGGTCCGCCGGGATGATTCCACCGAGGAAAAGCTGTGTTTCTTTTTTGACCCCGATGGTCTGCCTCTGGAATTGCACGAGTAGCCTTCCGTCTTTTCCTTTTGTCACCTTAGCCCCTGCCGCTGACAAAATATCAAAAAGTCAGCCCCAGGTCAAAATTTCAGTCCTTTCATCAGGCGCCGGCCTTCGGCTGAAAACGGAACCTTTGGGGAAACGCTATGGGCCCTTGGTCGGGAGTTTCGTGTTTCTTAGCGGTCTCGGCTTTTCCTGCTCTGCATAAAAGAAAAAACGCCTTGGCCCTTACGTGAACTGCACCCTATTTGTTAGACAGTATGATATACTGAATAACAAGTGGGGTGA
>CAUFXR010000025.1 GCA_959596515.1 uncultured Oscillospiraceae bacterium
AATGCTCTACCGCTTTTCTGGCGGAAAGCCGGTTATCCACCATGACAGTATCCACACCGGCGGTACTGATCTTGTGCTCTAAAAGAACCAGCGGAATCCGTTTTCTGGGATTTCCCAGAGCATGCAATCCTTTTACGTATTTCTCCTGCTTTGGGTCAGAATCGTAAGCAAGAGATTCCATAATGATTCCATCCGCTTTGGTAGCCACCAGATATTTCACGCATCGTTTCTCTGTCTCCAGGCTTCCACCGCTGTCTAGCACATTCATAACACAGCCCGCTTCTGAAACCGTGTCCTGAATGCCCTTCAGTATCGGGCCAAAGAAAACTCTCTGGAACGAGGAAATCACCACACCGATGGTATTGGTTCTGCTGTTTCGCATTCCCTGAGCGATGGGGCTCGCATGATAGCCAAGCTCTTTTACCGCCTTCAATACCCGTTCTTCCAAAACCGGGCTTACGGTTTTCTTCCCGGTCATCACGTTGGAGACCGTAGAAATAGATACCCCCGCCAGTTTTGCCACATCCTTAATATCAGCCATAAATCCGCCCCTTACTGAGACGGAGCAGGCTTATCAAAAACCTGCTCCGCCATTCATTTCACGCTAATTGATTTCCGTTTAACTCTGAACTTAGTCCATAGAAACCTGAGGCATCTCAGGATGGTTCGGACCAAAGTGCTTCAGGATAACCAAAGGCTCACAGATGGAGTTATTGGTGATCTTCACTCCAGCGGTAGCGGCCTTTTCGCCGACAAAGAATTCATCAGCGCTCAGCTGGCCAAAGCGGAGCATACCGGCAGTCTCGCACTGATAGCCGCCGATGGTACCGAAGCCCTGGGTCAGGATGCAGCCATAAGCGCCGCTATCCTTAATGGTAACCGTCTGACCGGGATATACGGTCAGCTCTTTGGCACCTACATAGGGATTGCCGTAGGCGATCCATTTTTCCTCATAAACGCCGTCTTCCTTAGAATCCATCAACGGAGGACGGAAATAATGCTTCTTATAATGAGGATCCACATTGGCTTCCCAATCCATCAGATTCATGACAGCGTCTACGTCATCCTGTTCTTCTTCAGGCAGACGCTCCACCAGATTCTTGATATCATAAACCTCACCGGAGGCTACATTCTCAAATACAGAGTTGACGTCGCTGTTCCACTGAGGCTCATAGGTTAAGTAAGAACCAGGAGCGTGTACCACTCCCGGAGGCGTATACCAGCCGGTACCCAGCTCGATACGGTAAGCTCTGGAAAGCTCGGTGATCCGGTTGTCTCCAGTCTTATACTGAAGCAGGCGCTCTCTGACTTCTTCCTTGGTGCAGTCGGGATCGAAGCCGAAATAGGTCACCGGGAAACGGCCGGGATAGTTGTTGTACTGTCTCGGGAAATAATAGGCTTCCGGCTTACCCTGCCAGCCAATACGGGCCGCCGCGTCAAAATCCAGGTGAAGGTGATGGAACAGAGGCAGCTCATTGTCAAAGAATTTTGCGTACATCGGCCAAGTGCCGTATTTCTTCATAAAATCTTCGCCGATCAGATCAGCACCTAATTCCTCTACCGCATCCTTTAAAAGAAATTTCTCTTCAGGAGTGGTGCCGTAGGAAACATAGCTCATACCCTCGTCGGGGGCTGCCAGAGGACCGTTAGCGGCCTGGATCACGCTGGAAAACCAACGCTCCTTCATCGGGCCGCGGGCGGTGCCCAGGGCAAAATAATCGTCCGGATGCAAACGCAGCCGTTTGCCGGGCTGGGAATTATTTCTGGGAACAAACGTCGGAATCAATTTTAAAATGCCGCCGTTTTTCTCAAAGGTTTCGCGAATGATCTGTGACTGGCTCATGAAACATTTTCTCCTTTCTAATCAAAAAAACGTTTTACCGTCTATACTATTTATAGCATCTTTTTCTTGGCCTGTCAATTATTCCGGAATCAAAATTTTATACTTTTTTATTTTGGATAATCTGCCCGGAAAAGATCTCATTTTTGCCCGGAAGTTTTGCTTTTTCAGCCCCTCAAAATCGGCTGACGCCGAAAATTCAGACGTCTCGAGATCAGAAAAGCCTATCGGCTTAAAAGGAGGTGCGCTTTTATTTCCTTTTCCGCCGAGCGGGAATAAAGAGAATATCCAGTACAGACCGCCCTTATTTCGCTCACATCAATCCTCCACCTATGCCATCTTTCCTCCGGCCGCGGCACCTGAGTCCCACTTACCCTTTTCCCCATCCAATTTCAACACCTGGGGTCCGCTTATCTTTTTTGACCCGGCCAAGATACCCAGCCTTTTCTGTAGAGCACTATTTCCTTTTTACTGTGAGACTAAGATCGCTTTTATTTTATTCCCGTCCCCCGCGGGTAGGTTTCCGCCGGACCTTTGTCGCATAGTCCTCTGCGCTGGGAAAAATCGGCCTTCAGAAAATCTCAGCATAAAATTCTGAAACCGGAAGGGCATGAGTGCCTTGCCAACACAAGAGCGCGGCCTTATAATGAAAGAGACAAATTTGTGAAAAAGGGGTGTTTCCATGAAATTTATGGAAGTCAACAGTGTTGACGGAATCATTCACATGTCCAAGATCGTTAAAGGAGCGGATTATTTCGGCACAAATATTTCCGAGGATACCGCTTTCGCCCTGCTGGATCGATATTTTGAGCTGGGCGGTAACACCATTGACACCGCCAGAATTTACGGCCAGGCGAATCCCGCTGATCCCGATGGTCCTACCTACAGTGAAGGAGTGGTCGGTCGCTGGCTCGCATCCCGAGGCATGAGAAAAAATGTAGTACTGGTAACCAAGGGCTGTCATCCGGACCGCAACTGTGTCACCAAAAGCAGGATCTGCAAACAGGTTATCGACCAGGAACTGGAAACCAGTTTTTCCGAACTAAAGGTAGATTTTGTGGATGTTTATTTTCTTCACCGGGATAATCCCGATATGCCGGTGGGAGAAATTATGGATATGCTAAACGAGCATGTGGAATCAGGAAAAATCCGGGCTTTAGGCGCTTCTAACTGGAGTGCCCAGCGAATTGACCAAGCAAATCAATGGGCTTTATCTCACGGAAAAACCCCTTTTACTATTTCACAAATTCAATGGGGCCTGGCCAGCACTTCTTCGGAGGCCTGGGGGGATCCTACTCTGGTCGCTATGAATGATGCGGAATACGCGGGTTATATGAAAAATAAAATTCCCGTCATGGCATTCGCCTCTCAGGGCGGCGGCTACTACTCCAAAAAGCTTACGGGACTTCCGTTAAAAGATAAAATTATCCGGCGCTACGAAAACCCGCTAAATCAAGGCCGGTTGCCGGTAGTCAAGCGGATCTCCGAGGAAATCGGTTGTTCTCCCGCCGCTGTCTGCATGGCTTTTCTCACTTCTAATCCTCTGCAAAGCGCTGCGATCGTAGGGTGTTCTACTGTGGCCCAGCTGGAGGACAGCATGTCTTCCTGCGATTTAACCTTGACCAAGGCTCAGCTGGAGGCTCTGCAATCCCCGACACTCTGAGAAACACAAGGTTTTTCTAAAAAAGGAGGCTGGATAGTAAATACTATCCAGCCTCCTTTTGGGTCTATTTCAGTGATCCAAATCCCCTATTACAGTTTGGAACGGATAAAAGGCGTAAAGAAGGCCTTCCAGCCGAACAGCGGCTTTTACGAAAGCGAAGCTCAAAAATCAGTAGACGGCTGACCCAGAAAGCCCGCAGAGATACGATAAAACCAGTTTGCGGGCAACATCGGTAAAATTCACTACAATCTAATAATTCCCCAAGGGATGGCGCCAGCTTTGACCTACCGCCAAGACAGCATAGGTCAAGCTACAATTTAATAATTCCGCGAGGGATAACGCCGGAGCGGGTTCTTCCAGGGTTTCCAGCTCTTCCCTTTCACCGGCGGTACGGACTTTGTGCCGGATGACAGACGAGCCTGCCCCAGCGCCGATACATCGGCAAAGCATTTCTCAAAAGGGCTTTCCCTTTTCGCGCCAGCTGGCAATCGCCAAAAATATCGGTGATTGGCCACGCCAGAGGTTATTTACTTCCAAAAATTGTTTGACTGCGCCAAGGGCCATTGGCCGCCAGAAGTTATTCGCTTTTCCCCGGTTCCACTTTGCAAACCTTCAAAGTTTTTCCGTTTACCACAAAACCGATTTCATATCCGGCAAACGACATACCGTAGATCCGTTCCGGCTCATTCTGATATCCAGGCCTGGGATCCTGGGCTAAGAGCTCCAAAAGACCCCTTCGACATGTCTGTGGCAGCTTTTCTAAAAGCTCGTTGGGAAATTCCACCTGAAGCTCCGGCTTGTCCACAGAGCCGGTAAAACCTTCCAACGCCTCCGGATGAGAATCACAATAAGCGAGATATGGCTTGATATCAAAAATCGGACTGCCATCCATCAAATCCGCGCCGGCTACATACAAAACTGGACCTACAGCCGTGTGAAGCTCTACTCTCTCCAGACGGACAGAGGACAGGCCAACAGCGTTGGGCCGAAAAGGTGAACGGGTAGCAAATACGCCCATTCGAGTGTTTCCTCCCAGTCGCGGCGGCCTTACGGTAGGAGACCACTCCTCACGTATCGCCTCAGAAAATTGCCATAGCAACCAAATATGGGAATAACCTTCCAATCCACGAAACGCATCAGGATTTCGATATTCTGGTTCAAACACGATCGTGGAAATCAGGGAATCCACAAGGCCGCTTTGACGGGGGATCCCAAACTTTGAGGAAAAATCGTTATGAATTCGCGCGATCACCCGTAACGTCATCCCTTCAGACATAAAAACACCTCAAAACAAATCTAATGAAAAGATCTTACTATAATAACAACATATTACCAGCGGCTGAAAGACACCCACAAGCTCTACCCTGGAATTGTGACAAAACATCAGCGAGTTTTGGGTCTGCATCCTCATTTCGTTGCTTTGAATCCTTTTAAATTTTGGAATCTTTATCCGTTTCCTCCGATCTTTGGATCTCCTTTTCAATTAAACGTACCAACTGATTTGGCTCCATATCCAAAGCGTTCGCGATTTTCCAAAGTGTTTCAAAATTCGCCTGCTTGCTGCCATTCTCAATCATCGTCAAGTGGCTTCTGGCTAACCCAGCTAAGCCGCTGACGACCTCCTGAGATAATTTTTTCTCTTTTCGGATGCGACGCACTACTTTTCCTACGGCATACCGATTATATTCTATCATCGCAGACAACTCCTTTATTTCAGTTTACGAAGAAAATCGTTCACGTACGTCTATTATGATAGACGTACGTGAATGTTGCTTCCATATAAGACAAATCGAGAGCAAAAGAATCTTCTCACCAGATATGGGCCCTTGTCCTGAGACACATTCTTTCTCCGACTTTCGATCGCCCGTTACGTCCTACGTAATTTGAGAATAGTAAGATTCACGTCTCCATTAGTCGCACTGCCGGAACCGGAGTAGGTCAAAGAAAACACAGTTTCAGCCGGCGCATATAGGATCAAAAAGGCGGAACCACACGCGCTGGATCCATTGGTACTGGTAGCGAAATAGATTCCTGTCTCTAAATGGGCTGTTCCATTGTAGAACGGAGTGATCTGCATATAATTCGCCGAAGAAAACGTTACAGATACCTTGTAGGATATAAGATAATAGCCCGGGGCAAGCGTAATGTGTTGAAGGTCTGTCGCAGTAATGTTCCCGGTGGGATCGGTAACTGCGGGATATAGGGTCAGCAAATCACCATTGTTGTATGTCGACTGTACTGTAGCAAAAGAAGCGAAGATATCGTCTGGAATTTCCCCCGCCGGGCCGGTCGCCCCGGTAGGGCCTGTGGGACCCGGAATCCCCTGTGGACCGGTTGGACCGATAGCGCCCTGCTCTCCCGCCGGGCCGGTTGCCCCAGTTACTCCAGTCGCTCCGGTTGCTCCAGTCGGGCCCACTGCGCCATCGGTTCCGTCTGCTCCCGCAGGACCTGTGGCCCCGGTCGCCCCGGTAGGACCTGTGGGGCCTGGAATCCCCTGTGGACCGGTTGAACCGATAGGACCGGTTGGACCTGTAGGACCTGTGGGACCCGGAATCCCTTGTGGGCCGGTTGGGCCTGTCGCCCCGGTAGGTCCTGTGGGGCCTGGAATCCCTTGTGGACCGGTTGAGCCGGTAGCGCCCTGCTCTCCCGCCGGGCCGGTTGCCCCAGTTACTCCGGTCGCCCCGGTAGGTCCTGTGGGGCCTGGAATCCCTTGTGGACCGGTTGAGCCGGTAGCGCCCTGCTCTCCCGCCGGGCCGGTTGCCCCAGTTACTCCAGTCGCTCCGGTTGCTCCAGTCGGGCCCACTGCGCCATCGGTTCCGTCTGCTCCCGCAGGACCTGTGGCCCCGGTCGCCCCGGTAGGACCTGTGGGGCCTGGAATCCCCTGTGGACCGGTTGAACCTGTAGCGCCCTGATCCCCTGCCGGGCCGGTCGCTCCCGTCGCCCCAGTCGCTCCCGTCGGGCCCACTGCGCCATCGGTTCCGTCTGCTCCCGCAGGACCTGTGGCCCCGGTCGCCCCGGTAGGACCTGTGGGGCCTGGAATCCCCTGTGGGCCGGTTGGACCTGTAGCGCCTTGCTCCCCCGCCGGGCCGGTCGCCCCGGTTGCTCCGGTTGGGCCTGGGAAACCGACGCATCGGTAACAACAGCCACAGGGATCAGTCTTATTGGAATTGCAAAGATAATAGTAATCTCGGCGCATGATAACTCCGCCCTTTTCAAACAGTTTCTTCCTTCATTTTATTCTGTTTTTTGCTCTTCGGTTCCTCTCTCTTAGCGCGCGAGTATTTTCTAATTGTTTCCTAATTATTTTCTCATCCATATCATGTCTTCTCATCCATATTATGTCGAATGATGTCTATCCAATTCTCATTTCCCGATCTTTGGTCTAGCGTATTGCGCCTATAATTTATCGATCACTTCTCCCCTACAAATCAAAATTCGCATCTAACTAATATTCTGATTCATTCAAAGCCAAAAGGCACGTCTCTTTCCTTTATAAAAGGAGAGACCGCGCCTTTTGAATCTATAAAACCGATTAAAATTCTAGAGAGACATAGATAAATTAAGCTTAGCACATCGCAGGATCAATCACATAATATTAGATATTCTGTTTGGGATAAGAACGGTTCCTGGATTAAAGAGGAATCAAAAGCCCGCGTTCCAACGTCTTTCGGAAAGCACGCTTCCCGTTTTTATAATATGGGAGTGAAAATATTGAAATATACGGTCTTTCACTGAAACGAAAAATCCAGGGCAGGCACTATTTCCTGCAAAGTCATTTTTCCGAAATAACAATCCGGTAGTCTCCCGCGGATAAGGAAAATTTAGAGTCCGCATTTTTCTCTTTCCCGTCAATCGTTATCACTCCGCGCGCTTTAAGGGGCAGTGTCACCTCTGCCTGCGCGTGAAAAGGAACCGTGATCTGCAACTCAATCTCTTTTTGCTTATACTCCCAGCGACAGCGATACCGACCCATAGCTCTGGATGTAACCGTTGATGTTCATGAACTCATTGCCTTCTTCACCGCTGGTGCCGATGATAGAGGACAGAATCAGGTTGGTGGTCCAGCCATTCTCACCGGTCATCATGGACAGAGGAGCGGAGCAAACACCAGAGGTCTTCAGGGTTTCCAGGTTGCTCATCCACTCGTCCCAAGTGGTAGCGGGTGTAATACCGGCGGCGTCGAACATTTCCTTATTATAGAAATAACCGATTGACTGACGGCCATAAGAAATGTTGTAAAGTCCGCCGTCATCCCAGTTGCGGCCGAACTCCAAAGCATCCTCGCCAAGCTCTTTGGCATACTCCGGATCCGCTTCCACATAAGGATTCATATCTACGGCGATACCGTTCTGTACCGCCAGCTCCAGAACGCCATTGTTTCCTTCGAACACGTCAGGCAGTGTGTCAGAGGAAGCGCGTACCAGCATCTGATTGTAATATTCTTGGTCGCTGGGCATTTCTTCAAGGTTGATGGTAATCTTCTGCTTATCTACGCCGTTGTACATTTCCTGGAATTCTTCCAGATAACGGGTTTCCGCAGCCGCGGCATTATGGGTACCAACACGGAAAGAAGCGATGTTCAATTCCACAGGTTCCGGCAGTTCCTCGCTTTCAGATGTGGAAGCTACGGAGCTGTCTCCCGCAGCGCTGCTGTCGCCGCTGCTGGTGGTCTGTCCATTGTCGCTACAGGCAGTTACGCTGAGGCCCATAACGCCAACCAGCATCATCGCGAGAATCGCTTTAAAACTAGCTTTTTTCATAACAAAACCTCCCAAAATTTTTATTTTTATGTGCTTTGCGACTATAATTTTAGCTATTTTCTCCTAAAACCTCCATAGAGCGATTTGCCCTGATCTATAAATTAATTGCACAAAAAAAGCGCGATGAGCTATCAAAAAGTAACTCATCGCGCTTTTTTTCGCATTCTTTAAAAATTTTGCACAAAATTTTTAAATTTTTTACTTTTGATTGCGGTATTCACTGGGACTGCATCCAACATATTTCGTAAAAACGCTGGTAAAATAGGCGGCATCCTCAAACCCCACCATCTGAGCGATCTCATATACTTTATAACCGGGATTTCCCAAAAGCAGCTTTGCCTGATCAATCCGGGCCCGATTAATGGCTTCCGTGATGGTGGTACCTGTCTTATTTCGGAACAGACGGCTCACATAGGCGGAGCTAATATGTATTTGATCCGCGATATCCTGCAGGGTGATGTTGCTCTGATAATTGGCGTTAATATAGCGGCTGATCTGATCTACTAGGTCATGCTTTTCCAGTCTGCCACTGATCGCCCGGCTGGTTTCCTCGACCATTTCCTGGCACACTTGAAACAAGGAATACAAAGTAGTGCTTTGGCTGATCCTCAGATAAAATCTACTCTCCATATCCTCGGCGGCGTCGCTGACATAGATCTCCCCGAACTTTCTGAATATTGCCGAGCTCAAATTGATCATTTTGATTTTGGCTTTGTGCAGTGGATAATGGATATCCGCGATCTCCTGTTTCATCCGCTCCAGCAGCTCTTTTGCCGTATCCAGATTCTTTTCAAACAGGGCGTCAGTAATTTGGGCGTTATACTCGTTTAAGTGGGAAGCGCCGGTTGACTCTGACTCTTCCACATACAGAATAATTTCGTTGCCGGAGTCCGCGGCCCGGGACAATGCCATAGCCGATTCGTGAAAGGTTCGGGACAATTCGGAAACCTCGTTGATAATGGTGCTGATACCGAATTTAATATTGATCCCCATCAGTTCATCCACCAAACGCAAGATCTCGCCGCACATCGTCGTAATATCCCGAAGAGTCATCCCCGTTTCCTTGGGCTCGCTGATAATCAGGGACATCCCGGAAGGATGAACATTGATAATGTAATAATCATGCTTATTTTCGATAATATCCAGAAAATTTTTCAGCATCTGCACGATCGCCTGCAAATCCCACTTTTTATCCATGGAGGAGATCTCGCAGCTGCAAACGCAGTAGCACCTCTTGTCCAGCCCATAGCGTTCTATATCTTCCGGGTCATTCAGCGTCTTAGACAACGCCAGGGACTCTAAAACATACCCCTGAATATTTTGATATTCTTTCTCGCTGATTTGTTCCTTTTCTTTTTCCTGATTTTCTGTCTCATATTGCCAAATCGCTTTTTTCACCGCTTTGGGCAGATCCGTAATAATATCGTTTTTTACTACAAAGTCCACGGCTCCGTAGCGCAGAGCTTTTCTGGCATACTCAAAATCCGTATAGGCGGTTACCAGAATCATCTTAAGCCCCTTGTGCTTTTTATCGATCTCCTCCATCAGCTCCATTCCGCTGAGCTTTGGCATTTTAATATCGGTAATAACAATATCCGCCGTATTTTTCTCTAAGTACTTCAGCACCTGAAGGCCATCGGTACACTCTTTCACAATCTGGCAATTCAGCTTATCCCAGTCGATCAAATGGACGATACCTTTTCGAATGACATCCTCATCGTCCGCCACAATTACTTTATACTTCATCAGATTCTCCTTTCCGGTCCAGAGGAATGACAATCTCCACAGCGGTTCCTTCTCCCGGAGCGCTGTGGATCTTAAGCCCATACGCCTCTCCGTAAAGCAGCCTTAAACGGTTGTGGGTATTTTTCAGTCCTACTTTTTCTCTGGTTCCGTCCAGCGACACTTCCCCGCTGCTCAAATCCAGCAGATTCGTGTCAAAGCCGCGTCCGTTATCCGCAATTCTGATTTTAAGGCACTTCTCTTCCTTTGTGATTTCCAGATCAACGCAGATCTTTTCCACGTCACCGTCCATTCCATGGATCACTGAATTTTCGACAATTGGTTCAATGGTTAGCCTGGGAATTTGAAAGTCCTCCAGGCCAGGCTCCATAGAAATGTGGTAGTCCAGGCGGTCTTGGTACCGCTGCTTTTGTAAATAGAGATAAAACTCAACGTATTGGACTTCTTCTGCTAAAGGCGTCATCATGCTTTTCCCTGAATACAAGCTGGCCCGCAGCAAGCCGGAAAGAGAGGTCAGCATCTGGTAAACTGTCTCGTCGCCGCGCAACTTCGCTTTGATTTGAATCGTGGAAAGAACATTAAACAAAAAATGAGGGTTCATTTGCTGCTGAATAAACTCCAGCTCCATTTCCTGCCGCATAATTTTGGCCTTATAAGTATCATTAATCAGCGTCTTCATCGCCGCCGTCATATCATTGAAGTAGTTGCTCAAGGTATCTACAGCGCGGTTGTTGTAATGAGGCATCTTTACATCATAATTTTTCTTTTTTACTTCGTTCATGCTGATCACCAGATCCTTAATAAACGAAGTACTTTTAAAGGATACGATATATCCTACCGCCAAAAGCGCTATGCACAAGATACCGGCAATGACAAATAAAAAGGGAGTTCCTTGCAGAGTTTGATCGATAATCACCTGTTGAGGAACTACATTGAGCAATGTCAGACTGTTGGAAGAAAGTGGTTTTGAAAAATACAGATAATTTTCCCCATCCCGTCTAAAATCGCCATTGCCTCCTCCTTTGACTTCCTGAAAAATATCCTCCTCAAATTTTTTGCCTACCTGATCCCGTTCAGACGACGAAAAAATATAGCCATCCTCATCCAAAAGATAAGTCGCGGTACCTTCTCCCCCATAAGATCTGGAATAATCCTGATACAAAGCGTTTTCATTAGTAGCGATTACAATTGACAAGGAATCCGTTGAATTGAAATCCCTCTTCATACGGCGCACATGGAAAATCTGATTATCGTCTATGACAGGCGGAATATCTCCTATAAACTGTTCCTGTCTTTCCTTCAATTGCTGGTTCGCGCTGACAGCTGATTGATAAATTGCGTTCGGCGTAGTCTGATTCGCTGAAACATAAAGCAGAGGATCATCATTCAGCAGAATACAAATATAGCTGATATAATTGGTTTTCCACGCGTTACTGTAAGTAAGCACATGATTGGTTTCACTTTTAAGATTATTGACATTGGTATAGTAAGCTGAACTGCTCTCATCGAACAACTTTGTATTGTTAATCCAATAGCCTACCGTTCCGCCAGTAGCTACAGCCAACCCAGTGTTCGTAATAAAGGAAAAGGACTGGTCAATATTTTGTACGGTTTTTATCTGTATAAATCTGCATTTTCTCATAGGTGTTTTCATAGGCTTTGGAATACATCACCATCGTCAGATAACCACCTATGACTAACATAGAAAACAGCATAAAACATACACAAATAATTACCACTCGATTATGTACCGGAGCTTGTCTCAGCAAGGAATCAAATGATTTCTTCATGTTAAAGATCACCTTTTGTTGTGTTTTGATAAAATTATCTGCTAACAGTAAAACAACTCTGCCGCCGATAAATTTCCAACTCTTTTCCTTTTTTGCAACGGATAAAAGCGCATAAAGCGCATGATAGCTGTCCGCACAAAACGTAACACTCGATATCCTGTCTACTCATCTTCAAAACAGACTGGGCGCTAAACGGAATCCCCCATAACCGCAGCCAAACCGAACACATTCAGTATCGCAAGCCCGGGCTTTTGATCTCCGCTGGCTCAAACCGGTTATCACGATAGGGCTGAGCCATTTGCCGCTGGGAATCCGGACGCTTTTAAGTTCGGGAGGAAACGCTGCCTTTGGTAGACTTCAACCGCTTCAAAATTTTTATTTGGCGGAAAGGGAGAAAAAATGTTCTACGCGGAAGGTCTATCCGCTGTATCTTCTCACTTCGCTTCCGGAGAAGATCCAAAATCTGAAAATGCGCACCCGGGCGGAAATGCTTTTCCTTTTATTACAAGCTTTACGCTCATAGCCACAGAATTATGTTTAAGGCTTATCGTTTTTATGTCTCCTCATAAGTGTGGTCACAAAGTTCATGAATTTTTTCCCGGAGTTTTAAAAAGTCGTCAAAAGCTCCTGGCTTTTGAGAGGGATTTCGCAACAGCGCGGCGGGATGAAGGGTAGCCATCATGGTAACACCGTTTTTTCCAAAAAAGACCCCGTGCTCTTTCGTAATTTTAATATCCGGCTTGATAATTTTGGCGGCAGCGATTCTTCCAAGGCACACAATGATTTTGGGACGGATCAGCGCTGTCTGGTTCCGCAGCCAATCGATACAGGCCTCCTGCTCCTCGGGCAAAGGATCACGATTTTGTGGGGGGCGGCATTTGACGATATTAGCGATATAAATGTTTTTTTCTCTGCTTAAGTCTATGGCCGCGAGCATTTTGTCCAGAAGCTGTCCTCCCCGTCCGACAAAAGGTTCCCCCTGCAAATCCTCATTTTCCCCAGGGCCTTCCCCGATAAACATAACCTCGGCGGTTTCCACGCCTACGCCAAACACTACATTGTGCCGATCTTTACAAAGGCCGCATTTACGGCATTGGAGGCAGGCCTCCTGTAAACGATCCCAGGTTTCATACATAGTTGCTTTTCTCCGTTCAGATGAATTTTTTCGCGGTTCTCCGGCACAACGATCAGCAGGCAAATCTGATCTGTACGACCGGCGGCAATAAAATATTTTTCCGTCTACCCGTGTGGAATGACATCTTATGGTACGGATCCCCTGACGTTATATGACGTTATACACGGTAAACGATTGACGACTTCCGTAGAATTTCACCGTTCCCTCAGAGCAACGGGAACGAACTACAGCCGGGGCCGCAGCGCAGAAGAAAAAGGTGCCAGCCCGTTAAAGCATCACAGCGGCCGCGGAAATATTGTCACAGGACATACCAAGAAAGAGCAAGGTCTATCCTGCGGCTCATAGTGAAAAATAGCCGTCTATGACAGGAAAGACCCGCACTTCATAGCCGTCGACGATACACTTTTTCTTATTTCAGGACTGCGCCGCTTCTGCTAATGTAAGATTATTATACCATAAAAATGTCTAAAAGGGAAAAATTTAAAAGGATTTAGTTGAATTTTGCGGTCTGGGGTTGTATGATAATAATATCGAAAATGAATCAATCAGGAGTGTATGAATTATGAAAGTTATGGTTGAAACCTCCGCGCGTCACGTGCATCTGTCCCAAGAGGATCTGGATACCCTGTTCGGTAAGGGTTATCAGTTGACTAATAAAAAGGATCTTTCTCAGCCCGGACAGTTCGCCTGTGAGGAAAGAGTCTGTGTAATTGGGCCGAAGGGTGAAATGAAAGGCGTCTCTATTTTGGGGCCCGTTCGTCCGGCCTCTCAGGTAGAGCTTTCCTTGACGGATGCCAGAAAAATCGGTATTGTTGCTCCTATCCGGGAATCCGGAGATATCGCTGGTACCCCCTGCTGCAAACTGGTTGGCCCGGCGGGCGAGGTGGAACTGAAGGAAGGCGTAATCGCCGCTAAGCGCCATATTCATCTGGATCCCGCTACTGCTGAGAAATTCGCTTTGAACGATAAGCAGGTAGTCTCTGTAAAATTGGAAAGCGACGGCCGCAGCTTAATCTTCGGTGACGTGGTAGTAAGAGTCAGCCCTAAATATGCCCCGGCTATGCACATTGATACCGACGAATCCAACGCGGCTGGATTAAAAGGTACGGTAGATGGAGAAATTCTCGCCTAACAAAAACGTAAATACATAAAGATAAAGCCCCGAAAAGGTAATCCTTTTCGGGGCTTTTTATTCCCTCAAGTTTGTCGTAACCCAACCGTTGCTTATGGCCAGGGATGAAACGTTTCCTCGCTCCAGCCAGCAGTCAGAATCCGCTGCAAAATGGTGCGCAAAACCCGTTCGTCAAAATCGGTAATAAAAATAAGCTTCAAAATTCGTTGATCAGAATCAACGGAAAATAGGCTCCGGGATTCGATTGGGAATCGGCAGCAAAAATACCGGTCAAAACTTATCAGTTAGAATCAAGAGCAAAAAGGAAACGAAACCTATTAAATAGGAAGAACTCTTTTTTATGGGCAAAAAAGCTAGATGGGTTAGAAAACAATTTTTACTGAAAAGCGTATTATAGAATATTTCTTTAAAATTTCGCTGCCTTTGCTTTGGTTTACCTGAGAATAAAAACAAGAATCAAGATCAAATTTTTTTCTTATGTACTTTCTTTTTGGTACCATCCGGCTCCAAAATGGACATGTTTTCCAGCTGAGATACTAGATTTTTCTTTATATCGGCCAGATATTCCTGGCGAAGCTTTTTCTGTTCTTGGGCTTCTTCCGGAGTAAGCCCTTGAGCCTTGGACTTACGTGCCAGCTCGTTGATCCGTTGAATGGCTTCCGGTGTCATAAGGGTAAAACCTCCTTAAGCTTGATTCGGCGCAAACAGCTTTTCGATCAACATTGGGCCTGCGGCAACGTAATTTCCTGTTTGCTTAGCGGCCGCTTCACAGAAGCAGGAAACGCCGCTGTTTTTCTCTTGGGTACTGTCATAAATAAGATAGGGGACCGGATCGCCCGCGTGAGTTTTAGTTGCCAGAGGGGTGGGATGGTCCGGCAGGACCATGACCCGAAAAGGACCGATTCCCCGGAGCGCTTCTGTCAGAGGCGCCAGGATTTTTTCGTCGATCAATTCGATCGCTCTGATCTTATTTTCCAGTTCTCCGCGATGACCACATTCATCGGGCGCTTCCACATGGATATAAACGAAATCCTGCTCTCTCTGGAATTCCTTAAGCGCCGCTTCCATTTTTCCGGTAAAATTGGTGTCGATATAACCTGTAGCACCTTCCACATCCACCGAGGTCATTTTAGCGCACAGACCAATTCCTTTAATGAGATCCACCGCGGAAACAACAGAGCCCTTTTTGTGAAATTTAGCTTCAAAGCTATCTAAGCGAGGGCGCTGTCCCTCTCCCCAAAGCCAAATGGAATTGGCAGGCCGCTTACCCCGTTTAATCCGTTCCTGATTGATAGGATGATCCTTAAGAAGGGAATAACTTTGCACCATCATCTCATAAAGCTTTGCAACACAGGGGCCTTCCGGAATATACTGCGCGATTTTACGGCCGGTAATATCGTGAGGCGGAGTAAGAGACCCGGGATGAGGTTCCCCGTGTTTCCATACCAGACAATGGCGGTAACTGACTCCCGGATAAAAGTGGAAATCATCGTCACCGAGTTTTTCCTGGATATATTCGATTAATATCTTTGCTTCCTGAGAAGAAATATCGTCAGCGCAGTAATCCACCATGGTTTTGCTTTGATAATCCTCTTCATCGGAAAGGGTGACAAGGTTGCAGCGCAGAGTCACATCGGTATCTTGAAGGTCGATACCAATAGAAGCAGCCTCCAGAGGAGAACGCCCGGTGTAATATTGGGCCGGATCGTAACCCATCACTGAAAGATTTGCCACGTCGCTTCCGGGTTTCATGCCGTCAGGAACCGTTTTTACCAGTCCCACCTCACCTTTAGCGGCCAGAAAATCCATACAGGGCTTTTTCGCCACAGCCATGGGCGTTTGTTCTTTTAAAGCGGAAATGGGATAATCCGCCATGCCATCGCATAATACTACGGCGTATTTCATGTGAATCCTACTTTCCTGAGTGTGATAATATAGTCCTTCTGCCTTTCCTATTATAGTACGCGGAATAGCTTGGTTCAAGTGAAAAATAGTTTCTGCATAGAATTGCAGAATATTGGAAATGCTATTTAAAGCGCTCAGAAAATAAAATGGAAAAATAGCTTGACTTTTATGGAAAAATTAGTATAATAGTTATTGCTGTTTGATGCGGAATTGTGTAAGGGTAGCACGACAGACTCTGACTCTGTTTGTCTGGGTTCGAATCCTAGTTCCGCAGCCACGAATCAGCCCCGGTATCGTTGATATTCCGGGGCTTGATTTTGCTTTCGAGGTGTGGCTCAGTTTGGTAGAGCGCTACGTTCGGGACGTAGAGGCCGTGTGTTCGAATCACATCACCTCGACCAGTAAAAAACCGCATGTGAACGTCATTTTTGACTGTTCCGTGCGGTTCTTTTTTATCTAAAATGAGCGCAAAATAACGGTATATAATTAAAAAATGCAAGTCAAAATGCAAGTCGAGAGATCGAAGGGGAAAACCGCCGGGCCAAAACAGAAAAAGGGATCTGGTGATACCATTCAAGCTTGGAATTTTTCCCTAGTTCATGAAAAATAAATTGTTTCTCAATGCAGTCAGGGCGCGATAACGCCCTGTTAAAAGCTGTTAAACCAGAGGACCAGGACTATTTTTGACCACAAGGCAATAGTCCCTCAAAGGAGGGCTCGGAATTCAGGAAAGCATGGGTTCTGCTTCAAGAAACCGTTTCAATAAATTCAGCTGAATTTTACAACCCTTTCTTTCACTTTCTGGAAACACAAATGGCCGAAATTCTGACTGACCCAATCACAGACAATTTAAAACCGTCCTACGGGAAAGGAAAAATTTTTTCCCGCGGGACGGTTTTTCTGGTATTTTCACAGTCTGGAAAAATCGGAAGCCACTGAGGTCATTGTTTCTCTCGAGACTTACTCCTGGATTCCCGGAATTTTCGGCAGACCGTCAAAACCTCGCTTCAGGTCCTCATCTGTTGGAATATAGTCGGTCATACGACCCTCCAAGTAAGAAGAATAAGCGGTCATGTCAAAATATCCCGTGCCGGTCAGGCCAAAGAGGATCGTCTTTTTCTCACCGGTTTCCTTGCACTTGATGGCTTCGTCCATCGCCGCGCGGATCGCATGAGCGGATTCCGGCGCCGGAAGAATCGTTTCCTTCTTGGCGAATTCCACCGCCGCCTCAAAGACCCTGGTCTGTTCGACAGATACCGCCTCCATGTAGCCATCATGATACAGCTTGGAAAGGATCGGCGACATACCGTGATATCTCAAGCCACCGGCATGGTTGGAAGAAGGAATAAAACCAGAACCCAGAGTATACATTTTGGCCAGCGGGGTAATTTTTCCGGTATCGCAGAAGTCGTAAGCGTACTTTCCTCTTGTGAAAGAGGGACAGGAAGCAGGTTCTACCGCTACGATATGGGGATCCGCTTTTCCCAGCAGCTTATCCTGCATAAAGGGGGCGATCAGACCGCCCAGGTTGGAGCCGCCGCCAGCACAGCCGATGACCACATCCGGATATTCGTCCAGCTTCTCCATAGCGATTTTGCTTTCCAATCCGATAATGGACTGGTGCAGCAGCACCTGGTTCAGCACAGACCCCAGAACATAGCGATAGCCTTCGGTGGATACCGCCTTTTCCACCGCTTCGGAAATGGCGCATCCCAGGCTGCCGGTGCAATTCGGATCCTCCGCCAGGATCTGACGTCCTACCTTGGTGGTGTTGCTGGGACTGGCGATCACGCCGGCGTCAAAAGTCTGCATAACCGCCTTGCGGAAGGGTTTTTGCTCATAGGAAACCTTTACCATATATACTGTCAGCGGAATCCCGAAATATGAGCACGCCTCGGATAAAGCGGTGCCCCACTGTCCGGCTCCGGTTTCTGTGGTCAAGCCCTTCATTCCCTGCTTTTTGGCATAATACGCCTGGGCAATGGCGGAATTCAGCTTATGGCTGCCGGAAGTATTGTTGCCCTCAAACTTGTAATAAATCTTTGCCGGAGTACCCAGCGCCTTTTCCAAATTGTAGGCGCGAATCAGCGGTGACGGACGGTAAACTTTGTACATCTCTTGGATCTCTTCCGGAATATCGATGTAACGGGTCGTGTTGTCCATTTCCTGTTTCGCCAGCTCTTCACAGAAAACAGGATATAAATCCTCTACTGTGGCGGGCTTCATCGTAGCGGGATTAATCATGGGATCAGGCAGTTCTTTCATATCGGCACGAAGGTTGTACCACTGCTTAGGCATCTCATCTTCGCTCAAATACAGTCTGTGGGGAACCTTTACCATTTGAATCACTCCTTTGAAAATTAAAAAATAAAAAAGGCTTTTGTCCCAAAACACTGGGACAAAAGCCTTAACTTCTGCGGTACCACCCGGTTTGACGGTTTATAAAAACCATCCTCTCATTTTGCATACCATCATATGCACCCCGCTGATAACGGACAGGGCTCCCGTCGGCGCCTACTTCCAATTCCAGGGTTCGGGCCGCCCTCGCAAGGCCATTCGGTAAACTCTGTGCTGCCGTATTCACACCCGCTAACGGCTCTCTGATACACCCGTCTTTACTTACTCTTCTTGCTCTACAGTTTCTTTTTTTAAAATTTGTTATTATCTTACGCTTGGATAAGCTGTTTGTCAACCCTTTTTTTGAAATTTTCTTTTCCTTTTTCTTTTATCCTGGGAAATCCCTCCTTTATTTTTCCTTTTCCCCTTGACAAACCCCAAAAATGTGGTACATTGAAATTGTACTTTTCAAAACCTCTTTATAAAAGTTTTCAATAAAAAGGAGTGTCGTTTATGCTGCAGCAGGTTATGACCGCCCCGGGCGTGATCGAATTTAACGAGGTTCCGGTTCCCGAGGTAAAACCAGGCCAGGTATTGGTCAAAATTCAGAAAATCGGAATCTGTGGTTCGGATATCCATGTGTATCACGGAAAGCATCCCTTCACCAAATATCCGATCACTCAGGGGCATGAGGTTTCCGGTGAAATCGCCCAGATCGGACAAGGCGTAGAAGGCTTTTCCATCGGTCAAAAGGTAACGATTCAACCCCAGGTGGTATGCGGAAAATGCTATCCCTGCCGTCACGGGAAATACAACCTTTGCGAGGAACTGAAGGTTATGGGCTTCCAGACTACCGGTGTGGCGTCCCATTATTTCGCGGTGGATGCCCAAAAGGTCACGCCGCTGCCGGAAAATATGAGCTTAGACGAGGGTGCGATGATCGAGCCTTTGGCCGTGGCTGTTCACGCCGTTAAGCAGGCGGGAGACGTTTCCGGCCTGAAAATCGCCGTTCTTGGAGCCGGGCCCATTGGCATTTTAGTAGCCCAGGCCGCCAAGGGCATGGGCGCTCAAAGCGTTATGGTCACGGACATCAGCGATGTCCGTCTAGCGAAAGCCAAGGAGTGCGGCGCGGATTACTGCATCAATACCAAGAACGCCGATTTTGGTGACGCTATGCTGGAGTGTTTTGGCCCGGACAAAGCCGACGTGATTTACGACTGCGCCGGCAACGACATCACCATGGGTCAGGCGATCAAATACGCTAGAAAAGGCAGCACTATTATTCTGGTGGCGGTGTTCGCCTCCATGGCCAAGGTGGATCTCGCGGTTCTTAACGACCACGAACTGGATTTAAACACCACTATGATGTACCGCAATGAAGACTATCTGGATGCCATCCGGCTGGTCAATGAGGGCAAAGTGGTACTGGCCCCACTGGTTTCCAAGCATTTCGCTTTCCGGGATTACTTAAAGGCTTATCAATACATTGATAACAATCGGGAAACTACCATGAAAGTAATTATCAACGTACAGGAATAAAGGCAACAAGCGGAAAAGCCCTGGAAAAACCCACCGGATTTTCCGCCTAATCCCCCGCGGTGATTCTTTGCGCGCATGTTCACAAAACCAGCTTGAAAACCTCGAGCTGCGCGGGTGGTACCGGCAAAATTATTTGCATGTTTTTCGCAGAAACTTTATTTTTATTGACCATGTTCCATCCAAAGAGGCGCTCCGACGAATTGTCGGAGCGCCTCTTTCATTTCGTTTTCTGATTAAAACTTCTGAAAATTCAATGTCGGGAAGCCAAAAGTGTTAAAAAAGATTCTTCGCCTGGTATTGCCGACGGCAGACCTCTGTCAATGGAGGCGGGTATCGGGAACCGGATCCCTGTTCCAGAGGATTTTTCCCTTTACCATCACCATACAAATTTCATAATTCTGATCCAACACCACCAAATCCGCATATTTTCCCGGCTGGATACTCCCGGTGGTCTTGTCCGCACCGAGCTGAACGGCTGGATTCAACGTCATCGCTTTTACCGCCTGAGCCAGAGGGATGCCAAACCGTATCAAGTTAAGCAGTTCCTGATGCAGATTCGCAGTAGAACCCGCCAGGGTACCATCCTCCAGCAGGGCCGTACCCTGCCGCACCCAAACTTTTTGGCCTCCCAGGATATATTCTCCGTCAGGCATCCCCGCCGCACGCATAGAATCGCTGACAACCACCGCCCGATCCTCTCCCAACAGTCGGAACGCTATCCGCAGCACCGCCGGATGAATATGAATCCCGTCGCAAATCAGCTCCGCCCGCACCCGATCGCTGTCCAACACCGCGCCTACCGCACCCGGTTCCCGGTGATTGAAAAGCGCCATGCCATTAAACAAATGGGTCGCCTGGCTCACACCCTGCCGGAATCCTTCCACTGCCTCCTCGTAGGAAGCTGCCGTATGCGCCATAGAAATCACGCACTTGGTGCGGACATTTCGGATGAAGTCCTCAGCTCCTTTTAACTCCGGGGCCAGATCCACAATTTTTAACAGATCGGGATATTGATTCCACAGCGTTAAAAACGCATCTCCATCCGGCTTTCTAAGGTAGCTCTCCTTTTGCGCTCCCTTCTTCCGCGGCGATAAATAAGGTCCTTCCAGTCGAACTCCCTGGATATACGCTCCCGGCAGTTCCCGGTTCTTGCTCTCTCGCACCGCCTCCAGAATGGCCGGGATTCCCGCAAGGGGCCCGGACATTACGGTTGGGCAAAATGAGGTAACCCCATGCCTGACCAGTTCCTCAGACATGCCGGCCAGTGCCTTTGGAGAAGCGTCCTCTACATCGAAGCCGCCGCATCCGTGAATATGCTGGTCAATCAGCCCGGGGATCACCAGTTTATTGGAAATATCAATCCAGTCGCCTGGATCTTCATCCCGCCAAGGCAGCAATGCCTCAATCCATTCTCCCTGGATCTCAAGATCTCTCGGCAATAGAACAAAATCTTGATCCATTACTATCCCATTTTTGAAACGCATAGCGTCTCCCCCTGTCTTTGGCGTTTACCTCAAAGTCGAATATATTTGCCCTACTTTCTTCGCCGCTTTATCCTTTCCTGGATTTATGATATCAAAAAACAATATGACAAGCCATGCTGCCTCTGTTGAGTTCGGATAACTGGTTATCCATTTTTTCTGAGCGAGGATAGTCTCATGCCTCGTTGAGCGCAATGATCTCTTCCCTGTTTCGGACCGAGGATGCATCTTTTCTTTTATCCGGATCCTTCCCGCTCGCTTTGACTCTGTTCTCCCTTTCCGGGTAGCTTTTCAAATCGAGGACAAAGTTTTCTCTTTTCTGTTCCAGGACCAGCACCTATTTTAGTCTGATATTCCTAGCTTAATTCCAGCATTCCATGGTACAGGCGATAGTAAATTCCTTTTTGCGCCAGCAACTCCTGATGGCTGCCCCGCTCTACGATTTCTCCGTGTTCCAGCACCATAATCGCGTCGGCGTTGCGAACCGTACTCAGGCGGTGAGCGATGACGAATACCGTTCGTCCTTCCATCAGCCGGTCCATCCCCTTTTCAATCAAGGTCTCCGTTCGAGTGTCAATAGAGGAGGTAGCCTCATCGAGAATCAGCACCGACGGGTTCGCGATGGCGGCCCGCGCGATAGCCAACAGCTGCCGCTGCCCCTGAGATAGGTTGGCGCCGTCCGCCGTTACCACCGTCTGATACCCCTGGGGCAGGCGGCGGATGAAAGAATCCGCATTGGCGATTTTAGCGGCCTTCACAATCTCATCCTGACTGGCGTCCAGCTTACCGAACCGGATATTGTCCGCGATCGTGCCGGTAAAGAGATGGGTATCCTGGAGCACGATGCCCAGTGACTGGCGCAGATCATCCTTTTTGATCTGACGAACGTCAAACCCGTCATATACCACGCTGCCTCCCTGTACGTCATAAAACCGATTGATCAGATTGGTGATGGTAGTCTTCCCCGCGCCGGTTGAACCTACAAAAGCGATTTTCTGACCAGGTTTCGCGTAAAGGCTGATATTCTTCAAAATAGGGTGCCCAGAATCATAGCCAAAGTCCACATTCTGAAAGCGCACGTCTCCTCGCAGCGGCACCAGGGTTCCGTCTTCCCCGCGCCAGGCCCATTGCTCTTTTTCCCCGTCGGTAGAAATCCGCACCCGTTCCACCTTACCCTCATCTTTTTCCGGACGCTGGTCCATGGCCTCAAACACCCGCTCCGCCCCAGCCAGGGCGGCCAGCAGGAAATTTCCCTGCTGGGTGAATTGGTTGATCGGCGCGGCGGCTTGCCGGACAAACACCAAATAGCTGGCCAAGCTTCCCACATCGGTCATGTTCCGCAGCGCCATCACGCCGCCTAAAATCGCCACAATGGCGTAGTTGATGTAGGAGATGCTCACCACCGCGGGGATCATTGTTCCGGCAAACGCCTGAGCGCCGGTTCCCGCCTTTCTAAGAGCCTCGTTTTTCTCCCGGAAGTTTTTCATATTCTCTTCCTCATGGTTAAAGACCTTTACCACTTTCTGACCATTAACCATTTCCTCAATATATCCATCCAGTTCACCCAAGCTTTTCTGCTGCATAGTATAATAAGCCTTGCTCCGCTTGCCGCTGAAACGGATATAGAGGAACATCGCTCCGTAGCACACCGTGACAATAAGAGAAAGCTGCCAGTTGAGGAGAAAGAGGATCAGCAAAGTTCCCACCATCTGGATAAAGCTCTGGATCACCATAGCGAAGCTGTTGTTCAGCGCGTCTGAAATGGTGTCCACATCGTTGGTAAAATAGCTCATCACGTCGCCGTGCCGTCTGGTATCAAAAAAGCGCAGAGGAAGAGTCTGCAAATGAGAAAATAAATCCCTGCGAATATCGAAAAGCACCTTTTGAGCCGCCTTTACCATGATCTGGCTATAACCGTAAGCCGCTGCCACACCAATGACATAGATCACACCGGTGACCGTCACACCGGCGATCAGTGTGCTCATATTTCCAGAGGACAGGCTGTTGACCACTGGACGGATCATATACGTTCCCAGCAGGTTCGCCAGGGCGCTGATCGTCACCAGCACCGCCACCCACAGCAAAAGGAACTTATGACGGCCCAAATAGGATAGCAAGGTTTCCACGGTATAGCGCAGATTCTTAGGCTTTTTCCCGGTGATCTGCCGTTTCGCCATTAAGCTTCCTCTCCTTTCATCTGGGATGCGTAAATTTCCTGATAAATAGAATCCGTCTCCAGCAATTCCCGGTGAGTACCTACCCCATGGATTCTGCCATCCTCCAGGATAACGATCTGATCCGTATTCATCACGGATGTAATCCGCTGGGCGATGATGATTTTAGTCACATCGGTCAACTGGGACAGCGCCTCACGAATTTCTCCCTCAGTGGCGGTATCTACCGCGCTGGTGGAATCGTCAAAAATCAGAACCTTAGGCTTTTTCAGCAGCGTCCGGGCGATACAGAGCCGCTGCTTTTGCCCGCCGGATACGTTTACACCGCCCTGGCCCAAATCGGTATCCATCCCCTTGGGAAACCGCTCGATAAACTCATCGGCCCGGGCCTTATGACAGGCTTCCCATAAAGTATCGTCATCCGCCTCTGGATCGCCCCAAAGCAGGTTTTCCCGGATGGTGCCGGAAAACAGCACATTCTTCTGCAGCACAATGCCCACAGCATCCCGCAGGGCCCGCAGATCATAGTCCCGGACATCCCGGCCGCCTACCCGCACTGTTCCCTGAGACGCGTCATACAGCCGGGGAATCAGCTGTACCAAAGTGGTTTTCGCCGAACCGGTACCTCCCAGAATCCCTACCGTCTGCCCGGCTTTGATATGCAGGCTCACATCGGAAAGGGCATACTCCTGAGCCTCCGGTTTATATTTAAAAAACACCTGGTCGAAATCCACGCTGCCGTCGCTCACCTGGTCCACCGCCTGTTTCGGTGAGAAAATCGCCGGCTGCTCATCCAGCACCTGACCGATACGGTGCGCGCTGGCCAAAGAACGGGTCAACAGCAAAAACACATTGGAAATCATCATCATCGAGTTCATGACCTGGAACACGTAACTGAGAAACCCGGTCAACTCACCTACCTGAAGGGTAGAATTTAAAATCATATTGCCGCCGAACCACATGATCAGGATAACGCACACATACATTACCAACTGAAAGGCCGGCAAGTTCAACACCGCATACCGGAAGGTCTTTTGACTGGTTTCCATTAAGGAGGTGTTGACCTCCTGAAACTTCTCCTCCTCATATTCGCCCCGGACAAAGGCTTTCACAGCCCGAATGGCGGTGAGTCCTTCCTGCACTACCTCATTTAGCCGGTCCACTACTTTTTGCAGCAGGCTGTATAGCGGCGCGATCTTTCGAAGAATGGAAAAAAGAGTTACGCCTAAAATAGGTGCGCAGACCAAGAAAACCAACGCTAGAGTCGGATTCATCCAAAAAGACAATCCTACCCCCATCACCAGCATCACCGGTCCACGGACCATGGGCCGGAAACCTCCGTTAATCGCGTTTTGCAGCACCGTCACGTCGGTGGTCATTCGGGTAACCAGCGAAGAGGACTCAAAGTGATCCAAATTGGTAAACGCGAAGCCCTGTACCTGCTGATACTGCGCCTCCCGAATCCGAGCGCCCCAGCCATAGGCCGCCCGGGCGGCAAACCGGGCGTATAACAGACCGGTTACCAAAGACAGCAGAGCGCAGATCCCCATATAAACGCCCTGCTGTAAAATGTATGGGATATCGTGGTTCTTCACACCTACATCGATAAGATCCGCCATCAGAAGAGGAATAAAAAGCTCAAAGGCGGTTTCAATGACTACCAGCAGCGCGCCGATGACCATATCCTTTCGGTACGGTCCCAGGTACCTTAGAAGCCGCTTAAAATCCGTCATAGCGTCTCCTCCTTTCGGCCCTTGAGATTCTGATACGCTCTGGAAAGATATTCCGCGAACTGGGTCCGCTCTTTCTCGCTGAATCCCTCCAGCATAAGCGCTTCCATTGCCCCGCATCGCTCCCGCCACGCCTGATTAGCCCGTCGGCCCTTTTCCGTGAGCTCGATAGAATTGCATCGCCGGTTTTCCTCACTGGGGCGCCGGGTAATAAAACCTCCCTTTTCCAAAGAGTCCACCATTCGGGAGATCGCCGCGGAATCCACCTCAAAATATTGAGCCAGTTCTCTCTGACCGCAGGGACCGCGGCTTGCCAGATAAGCGATCAGCTTGGGCTGGCCTACCACCAGACCGATTTCTCCCAAACATGGGCGGAGATAACTGCGTTGCGCGTGAAACGCCCTGTATAACAGCATATGAAAAGTACGCTCCATAGTCTTTCCTTCCTTGCTATAATTGATCTATCAATAATTGATAGATCAATTATAGCAAATCAGGCTGCTTTGTCAATTTCCTTTTCGCGTTTTTATCGTTTCCTCAGGGCCGCAACGACAGAAAAAAGGCTTTTCCTCACGAAAATCTCTGTTTTGCTTTCTCGAGAGGCACAGAACGCAGAAACAGGCCGGGGACGAAAATTCACCCCCGGCCTGTTCAAAAATCATATCTTCAAATTTCCATTTCCAATTTTACCGGATCATCCGCATTTGGAATAACCGCAGTTACGGCAAATGACACATCCGCCCTCGTGTTCCAGTTTCGCGCCGCATTCGGGACAAAATTTCATTCTGCCCGGCACCACAGTCTCCGCATGCGAAGACACCGCGCCCGCCGGAAGAGACGGCTCCGGCTCGGCCCAATGGCCTAGCCGCACCTGCTGCTGGTAAACCCGCTCGATCGCCTTGGCGATGGCGTCAGGACACGAGGTGCATTTCATGCCGCTTTGTCGTATTGTCGACGGACACCGAATTCCTTTCAGTTGATCGATAATACTTTTCACGTCGATTCCGGAACGAAGCGCAATAGACGCTAAACGAGCGGTCGCTTCTGACTGAGAAGGACATCCTCCCGCTTTGCCGGTGTTGGTAAAGATCTCACAGATCCCCTTATCGTCGTAGTTTACCGTAATATACAAGTTTCCGCATCCGATTTTCACCCGTTCGGTAATGCCGGTGGTCATATCGGGACGAGGCCGGGGCTTGATTACTGGCTGACCTTCCTCAGCCACAGGTTCCTCTTGTCCATCCTTTTTCACTTTTCCGATATTCAGCACCTGCTCGCTGCGGCTGCCGTCACGGTAAATGGTCACACCCTTACAACCCAGGCGGAAGGCCAGCTTGTAAACCTCAGCAACCTCTTCCCGAGTAGCACTATTGCAGAAATTCACAGTCTTTGACACCGCGTTGTCAGTATGACGCTGGAATGCCGCCTGCATACGGATGTGGTATTCCGGGCTGACCTCGTGAGCGGAAACGAACACCCTGCGGATCTCCTCGGGAATCTCCTCGATTCCTTCCAGGCTTCCCTGCTTGGCGATCTTTTTCATCAACTGATCGGAGTACAGGCCCTTTTCCTCCAGCACCTCCCGCAAAATGGGATTTACCTCGATCATTTCCGTGCCATCCATAATATTCCGGATATAAACATAACCGAAAATCGGTTCCACTCCGGAGGAACAGGAGGCCAGAAGAGACAGGGTTCCGGTAGGAGCGATGGTGGTGACTGTGGCGTTGCGCTGAGGATAGGCCTGATCCAAGGTGCTTTCATGGAACAGCGGGAAGGTTCCGCGGATTTTCGCCAGCTCTCGGCTTTCCTCCCGGCCCGCCTCAGTGACCGCCTTCATAACGGTTTCCGCCAATTGTACGGCTTGCTCTGAGTTGTATGGAATCTTCAGCCGCAACAGGGCGTCAGCCCAACCCATAACGCCTAAGCCGACCTTTCGGGTCTGCTTGGTCATAAAGTCGATTTCTTTTAAGGGATATTTATTGGCGTCGATCACGTTATCCAGGAAATGCACCGCTTTTTTGGCGGTAGCTTTCAGCTTGTCCCAGTCAAAAGCGTAAACGCCGTTTTCTTCCTTGAGCATTTTAGTCAGATTGATCGATCCGAGGTTGCAGGATTCATAGGGCAGCAGCGGCTGTTCGCCGCAGGGGTTTGTGGATTCGATTTCTCCAGATTTTGGCACCACGTTATCCCGATTCAAGCGATCCAGGAAAATAATTCCCGGCTCGCCGTTGTGCCAGGCCGCGTCCACAATACAATCGAACACTTCCCGGGCGTTCAACGTACCGGTAACCTTTCCGCCGTGAGGATCTACCAGTTCATAATCTTTTCCCGCCTCCACGGCGTTCATAAATTTCTCTGTCAGCCCTACTGAGATATTAAAATTGGTAATTTCCTTATTATTGGTTTTGCAATGGATAAATTCCATAATATCCGGGTGATCTACCCGAAGGATGCCCATATTGGCGCCCCGACGGGTACCGCCCTGTTTAACGGCCTCAGTGGCCATATTGAATACTTTCATAAAGCTGATCGGTCCTGACGCCACACCGCCCGTAGAGTTCACCGCGCTGCCGCAAGGGCGCAGCCGGGAAAAGGAAAAGCCGGTCCCGCCGCCGGATTTATGAATCAGAGCCGCCTGCTTGATGGTTTCAAAAATACCTTCCATGGTATCCTCTATCGGAAGCACAAAGCAGGCGGAAAGCTGGCCCAGCGGTCTGCCTGCGTTCATTAAGGTAGGAGAGTTCGGCAAAAACTCTAAATTGGTCATCATTTCATAAAAGGAATCGGCAAGCGCCTCACAGTCGGCTTTTTCATCGTACCGACGATCAGACGCGGCAATCGCGCCGGCCACCCGGCGGAACAATTCCTCCACGGTTTCAATAACGACGCCTTCGCCATTTTTCATCAGGTAACGACGCTCTAATACGGTAAGCGCGTTTTTCGAAAGCTCCATTTTTTGTTTCCTCCTCAAAAAGGTTGATACTATATATTGTATCACCAATGAATAATAAGTCAATATTTTGTAGATTATTTTTTATATTTTACAAATCGCCCGGTGGTTTTTCACCGTATTTTTCAATGGATTCTGCCTTTGGATTCTGATATTTTTCTTTGCGGCGAATCAACTGTGAAAGATGGTTTCCTATTTTTGTTCTACACCAAAAAAGCTTTGATAATTCACATTTCCAACGCTAGGCGATAAAACGCTTCGCCACACGCTCTCCCTGCGCAAGCCTGTGAGCCTTTTCCCGATCAGGTGGCCGAAATTCTAATGAATTTTCCCATTTTCATCCCGGCCGCTTCTATTTTTCCCGTTAAAGGGACGGAAATCCGAAATAGCTGAGCAGTCCCTGATAGATTCCCCAAGCGAATCCCCACTGATCATCCCGCAGTTTCTGCGCATCCTCCCAATTGCTGAGATACGCCAGTTCCACCAGCGCCGCGGGCATGGTGGTGCGTCGTAAAACAAACAGGGATGGGTTGATCCGAACGCCGTTATCTCGGGTTCCTACTCTCTCCACAATCCCGTTGAGGATATGCTGTGCCAGCCAGTACGACTGGGTATTAGTCCGGTAAACATAGAGTTCTCCATCGTTCAGTTTGATGGCTCGCTGCTCGAAACCCTCGCCCCAGCCGTCCGATGCCTGACCGGAAATGTACTCAGCAAGGGCCTCCTTTTCCTCCGGAAGAAGTGTCCCATTCACCTTGCATTCGGCCACACCCCACAACTGACCGTCACGGCTTTCCACATCCAGCATCACGGACTGGACTTTCGTGTTTACGCCGTCCGGTTTGTCATACCAGTGCATCAGACCACGGTTTTTTTCTTCAGGCATCTGGTTTTCCAGCAGTGCTTCGTGAATACATGACTGATAGTCCCTCAATTCACTCCCATCCAGGTCGTTGCCATACTCCTCCAGATCTCCCCAGTCGTCGTAAGCATAGAGTTGGGCCGTGAGTGGCATATAAAACTTGATCGTCTGGGGCTCAGGAGGCAGGATTTGAAATTGGTCCTCACCAATGATCAAGGCAAGGCCTCTGCCGTTGTCCCATTTCACATGAAATTGCCCTACATCATCGATATATTTCAGAGTGCCCATGCTGCCGGGTGGAATAGGGTGAGGATCGTTGCCCATCTTCGTCAGCCGAACACGACTTCCTTTGGGATACTGCTCCCGCAGGAATTCCAGCCATTCTCTCGAGACCTCTCTCATGATAGTCCTCCAATCGTTATGCCCTGCTGGGGCGTATTTTGTTCCAGCTCCAATCGGAGCGTTTTCACTGCGGCGGCGATTTCTGGGTCGCGCTTGAAACTGTCCAGTTGCAAGTGATCCGTGAAGAAGTGCTGTTCTCCATTCAGCGACCGAACCAGATCCACTGTGGCGATACCGTCCTTGGTGACGCCCAGCCGTTTCTCTGGCCGGTCACTGTCCAGGTAGGTGCGGATGGCCTCCTCCAAGGTCAAGTCCCGGTAGATTTGCTCTCCGGGGATGTTGCAGTCGGTCATCACGAACCATGCGTAGGTGTGGGGACGGTCGGGATTGGCGGCTTCTCGGAGTGCCTGTTTCCCAGCCTCTGTCAAGCCATAATTGCAGCCTCTCCGGGGGTTCTCCTCCCCAGCAAAGTCCAGCAGAATGTCGTCCACCGCCTTCCGCACTGCGGGATCGTCCGTCAGCGTTTCATAGCGGAAGCCTGTGGTGGCTTGATATGGAAGTTCCTCCCGAATGGTGTCCAAGTATTTCTGGGTATCTGTGAAGGTCTGTTCTTCACCACTGGCGTAGGTGATCCGACCCACAGGCTTTGCCTGTTGGGCCATCCGTTGCTGACGCAGGTCGTAGGAATAAAGGTACCCCTGATATTCCCCAGGGGAAGGGGTGCAGCGCAGGCAGTAGCGGTAGTGCTCCGTCTCCGCGATATAGCCGAAGCATCGGCCGTCCTCGGTGATCTTACCGCCGTGCTGGTAGCAGTAGTTTCTCATCGAAGCCAGATTCGTAAGGGGACCATCCGCCCGGAGCATATCCACAAACTTCTGAAGTTCGTCTTTGAATTCCCCCGTGTTGAACTGGTCGCCGTTGTGGGGCCACCAAGTGTGGTAGAATTCTTTTCCGGAAGCTCCGAAGTCCATCCGTATATGGCCTACCGTTCCCAGCACCGCATCCTCGGCCTCGTCCATCTGAGAATAGAAAAGGCCCGCCTCCTCAATGGAAGCGGGCCTAATATGAACTGGTGTATTTACTTTTGCTTTCTGCTCCATAGCATTCACCTCTGAATTGGAATTGTAAATTTGCCAATCTGGGTGTCCCATCCTTCCCAGTACTACTCGTTGAAATGCGATGGAAATATCATCATCGCTATAATCTCCACGGTTGAAATTCGATGCACTGATGACATCTTCTCTAATGTCTGCAGCAAATCTTTCATCAAGGCTGGCGATATATGTCCCAAAAACTTTGTGAATATATGCTTTGATGTCACTATCCAACTGCTCCGATAAAGAATAACATTCAGGAGGAATTGCCATGTCACAGATCGCATCCTTTTATCTTCTCAAAGACGGCCGGCGGCAGGAACTGT
>CAUFXR010000026.1 GCA_959596515.1 uncultured Oscillospiraceae bacterium
GACGGCCAAAGACTTCAAGATATCCTTGATCAAGATGAAGACGAAGGCTTGAGTACATATTCCATTATTTTCACTCTTTTCGCTGTTATTGTAACAGTCATTGCATTACAAATCTTCTTTCAGTTCCAGTTTGCTGTATGCCTCTATCAGTTCCGGCGTAGCCGTATAATAGCGTGTATTCTTATCCAGCTTTTGAATCTCCGACAATTCCTCATCTGTCAAAGAAAAATCGAAAATATTAAAGTTGTCACGAATATGCTCCGGGTTTTTAGAACCCGGAATTACAATGTTGCCGCATTGTGTATGCCAGCGCAGGATAATCTGTGCGTTGGTTTTTCCGTATTTTTCCCCAAGCTGCGAGAACAGCGGCTCTTCAATCAAATTTTTATCGCCGTGTCCCAACGGATACCAAGCCATAAGAGCCATATCTGTTTGTGAAAGAATCTCTTTTAACTTTGTCTGCGGATAATACGGGTGCGCCTCTACCTGTACTACCTGCGGCTTGATTTCCATAGTATCAATAGCCTCTTGCAAAAGCTCATCGGGGAAATTTGAAAGTCCGATTGCTTTCACTTTCCCCTCCTTATAAGCCTTCTCAATGGCTTTATATCCTTCCCGCCAGTTATCGGTAGGCTGATGAAGAAAAAGCAGATCAATGTAGTCTGTATCAAGGCGCTTCAGGCTCTCGTCAATCGCCGTTTCTTTTTCATATACAGTTGGCCACAGTTTTGTTACGAGAAAAATATCTTCTCTTGCGATGCCGCTGTTTTTGATTCCCCGGCCTGTTCCACTCTCGTTCATATAGCCGTTTGCCGTATCAATCAGCCTAACACCGCTTTTGAGAGCATTTTCAACCGCACTTTGTGCCTCTGCAGGTGACATCATAAAAACTCCGATTCCTGCCATTGGCATTTTGATTCCGTTATTCAAAGTCACATATTCCATAAACTGTTCTCCTTATTTTACCTGTTCATAATCTTCATCGCTGACAGCCTCGCACCATTCGGTATGGGTATTTTCTCCCGGCACTTCTACCGCAAGATGAGAGAACCAACTATCCGGGGCTGCTCCGTGCCAATGCTTCACGCCTGCCGGGATATTGACGACATCACCCGCCGTCATACAGATCGGCTCTTTGCCCCATTCCTGATAAAAGCCCCTGCCAGCAACACAGACCAAAATCTGACCGCCGCCTTTCTCGGCGCGGTGGATATGCCAGTTATTCCGACACCCCGGTTCAAAGGTCACATTGAAAATGCCCACCTGCTCTTTTGAAATAGGGGCAAGATAACTTTGTCCCGCAAAATACTGTGCAAAGGCGTCGTTTGGCTGTCCAATCGGAAAGAGCATAGATTTTTCATAAGCGGTCTTTTCGTCCGCTTCATTTGCGTCCTCTTTCCAAATATCTTTTGCCAAACGGAAAGCCGCCCACGCTTTGGGCCAACCTGCATAAAAGGCTGCGTGTGTGATAATCTCGGCAATTTCGTTTTTGGTAATGCCGTTCGCCTTTGCCGATTCCAGATGATGAACAAATGAGGTATCGGTAAGCCCTTGTGAAAGAAGCGCTACCACGGTAATCAAAGAGCGCTCTTTCAAGGAGAGTTTGTCCTCTCTGCTCCATACCTGACCGAAAAGCACATCGTCATTGAGCTCTGCAAATTTCGGTGCAAATTCTCCGAGGGCGGTTCTTCCCGCCGTTTGCTTTACTGCCATATTGCTATCCTCCTAAAATGTGATATTAGAGCTTCTTTGATAATTTAGCCGCTTCGGAATGGTTGGTTGCCATACCGGCATATTTCATTCCGTAAAGTCCGGCAAAGCGTTTCATCGTATATTCTCCGGCTTCCAGCATCCATTTTTCCGGCGCAGCGCCCTGAAAGAGGAAATAAAGTGTTCTGCCCGACAATGAGCCGTTTTGCACCAAACCGTAGAAGCGATCCAACATATTTCGCACTGAGCCGCAGATGTTGTGCCAATACAGAGGAGAGCCGATAACAATTACCTCTGCCTGTTCCATTTTCGCAATGACCTGACCCAGCCCGTCGCCCTCCAATTTCTGTCCGTAACTTCCGATTTTATAATCGGTCAGATTCAGCGTTTCGTATTCTTTTCCTTGCAGAAGCTCTTTCGCAAGGGTAGCCGAATGTCCCTCGGAGTGACCTCCGATGTTCAAATTTGCTCTCAAAACGAGCAGTTGCAGGAAAGCTCGGCAGAACAAGGTTTTTTCACATTGAGCTGTCGGAAACCCTTGATTTTAGGGCTTTTTTTAAGGGTAACAGATTCCGATAAAGTTCGTTTAATGGCTTCGGATTCGGAGTGGGTGATATAACTCAAAATCCAGTGGTAGCGATACCGTACCGGTTCGACCCCGGTCACCGGCACCAGTCGAGAGCCTCGACGCGTAAATTGCGTTCGGGGCTTTTCTCTTTAGTATGATTTCGTGCCCACGTTGATCGCGGGCACCTTTTTTGTCAATGGTAACTACGCGAACTTCTTTTAATTTTGTCACATTAGAACATTTTAAGTTTTCCGCTTTCGCGGTAAGAGCACACAAAGCCTATTTATCTGACTGTATCCCAACTAAAGGGAAGATTTTTTGCTCTGATATTCCTCTAAATAAAAGCTGATCGACCGGGCACAATGAGGACCAGTCGATCTTTTCTTTTTTGTGGTTAATTTCACGCCTTGGAAACAGAATAAACACTAGGAGAGGTGGTGAAATCATGAAAAAAATTGATTGGCTCAAAATTATAAAAATTTCAATAGGCTGTTGCTTTGCGGTATTTTTGGCCGACTGGATTGGATTGAGAAGCGCTACCTCGGCAGGTATTATCGCTCTATTGAGCATTCAAAACACCAAAAAGGAAACTTTAACGATCGCCGGAAAACGTATTTGCGCCTTTTTGATTGCTATAGTCGTCGCATATGTATTATTTACCCTATTGGGCTATCATCTTTTGTCTTTCGGTCTTTTTCTTTTGCTGTTTACCTTTATTTGTTATCTGCTTAAGCTGGAAACTGGAGTTTCCATGAGCACAGTCTTAGTCACACACTTTTGGACAGCTCATAATTTTCATTACACCCTGATGATAAATGAATTCCTCTTATTGTGCATCGGTGTGGGGATCGCTGTAATTATCAATCTTTACATGCCTCGAATGACTCATATCATCAGGCAGGACCAGCAAGAAATCGACCATAACATGAAGGAAATTCTTTTCCAAATGTCCTCTTCCCTGATCAGCGGCGATAAAATCGAACTGGACGCCAACTTTCAAACGCTGCAAAACCGTTTACAGCAGGCGTTGACGCACGCCTATCAGCATATGAACAACACCCTTTCCTCTGATATGCGTTACTATGTACGTTTCATTGAATTGCGGAAAAGTCAACAGGGTTTGCTGAAACGAATTTACCGAAACCTTTTGAGAATTCACTTCATTCCAAGTCAGGCATCTCCCGTTTCCCGCCTGATGAAACGCATCTCGGAATCCATACAAGATTATGACAATGCGGAATTTTTACTATCCATGGTATCTGAAATGCGAAAATTTTATAAAACTACGCCCCTCCCTCAAACCCGGGATGAATTTGAATCCCGAGCGGTACTGTATCAAATTGTCGCTGATCTGGAATCCCTTGTACTATTAAAGCAAAGTTTTGCTCAACAGCTTTCCCCTGAACAAATTCACTCCTTCTGGAAATAAATTCAAAAAAAGAAAGTAAAAAAAGCCTTTACAGGAACATATGTTCTATGTTATAGTAAAGGTAACTAAGGAGGCTTTCTCATGGATTTATTTGACAAACTGAAGATTCTTTCTGATGCCGCGAAATATGATGTAGCCTGCACCTCCAGCGGCGTGGATCGGAAAGCTCAGAAAGGACAGATTGGTTCTGCGGTATCCTGCGGTATCTGCCACTCCTTTGCCGGAGACGGACGCTGTATCTCACTGTTAAAAGTTTTGATGACCAATGCGTGCATCTATGATTGTAAATACTGCGTCAACCGCAGGTCAAATGATACGCCCCGGGCGGGTTTTACCCCCAGAGAACTTGCGGATCTGACCATACAATTTTATCGCCGTAATTACATCGAGGGCTTATTTTTGAGCTCAGGAATTCAAAGAAATCCTGATTATACCTGTGAACAGATGATTGAGGCCATTCGTCTTCTACGGGAAGAATACCATTTTGCAGGCTATATCCATGCCAAGGCGATCCCTGGCGCTGACACCCATCTTCTGCAAAAGCTGGGCATGCTGGCGGACCGAATGAGTGTCAACATTGAACTGCCTTCTCAGCAAAGCCTAAAGCTTCTGGCGCCGGACAAGTCCAAACAATCCATTTTTACGCCTATGGGATTTATCCGCAACCAGATGCGGGAAAATGCTTCCGACCTGGTAAAATATCAGCATGCGCCCAAGTTCGCTCCAGCCGGCCAAAGCACTCAGATGATCATCGGCGCCACGCCGGACACGGATTATCAAATTCTCAATTTGACCGAAGGACTTTACCGAAAATACAAGCTAAAACGAGTCTTTTACTCCGCCTATCTGCCGGTAAACGAAAGCGCCCTGCTTCCCCCTATCGGCACTAAGCCGCCGCTGCTCCGGGAGCATCGCCTTTACCAGGCGGACTGGCTTCTCCGCTTTTACGGCTTTAAGGCAAATGAGCTTTTAGACGAACAGCATCAAAGCTTTCACCCTTATTTGGATCCCAAGTGCAACTGGGCGTTAAATCATTTGGACCTTTTCCCGGTGGAAGTCAATAAGGCTTCCTATGACACTTTGCTTCGGGTGCCGGGAATCGGGGTAAAAAGTGCGAAAAAAATCATCACCGCCCGCAGGACTACCAATCTGACCTTCCAGGACCTCAAACGGCTTGGAGTGGTATTGAAACGGGCACAGTATTTTCTGCTGTGCAAGGGAAAAATGATGGAAGGCGTAAGGGTTTCTGAAAACACGGTGCTTCGGTCCATGATGTCCGATTCTGCAAAAAGTCTTTATTACCAATATCAAATGCCTCAGAGCGTGGAGCAGCTCTCATTTTTCGAACAGCCAAAATTGACCCAGGAGGATGTGCAAAAATGCCTTACCGGCCAGCTATAGCCTATCGGTATGATGGCTCTCTAGATGGACTTTTCACCTGCCTGATGGAAAGTTATCAAAAAAAAGAAATTCCGGCGGAAATTTTCCCACCGGATACGGAACAAATCTCTCTTCTCCCCTGTCGGGAGATCGAAACAAACCCTGCGGCCGTTAAAAGGGTTCAAACCGCCATTCCACAAAAAATCGGGCCGGAAGCACTACGATTTGTCCAAAAAGGATTTCTTACCTGTCTGCCGAGAAAGGAATGGTATCTGTTGATATTTCTCCGTATGGGTTTTCATTTCGGTTCCTCGGTTATGACCATGATTTCTCATGAAAAGTTGACGCCTTTATTCAACGCCGTAAGAAATCTGGAAAATGAAAGCCACCGTATGAAAGAATTTCTCCGGTTTTCCGAGCATAACGGCACTCTGATTTCCCGGATCGCTCCAAAAAATCAAGTGCTCCCAATGATCGCCCAACACTTCTGTGAGCGTTTTCCCGAAGAGCAATTTCTAATTTTTGACGAAACGCATCACATGGCTCTGGTATACCGCCCGTATGATTTCGCGATTCTGCCTTTGGAGGAGCTGATTGTTCCAAGAGCCAGCGAAGACGAATTTTTCTATCGGGCGCTCTGGAAAATGTTTTATGACACCATCGAGATTCCGGGGCGGCGCAATCACAAATGCCGCATGACCCACATGCCTAAGCGCTACTGGAAACATATGACTGAGTTTGAAAAACTTTATCCAGAACTGAACGCCTCCCGGAATGGGGCGGAAGGACTTCCTGCCGCTGAGGCCACGAACATGCCTTCTTTACTGCCTTAAAAGCGCAGAAGTTAAACGGAATGACTATTGAATCCAGCTGAAAAGTACAGGGCCTTCGTTGACATCTTAAAAGTACAGAAGTTAAAGCCGGATTTCCACTGGTTTTCCGATCGTTACTTCTTCCGGTGCAACCAGGCAATCCATCGCCAATACTTTGACACCGCTTTCATAAGCTTCCCGAAGTGTCTTGGAAAAAGCCGGATCGTTGTTTACATTAGGGGTAAAATAGCGGACCTGGGACATCTGTACCACAAATAAAACATATGCTTCTAATCCCTGTTTCCTGCAGTGAATCAGCTCACGGAGGTGTTTTTCTCCCCTCTGGGTAGGCGCGTCTGGAAAGGACACCACGCCATTTTCTTCCAGGGTAACGCCTTTTACCTCTAAATATCCTTTGACTGTTCCATGTTCAAAATAAAAATCAAACCTGGAATTTCCGAAGGTTTTTTCCGCCGAAAACACCGTGCCTTCTGGAAACAAGCCGCTTTGCGGCAACCATTCCCCAGCGATGCGGTTTGGCGCCTGGGAATCAATATTGATGAGCCTTTCCCCTTTTTGTACATGGATCAGGGAATATTTCGTTTTCCGTTTTGGGTTATCTTCCCGCTGCAAATACACCACCGCACCGGGAAGAAGCAGTTCCCGGCACCGGCCGGTATTTTTGACATGGCATACCACAATATCGTCTTCCAGCTGAACCTCGGCAATAAACCGGTTCGGTCTGCGGCAAAAGTATCCTTTCTCCACATTGATATATTTCATGGGTACTTCCCCCTTTTTTAAGATATACTAATAGGCCTTGAAAAAGCTCCTGCCTTTTTTCCAAAAGGCGGAGCTTTTCTGTTATCGGTTAGGAAACTTGGAAATACAGGTGCAAAACTTCTCCAAATCACTGCTCTCCGGCACCGCCGGGCTGGGGCTGCTCTATGAGATATCTCGATGTGTTTACCACTAAGCGCCCAAAAGAAACTACTAAGCGCCCAAAAGAAACTATTGGCGCTCCTACGAAGGGGCCACAGTAAAAACGTATTTTCATTTACACATGATAACGGCGCAGCCAGCGGAAAGATTTCTTTTTATCACTGTTCTAGTTCTAGCTTAAAAGTTATATCTTTCCCGGATACAAAATTTTACATCCGCAAGCTTCCGCCTTTTGCAGGTATTCGTCCCGGGGCTTTTGATCCGTAATCAGATAATCGATCTCCTCCAGTCCTAAAGAACGGCAAAGATAAGTACTGTCAAACTTAGAACTGTCGCATAAAATCAGCTTTGTTTTGGAATTACGGATCATAACCCGCTTAATATGGCTTTGCTCATAAGAGGATTCTGTAACGCCGTTTTCCAGGCTGATACCGCTACAGGAAACCAATGACACGTCTGCGTTCATTTTCCCCAAATAGTCCAGAGTATCTGTCCCTACAATAGAATTAGAACGGTTATTGACTACACCACCGGCAATATAAATTTTCGCATCCGTATTCTGAGAAAGATACAAGGAATTTTTTATGCCATTGGTAATCACTGAAATATATTTGAAGTTTTTTAAAAAAGGGATCACGATACCGGCTGTGGAACTGGAATCCACAAATAAAGTATCATGATTTTTGATAAATTTCAGTGCGATTTCCGCAATGATCTTTTTTTGCTTGATATTTTCCTGTTCCCGCATTAAAATCGAGGTCTCGTCATTGGTAGACTCAAAAAGCACCGCCCCGCCATGACTTCGCTTGATCAATCCCTCCTTTTCCATATGGGAGAGATCCCGGCGAATCGTGGCGTCACTGACAAACATCGTCTTGGAAAGCTCGCCCACGGTGACGGACTTTTTCTCCATCAGAATCTGTAAAATCTGTTCATGACGCTCAATGGATAGCATGGGTTTTCCCCCTTTTTACGAAATCTTAGGTTTCCAAAGCTCGACGCCCTCTGTCAGCATTTCGTTATGCCGTCTGAATTCCTCTGCCATTTCATCCTCGCCGTCATAAATTTCCAGCAAAGGTGTCAGGACAAACCGGCGTTCCATCATACGGGGATGGGGAATTTCTAAATCCGGCTGTTTGACCTGCTCCTGGTCGAAAAGTAAAATGTCCAAATCGATAATTCTGGGACCGTTAACAATAACTTTGACCCGCTTCATTTGCTTTTCGATCCCCTGGGTCACCTCTAAAAGCTGACAAGGGGTTAAACTTGTCAAAAGCTTAAAACAGCAATTCAAAAACGCGCCCTGATTCAAATAACCCATTGGTTCCGTCTCATAATAGGATGACACAGACATAACCTGGATACAAGGGTGGCTTCGCAGCAATTCCTCAGCTTTCCGCAGGTTTTCTTCCCGCTTTCCTAAATTAGAACCCAAGGACAAATACACCTGATGCTCCATCGGCCGCTGAAGCTCATAAGTAACACTGACATTCTCAAACTCTCCCCGCATAGGTGCGTGAGGCTTATTGACTGTAACCGATATCCAATAAATCGGAGAAAAACTTTCCAGAATTTTATCCGCTAAATAGCTGGCCAGGGTCTCTATGAGCTGAAAAGTATTTTCCGTAGCTTCTTTCAGCAGTAACTTATTGATGGCTGCATAGCTCACGGTGTTTTCCAGATGATCCTCTAAATTTTTCGCCCGGGTGACAGTTTTTGCCGTCACATCCAAGTAAAAGTATTGTCCATCCCGGGTTTCTTCCGGGTTGACCCCGTGATAAGCAAACACCTTGACGCCTTTTAAATTGATGGTAAACACCGCTTATCCCTCCTGATACAGAACCTTGTCTGTCATTTTCATCGCGCGGGCTACTTCCTTCACATCATGGACCCGGACCAGATTGGCACCCTTGGAAGCACCCAAAACACAAGTGGCAATCGTACCTTCCAGCCGCTCTGAGGCAGGAAGATCCAGCGTAAGACCAATCACTGATTTCCTGGAAGTTCCCAGCAAAATAGGAAGCTGAAAGCTTTTCAGCCAATCCAAATGCTTTAGAATATACAAATTTTCCTCGTATGTCTTTCCAAAACCGATATCCGGATCAATGCAGATTTTATCCCGTTCTACTCCCCTGCTCAAAAGCCGGCGGATTCCCGTTTCAAAAAAGCCGCACATCTGGGCAAATACCGTATCTACTGTTCCCGTACATTCCCGGTTATGGCCAATAATTACGCCGCATCCGGTTTCTCCGGCTACCCTGGCCATATCCGAATCCCGCTGCATTCCCCACACATCGTTGATAATATCCGCCCCGGCGTTTACCGCCGCCCGGGCCACGTCGGATTTCATGGTATCGATCGAAATGGGAAGACTGGTTTTTGTCCGTAATTCCTCGATCACAGGCACCACCCGCTCGATCTCTTCCTGAACGCTTATCGGGGTATAATCCGGCCGGGTAGATTCACCGCCGATATCGATAATATCCGCGCCCTGCCGTTCCATTTCTAAGGCTCGTTCAACAGCCGCCTCCACAGTAGAATAGCTGCCTCCGTCAGAAAAAGAATCCGGTGTCACATTTAAGATCCCCATAATTAAGGTTTTGTGATAAAACCTTAATGAACGGTCCTTTATTTTCCATTCCTGCCGCAAGATAGGTCCTCCTTTATTCTACAGAGCTTCTTCCTGTCTTTCGAAGCCTTTTTTCACGCTTTTCTAATTTTCAAGAACTATTTTTTATTTTGCCACAAATTAGGGCAAAAGAAAAGCCCTCTTTGGAAAAAGAGAGCTTTTTTTCGGTTTAACCATGGGTCAGACTAGGATCTGATCTTAGGTTCCTCAGAATTTTATAAAAATAAATCACCGATAAAAGGAACGCGGTAAACCAGGCTATAGGCCCTGCTAAACAAACCCCTAGATATTCCAGGGGCTCCACCAGGAACCATGCCGCCCCTACCCGGCTAACCAACTCAAGTACACCACATAACAAAGGAATCATTCCATTTCCTAATCCCTGCACCGCGTTGCGATAGATATTCAACAGCGCCAGCACAGGAAGGAAAATACCGGAGACCACCAGATAGTATTTCGCGTAATAGATTACTACTGTCTCTTCCGCGGAAACAAAAATCTGAACCAGATACTCACCGAACAAGATTTCAACTAAACCAAGCAGGACACAAATCACTATGCAGATAATAATGCTCTTCCGAACGCCGGCCTGAATTCTGTCCATCTTTCTGGCACCCAGATTTTGGCCCACATAAGCTGCGCTGGCCATACCAAAAGAGTAAGCAGGCTGAATCATCAGATTCTCCACTCTGCCTCCCGAAGTAAATGCCGCTACAACATCGCTGCCAAAGCTGTTGATGGCTCCTTGGAGCACTACGCCTCCAATACCAGTCACAGAAGCGCATCCGCCAGTGGGCAGGCCCATTTTTAAAAGTTGTAGGCAAGTTGCTCCGTTAAAATTAAAATCCGACCTTTGCAGACGCAAAATAGGAAGCTTGCGAATAATATAAATCACGCACAAAATACAGGAAATTGCTTGCGCGATCACGGTCGCGTAGGCTGTCCCAATCACTCCCATATTGTATCTCAGCACAAAAAGAAGATCCAGAACCACGTTCAGAATAGAAGCTACTACCAGGATATACAGTGGAGTCCTGCTATCCCCCAAAGCCCGCAGCACCGCAGATAGCAAATTAAAAAATAATATCGCCGCTGTTCCCCCGAAAATAACGTACATATAGTCGCAGGCGTCCTTCATAATATTTTCCGGTGTTTGCATGGCGGCCAAAACAGGCTCAGTCAACAGCATACTCACAGCGGTAATAATTGCCGTGATGACTATACTCAGCAAAATGCTCATCGCGGTAGCTCGTTTTACGCCGGCCTCATCTCCCGCGCCAAATCTCTGAGCAATGATGACAGAAAATCCGGAGGTCAAACCGATAACAAAGCCTAAAATCAGATAGTTAAAGGAACCTGTCGCCCCAATAGCCGCTAAAGCGTCTACGCCTACGAATTTTCCTACCACAATAGAATCCACCATACTATAAAACTGTTGAAAAATATTTCCGATAATCATGGGAATTGAGAAGCCGACCAACAATTTTGTCGGGCTGCCTACCGTCATGTCTTTTACCAAGGAAACGCCTCCTCTCTCATGAAACTGAAATAAATATATTCTAAAATCGAAATCATATTAAACGATAATTAATGAAATGTAAATACCAAAGAAAATCTTTTTTCTAGGTCATTTTTTGTGATTTTGACGGAGTTATGTTTTCAATGAAATTTCTCTTTTTTTGCTATTTTTTAGTCTTATATTTTCATTTGTGATTTATAAATATTTTATTGCTAAAATTTTATTTAAAATATAAACCTCGTATTTTACGGTATCATCCTTTTAAACAGATAACTTATTGATGTACTCCGAAATGTTCTGTAATTTCTATATGAGGTTCCGATTTTAAAATTTCAAAGGTGAGATTGGGCCGGAGAGTCAATTTGCATCGGTCATTGCAGATTTTCAGTTTGTCGGAAACAAAAGGTAAGCAAGGGGCCTGACGCGAATTCTTTTCGATAGAGACATCGGGAAAGGACAAGCAAAAATCCCCAGGCACTGAATGCCTGGGGATTTCCTCATTATTGGATTTGTTCTTTCGTTCTATTTTATGGTGTTTCTTTATAGTGTTTTCGCTAAAAAGTCTTGAAGTCTTGGGTTCTTCGGATGAGTAAAAAATTCCTCCGGAGGAGCCTGTTCCGTGATGACCCCGTTGTCCATAAATAGGACCCGGGTAGCAACTTCTCTGGCAAAGCCCATTTCATGGGTCACGCATACCATGGTCATGCCTTCCTTTGCCAGCTCTTTCATCAGCTCCAAAACCTCGCCTACCATTTCAGGATCCAGGGCGGAAGTCGGCTCATCAAAAAGCATTACATCCGGATTCATGGCCAGGGCACGGATAATCGCGATTCTCTGTTTCTGGCCGCCGGAAAGCTGATTAGGATAGGAATCCGCTTTTTCTTCCAGCCCGATGCGCTTTAACAGGCGCATCGCGTTTTGATCGGCTTCTTCTTCTGTTTGCAAACCTAAGGTCGTAGGCGCCAAAGTAATATTCTTTTTGACCGTCAGATGAGGAAACAAATTAAAATGCTGGAACACCATTCCCATCTTCTGACGCACCTTATCGATGTCGGTTTTCGGAGCGGTAATATTATTGCCCTCTACCCACACTTCACCCTCTGTTGGGGTCTCCAACAGATTCAGGCAACGTAAGAAGGTAGATTTTCCGGACCCGGAAGGTCCGATCACCACAACCTTCTCGCCTTTGCGAATCGTCTCATTGATTCCCTTTAAAACTTCAATTCCATTAAAGCTCTTGTGCAGATTTTTAACGGTAATCACTTTGCGCCAACCTCCTCTCGAACATACGAACCAGTTTGGTTAAGCCCAAAACAATCACCAAATAGACGCAAGCTGCCAAAATCAGCGGGACAAAATAATCGTAAGTGCGGGAAGCCACAATGTCCGACGCTTTGGTCAAATCCCGCAGGCCGATATAGCCGGCCACGGAGGTTTCTTTCACCAGCGTAACAAACTCATTGCCCAGAGCAGGTAAAATATTTTTAATCGCCTGAGGTAAAATAATCAGGCGCATAGCCTTTCCTCTGCTCAAACCCAGAGAACGCGCGGCCTCCATTTGACCCCGATCAATCGATTCGATTCCGCTGCGGATAATCTCGGAAATATAGGCGGCGGAATTCAACCCAAACGCCAATCCGCCCACGATAATCTGGGGAATCTGTACAGAACGGAAAATTATGTAGTAAATGATCATCAGCTGGAGCACCACAGGAGTTCCCCGGATAACCGTCACATAAAGGTTACAGATTTTCTTCGCCCAATTCAGTCTCGGATTGGCCTTGGCCGTGTTTACCACTACCGCGATCAGAACGCCCAGGGTAATACCGATCACCATCGCCATCAAAGAGATCAATAAGGTATTCTCTAACCCCGTCAAATAAAAGACATATCGATTTTTCGCGACAATGGAGCTATATACAGAATCCGCAAGCCAATTCCAGGCGGAGACAAACCACTGCCCGATCTGAGAAAGCCAATCCAAAATGGCAGCCCGTCCTTTCCTTTATTCCGCCGCTTCTCCCGACGCGGCAATATGATTCATAGTAAATTCTTCGATCTTACCTTCATCCATCAGCTTCTGGAGAACCTCGTTGATCTTCTCCAACAGCTCGGTGTTGCCCTTCTTGACAGCCATGCTGTAAACATCGGTGAACAGCTCTTCATCCAAAATCTTCAGCTCAGGATTCTGTTTGACCAGCTCCTGGGCGGGAAGCTCGTCCATAACCAGGCAATCGGCCTTTCCGGATTTGACATCCTCCGCGGCGGCCAGGTATTTCTTCTGCTGGATGACGGTGCAGTCCGGATAATCTTCTTCGTCGGACACGGCCATGTCAGCTACAGTACCCAGCTGAACAGAAACGGTCTTGCCGTTAATATCATCAGCTCCGGTAATTTCAGTATTGTCCTGACGAACGATGATCACCTGCTTAGAGGTCGCGTAATTAATAGTAAAATCAACCTGCTCCTCACGCTCAGGAGTTACGGAAAGTCCGGCAGCGGCAAAATCGGCCTTGCCAGACTGAACCTCGTTAATCAAAGAGTCAAAAGCGATATCGCGGACTTCCAGCTCTTTTCCCATGGCAGACGCGATTTCCTTGGCGATATCCACGTCCACGCCGACAATTTCCTCGCCGTCGTAATACTCATAGGGTGCAAAACCAGCTTCGGTAACCATGACCAGCTTATCACTTTCAGAAGAGCAGCCGCCCATCGCAAGGGTTCCAGTCAGCATCGCCGCAGCCATTGCCGCGGCCAGAATCTTTTTCATTTTCATAATTTCATAGTGCCTCCTCGAAATTTCTCATTTTATTATACTGAATTGCTCTCAAGAAAACAAGTGTTAAGTATACAGATTTTTAACACACGATTTCATAAAATCCTGTAAAAGCAAACAAAGTATTGAAATATTATTCATCCTAGCAAAGCGTCAAAAATAAGGATAGTTAAAAAATAAGTGTTTTCTGCGCTTTCCATGTGCTTTCCTCATAAAAACCGAGGCGCGAATTACGTAAAACGTCTTTTCCGCGCCTCGGCCTTTCCATTATGCTTCAAATTTTTTTATTTGTTTTGCCCGCAAAGTTCATTGAGGGTTCCGAAGGTATATCCAGCCTGTTCCCATTTGGTCAACAGATCGTCTAAGATCTCCGCATTGGTTTTTGATGTGCTGTGCAGCAGAACTACCGCCCCAGGATGGATTCTCGGCAATAGTTTGGCGTAAGCTTCCTCCTGTGTGGGTTGCTGGTCCACATACCAATCCACATAAGCAAGACTCCAAAAGACTGTCTGATATCCTAATTCTTGAGCCATTTTCAGGTTGCTTTCGCTGTATTTTCCCTGAGGCGGACGATAAAATTTCTGCATCTCGGTTCCTGTGATTTCCCGATATTTTGCTTCCACACTGGCAATTTCCTTCTGAAAAGAGGTTGGATCCGAGATCTGCGACATATCGGGATGATGGTAGGTATGATTGCCCACAATATGTCCCTCTTCTACCATGCGACGCACCAAGTCAGGGCTGGTCTCCAGATAGTTTCCCACTACAAAAAAAGCGGCTTTCGCGTTATGCTTTTTCAGCGTATCCAAAATGGTCGGCATGTAGCCATTTTCATATCCGCAGTCAAAGGTTAGATAAATTGTTTTTTGTTTGCTGTTACCACAAAAATAGGCGTCATATTGCTTTAAAAATTCTGGCGTAGCGTTGCCTACCGGTGTTTTTCCTTCCTCCTGAAACGACAATCCCCAGTTGTCGTTGGCCGCCGCTGCCTCAATAGCTTCATCACCCCGATCAGAAAATCCAATCCAGCTAAACACGGCTGCTACGACTAAAATCAGACATAGCGCACCACCGATTAGTTTTTTCCCTTTTACAACCACATACATGCTACCACACCACCCTGCACAGATTTCTTTTTGAATTTATTATCATTACCATTTCTATCCTAATCCATATCACAATATGTCTTCCAATAGGAAGTTATGATTTGATAAGCGGCAAAAGAAAACGGCACAGCCCCCAAGCTGTACCGTAATGACAACAGAACCTTTGATTTTCTTACCTGTATTTTAATAGTGAATCAAAACCAATAGGCTTATAAATTCATATTTCAATGATTAATTCGTATTAATTTGCCTTTCTATCAAAATATTTTGCCAAAGATGGCAAAAATCAAGTTCAATAGATCCACTTTAATTAGAATTTTGATTCGATTCCCCGGATATCCCTGTACACAGACCGTAGCAGTTCACAGGAATCATGAAGCTTTTCTTTTTCCTCTTTGGTTAAAATAAGTTCTACCGTTCGTTTTACCCCATCTCTGCTGACGATACAGGGGGTACCCGCATATACATCTTTCTCTCCATACTCACCGTGAAGCATAGATGAAACTGTTAAAACGCTGTGGTCGTCACCTAAAATGGCTCGGGTGATCCTGACCATCGCCATGCCTATCCCGTAGTAGGTAGAGTTTTTCGCGGAAATAATCTTTTGTGCTGCGTCTCTTACCTCTTCGCTGATATGGTCCAAATCCTTCTGGTAATCCGTCACACCTCGACTGCGGAAAACCTCCAAAATCGGCTTAGTGGCCACCATTGCCTGTGACCAGGGTACAAACTCGCTGTCACCATGTTCACCCATAACGTAAGCGTGAACATTTCTCGGGTCCACGGAAAAATATTCTCCCAAAAGATACCGCAGGCGAGCGGTGTCAAGGGCGGTTCCGGTACCCAATACCCGATGGTCATCAAAACCAGACAAAGTTTGCGCTACGCGGGTCATGATATCTACGGGATTAGTTGCCACCAGGAAAATTCCTTTGAATCCGGAATCCACCACAGGGCCTACAACGGACTGGAATACTTCCGTATTCCTCTGCAGTAAATCGATTCTGGATTCTCCAGGCTTTTGCGCCACGCCGGCGCATATAGCTACAATATCCGCGTCAAAGCAATCCTGATAACTGCCTGCGTAGATCTTCATATTGGAACCAGAAAAAGCGAGTCCATGGTTCAGATCCATCGCTTCTCCTTGTGCCCGCTTCTCATCGATATCGATCAGCACCAGTTCATCACAGACACTTTGATTGAGCAGGGCGTAAGCGTAGCTCATCCCCACCAGTCCGGTCCCTACCAGAGCAACCTTCCGATTCACAAATCTCATAAATCCGCCTCCTTTTCATTTATAGTATTTTCGAAAGTGAACCGTCTTATCCTTTTCTCCTGATTTTCAAGCGAAAGAACGCACCCTTCACTTTTTTGTGAATAGTATGATATAAGGAAATCAGGAGAAAACAGACGAACAAGGAGGATCTCCATGGAACTTCGCACCCATATCTACGACTGCAAAAAGTCCAGTCAAAACCAATTTCCCGCTTGGTTGCGGTTGCAAAAGGAAAAGCAAGAAGAAAAAGAACCGGATTTAGTGGAGCAGTTCAAAAAAAATCCAGATTCATTTTTTCCTGAATTTTGCAAAAAGTCCTAAATTGTGTTTTTTTCTGTGAAAGAGAAAACAATTATTGACGGCAGTTTGCAAACATGGTACGTTAATAGATAAGGGAATATCTTAAAACAAGGAGGTCTCATATGGAAAAGTACACTTGGCGGGCGGTCATCAAAGACGGCATGAAGGAAGAATACATTCGGCGGCACGATACTATCTGGCCCGAGATGGTAGAAGTGTTGAAGGAGGCAGGCGTCTGCAATTATACCATTTGGTGTGATGGCAATGATCTGTTTGGTTATTATGAATGTGAAAAAGGTTTGGAGTACGCGCTGAAGGTACAGGCGGAAAGTGAAGTCGTAGCCAGATGGGATGTCTCTATGGAACCGATCATGACTATGTTTAAGGAAAAACCCGAGCAGGTCTTTTTCCTGGAGTAACACATATCAACCGGGTGATATCATTGGCAGAAGGCGAAGTAGTATACGGTCTTTTTCCTAGAGTAACACATATCAACCGTAAAAAAGAAGAACGGTAGGATACTCCTCACCGTTCTTCTTTTTTTGCGGTTGCAAGGCGCTGACAACTTTTCTGTCTCCCGCCTAACAGCGTTTACAAACCCATTCCCTCGGTTTATCCTTCTTCTCTTTGGAATTCCTCCAATATTTTCAGGCTGCTGCTGGTACCGATTCGTTCTGCGCCCGCTTCGATCATCGCCTTACAGGTTTTCCAATCTCTGATACCACCAGCCGCCTTTACCTTCACAGCATCGCCTACCACGGATTTCATTAACTTTACATCCTCTACGGTAGCGCCTCCAGTGCCAAATCCGGTGGAGGTTTTTATAAAGTCCGGCTTTACTTCCTTGGCGATCTGGGCAACCTTCCGGATTTCTTCCTTGGTCAAGTAACAATTCTCAAAGATTACTTTAGAAATCACTCCGGCTTCCCGGCATACGGAAACGATTCGCTCCATTTCCTCTTTAATGTACCCGTAATTTTTATTTTTCAGTTCCACTAAATTAATCACATAGTCGATTTCATCCGCGCCGTTGGCAATGGCGTTCTTTGTTTCAAACACCTTAGACTCGATGGTAGTCTGCCCCAGAGGAAAGCTGATCGCCGCGCCTACATGCACCTGGGAACCTTTCAAATACTCCTTACACAGCGCTACCGGCGCCGAGTTAACCGCAACCATTTTAAATCCGTATTTGAAACCTCAAATTATGTAGGTGGTTATACCGCCTCATAGGGATTTAATAAAGACCTCCAAAACCGTTGAAAATAAAGGATTTTTCGCACTCTGCTCGCCTTATCCCTTTATACGATTTCACACCGTTTTACCCTTGCTCCGAGAAGTTATAAGGGCAAAAGCAAGGGCAGGAAAAACTGATAACACGATATAACAAGATGTGGCAATCGGGAAACTGTGATGTATGTGCGAATATATGATTTTGGAGGATTACAAAATGGAACAGTACATTTATAACGAGCAAAACGGTCTTTGGTATGAGCTACGGGGCGATTATTATATCCCCTGCTTGGAATTACCAGCCGAAAAAGAAGAACGGTCTATCGGCGTATGGGGGCAGCGGCATTTGCGGTATATCCGTGAGCATAAAAAGGCTCTTTATACCAGCCTTTTGACAAGCGGCAAGCTGCAATCCTATCTTGCCGATGTTGAGAAACAGGCACAGGAGCTGTTTGAGCGTCTTATGAAGCAGCGGGCGGAGCGTGAGGATATTACCGAAACACTGAAAACCGACAATCAAATGGAGTGGGTGCAGAGAATGAATGCCCTGCGGTCGGCGGTTATAGAAACCGTCAATGCCGGGGTGATCTTCGTATGAGGAAGAAGAAATACCACCTTTATTTGACGGCAGAAGAAAGACGGTATATTTTCAACGCTCTGCTTGCGTACCGCAATAAGCTGCTGGCGCAGGGCAGATACACAGACCTTATAGACGAGGTAATGATAAAGCTGCAAAAATGAGCCTGTAACGCTTTCAGACGCAAAAACGAGGGGTAAGGTATAAACACCTTGCCCCTCGAAATTCAGGCTCAAAAAACGGCTTAAAATCAGGCTTTTTTGGACTCTAAATGTCCACGCAGCGGAATAGAAGGTTTAACTGGAATTGTTGATAGCGCACCTATTTTTCTGGAGAAAAGTATTGAAAATCAGCCGGTTTTATGGTAGACTATATTAGTAAAATTATATTCGGAAAGGGGCTTGACCAAAATGACGGCAGTTGCGACAATCGTAGCAAGCAAGCAAGCAAGCATAGCGTACTCCTGCCCGTTTTTTCTGTCAAGCCCCAAAATACATATCAGAAGGCGTATTGCGCCCGTTTTCTATGACGGACGCAATGCGCCTTTTTTCATTGCCGGCTGAACACGGCGAATGGAAAAGCAGAAAGCGTTAAACCGAATTTGACAGGCTGAGGGTCTGTTGTAAATAAAGATGTGAAGATGACAAGGAGAAGGTACGATGAAACGAACACGAAGATTTATCAGCATATTGCTGGCAGTCTGCCTTATCGTAGGATTGACGCCCACCGCAGTGCTGGCCGTAGACGAAGGTAAGGCGATGTATTACAGAGCTCTCCAGATGGAGGGCGGACAGTCGGATATCGTGTATTATGGCATGTATCCGCAGAGCGCATATACGCCGACGAGTACGCCAGCCAGCCCTGTCGAGGGAGAAGTCTATACAGACACGGACGGGACACAGTATGTTTACTTAAGCTCCAATTACTATAAACTGGAGCCTATTGCGTGGAGGACTCTTGAAAACCATAGCAGCGAGAGGCGGCTATTGCTCATATCGGATCAGATTATTGACGCACAGCCCTACAACAGTGGCAGTACAACATGGGAGAACAGCAGTTTACGCAGCTGGCTGGATGAAACCTTTAAGACTACTGCGTTTTCAGCAGCAGAACAAGGTTCTATTAAAAGAACTGATAATGAAAATAACCCTAATCCCGACTACAACAATACAGACGGTGGTGTTGATACAGAGAATTATCTCTATTTGTTATCCATAGACGAAGCGAGGAATACAGCATATTTTCAAGATGATAACAGCCGAGCGGCAAGTATGACAAGTTATGTTGATGCAAGAGGCCTGAATTCAGCGTATTGGTGGCTGCGGTCTCCGGGCCGCTTCAACAGTTATGCTGCGGGTGTTGACCCCTCCGGCTCCGTCAATTCAAGTGGATATGATGTGTACTTTATATACGGTGTGCGGCCCGTTTTTAACTTAAATCTGAACTCTGTCCTCTTCACATCTGCCGCCGAAGGCGGCAAATCCTCCGGCGCCGAAGGCGCCGACGCGCTGAAAACCGTTTCGACATATGACGGCAATGAGTGGAAAGTAACGGTACGGGATAGCAGCCGAAACTTTTCCGCAAGTATAAACACATATAACAGACAAGACAACTCCGTAACCTTTGATTATACCAACGCAACCGTGGGTGATAATGAGTATGTTTCCGCCATTATCCGGGACAGCGAGGATAATATCACTTACTACGGAAGACTGAAAAATATAAAGAATGCCGAAGATGCAAACGGCACCCTTCAAGTGAGCCTGCCGGACGATTTTAATGGCAACAGCGATACACTATATATTTTCTCCGAACAATGTAACGGAGATAAACAGACAGATTATGCAAGTTCCTATTCTGCAATGGTATGTTACCTTGATCTTCGACTAACAAATATAACTTGCCAAAATAGTCCGGGAAATTATTTGCCTGTAGGAGGAACTTCGGATTGTGCTATAACATTAGTGGCGACGGGCGACTATGTACTGCCTGAGAGCATCACCGTCACTATTGGCGGCAATACCCTTACACCGGGAGAAGACACCTATACCTATAACAGCTCCACCGGAGAGCTGGTCATCAAAAATGCAGCAATCACGGGAAGTATTATAATTGAAGCCCAGGCTGATCTTGCTGATATTTCCACACCAACGGTTACTGCTCAGGTGGGGACAGACAATTATACTTCCAGCACATGGACAGACAGCAATGTGACCTTCACCATATCCGGCTCCTCTGCCCCAAGCGGTATCGATAAATACCAGTATTCCACAGATGGCGGCACGAACTGGACGGATATGGCTATCAGCGAGGGCAGCGCGGTTCTTGAGGTCACCAGCGAATCCACAACCGCAGACGGCACCAAATACATTTTCCGTGCGGTATCCAAATCCGGTACCGCAGGCGCACAAAGCAGCGAAGTGGTAGTGAAGATTGATAAGTCCAATCCGACCATAGAAGTTACCGGCAAGACAGATGATTATCTGCAAAGCAACAAGGTGACAATCTCTGCGTCCGATACCTTATCGGGCGTCTCAAAGGTCGAGGTATCGGCAAACGGTGGACAGGACTGGACAGAGGTCACGGATTATGCCAACGGTTATGAGGTAAAGGCAAATGGTACCTATACCTTCCGGGTAACGGACGGCGTAGGAAAAACAGCCACAGACAGCATCACCTATACTAACATCGACACGCAAAAGCCGGTGGTGGAGATCACCGCCACAGCCGGAGAGGCTGCCTATACGGACGGTGCATGGACGAATAAGGATATTACCCTCTCTGTTTCCAACAGCACTGTCAACTTGGGTGATACGAAGTTCGAGTACAAGGTGGGCGACGGCGAGTGGCAGACCTATTCAGGTGCGATCACCGTCTCCGAAGAAACCAGCGGTACAACATACACATTCCGGGCTACCAGCGAGGCCGGTGTAGTGAGCACCGAAGTTTCCATCACCGTGAGACTGGATAAGACTGCGCCGGGAAGCGTTACCGTCGGAACCCAGACTGATACATTCCGTGAATTTCTCAACACCATCACTTTTGGGCTGTTCTTTAAGGACACGCAGACCGTGACGATCAGTGCTGCTGACACAGGGAGCGGCGTAAAAGAGATTTCCTACCAGCTTAGCGGTGGCGAAGTTCAGACGACAACGGCAGATGAACACGGTCAGATCACATTCCGTGTTGAGCCGCAGTTTGTCGGAAATATCAGCAATGTTACCGTTACGGACAATGCGGGCAACAGCACATCCGCCACGGAGTATGAGTATTTCGCAGTAGACGCCGAGACGCCCGCTGTCCCGACAATCAGCACAGGCAGCTACACTTCCGGCCAGTGGACAAACGGGGATGTGACCATCACCGTTTCCGGCGCCACAGCGGACAGCGGCATTGCCAAGTATCAGTATTCCACGGACAACGGTGCAAACTGGAATGATATGACGGCAAGCAAAGCCACGGAAGCGACCGCCACTACCCCGTCCAATGTAGAGGAAGCTCAGATGACCATAAGCGATTCTACGACCGCAGACGGCACCACCTACATTTTCCGTGCGGTTTCAGGTTCCGGCGTGGAAGGCACAGCGAGCAGCAGTGTGGTAGTGAAGATCGACAAGGCAGAGCCGGCAATCGAGGTTTCCGGCAATACTGCGGATTATCTGACGGCTGATACCGTGACGATCACGCCGACAGTGGGCGTCTCCGGCATTGCAAGCATTACCGTTTCCAAAGATAACGGGGAGCCGGAAACCATTTCGGCAAACGGCGACGGCACCTATACTTATACCATAACCGAGAACGGCACCTATGCCTTTGTCTTGACCAATGGCGCAGGCGTTACGGCAACAAGCAGTATCACTTATGATAAATTGGATCAAACAAAGCCTGTGGTATCGCTGGATACCCACGGCTATACCTCTGATGAGTGGACAAACGGCGATGTAACGCTCTCCGTTTCCGATACCTCTGCCGCACTTGGCGATACAAAACTTGAGTACAAGGTTGGCGACGGCGAATGGCAGGAATATACGGATACCATTACCGTTTCCAATGAGACAGACGGCACGGTTTATTCCTTCCGTGCAATCAGCGCCAGCGGCGTAGAGAGCGAAACCGTCTCTGTTACCGTGAAGATCGACAAAACTGCGCCGGACGGAGATATTACGATAGAAGAAAACTCTGTCAAGAAATTCATCCACGATGTGACCTTCGGGCTATTCTTCAAGGAGAATGTGGATGTTGCCATAACGGGTACGGACGATGGCAGCGGCGTTCAGACGATTGAATATCACCGCAGCGCAAAAGTCCTTACCGAAGAACAGGTGGCGGCGCTGACCGACTGGACGGCATACGCTGGAGCAATCAGCGAAACAGCGCAGGACGCAGAACAGTTCGTCTACTATGTTCGTATCACGGATAATGCAGGCAATACCATCTGCTTTGCTTCCAACGGCGCAACCTTTGATTTGACCAAGCCCGTGATTACCGGCATAGCAGACGGTGCGGATTACTATACCACACAGAGCGTACAGGCAACGGATACGAACCTTGCTTCCGTCACGCTGAACGGCAAGGAAGTCGGTACGGAATTTACCATTGCAGGGAATACGGAAACGGAATATGTTATCGTCGCCGCCGATAAAGCGGGCAACGAAACGACTGTTACCGTTACTATGCACAAGACCGAAGCCCTGAGAGAAAATCTCGGCGATATTACGAAAGACAATGCCACTTCTGCCGACCGTGAAACCGTGCAGGATTATCTGGACGATCTGAAGGAACGGCTGGAGGACGAGGAGCTGACCGATGAGGAAAAGACAATCCTTGAAGGGCTTGTGGACGAAGCGCAGGATATACTTGACCGCTTAGATGAAACAGAACAGGCTGGCTCTACCGAAGCCGTCGATCAGACGCAGGATATTACTTCCGACAATGTAACGCCGGAGGATAAGGAAGCGCTGGAACAGGCGAAAGAGGATATAGAGCAGGCGCTTGACCAGTTCGGCGGCAACTACACCGACGAGGAAAAAGCCGAGCTGGAGGAAGAGCTTTCCCGTATTGAGGAAGCGCTTGATGTAATCGAGCGCATTGAAGATACTGAGGCTGCGATTGAAGCCCTGCCGGACACGGTAAATCCGGACGATACCGAAGCGGAGGAACAGATCAATGCGGCGAAAGATCTTTATGATGATCTGAACGACTATGAGAAGTCTCAGATTTCACAGGAAGCGAAGGATAAACTGGAAGGTCTGCTGGCAGCCCTGCGGGATTACCGCATAACCGACGGGAGCGGCAGCGCCTTTACGAAAGGCAATACCGCCGGTCTTACCTTTACGGCAAACGGCGCATACAGCAAATTTACAGGGATTGAGGTTGACGGCAAGGCGGTAGACGCAGACTGCTACACGGCGGAAAACGGCAGCACCATTATCACGCTGAAAGCCGAATATCTGGAAACGCTTGCGGCGGGTAAGCACACCCTCACAGTCCTTTACACAGACGGAAAAGCGACCGGAACATTTACCGTTACCGAAAAACCTGATGAGGTCGTGGACGATAACGGCAACACGCCTCAAACCGGAAATGATGGCGACGAGACAGGAAAGGATGACGCAGCTTCTTCGGAAACCGGAGATGACAGCAAGTCCCCTGAGACAGGCGACGACAGCAATATCGCCCTTTGGATTGCGGTTATGTTAGCTGCGGGCGCTGCCCTGACCGGCACAGCCGTTTACAGCCACAAGAGAAAATACAGCAGATAAATCCATATATGACCATGCGCCCCGTGACTTTCTTCCACGGGGCGCATTCTTTATGTATGCACCGCAGGAAGCCTGCGGTGTTGTTTTCGATGTGAAAGCTATCGTTCCCTGTCGTGGGTTTTGCGCTTTGGCTTTTGACTTTTGCCCTCCGCCTGAAGCTGGCGCAGGCGTTTCAGTACGCTCTCCCGCCCGGGCGGTGCTGCCTGTTCTTTTTCGGCGGGTTTTGCTTTTTCCCTGACCTTGCGTTCCCACTCGGCAAGCTCCCGGTTGTAGTTCTCTACCACGGCCTCTGCCTTGCGGTAAGTCGCCATGAACGCCCGTACATCGGGATAGCCGTCCTCTTTTAAGATTTCGGGCAGTGCTTCCAGCATGGCGGAGATTTTTTCTTCCGTCCGCCGGATTTTTGTTTCCAGCTCTTTTCGCTCCCTGCCTTTGAAAATGCCCTTTGTTTCGGCAAGCTGCGTTTTCAGCTTGGGGACTTCCTCCTGCAAACTGCGGATTTCCCTTGCCCTGTCCTGCACCCGTATCATCAGCTTCTGCATGGTGTGAAACTCCGCCATATCAAGATTGAGCACCGGCTTGGGCGGCAGCTCTGTCTGACGTATCAGGTTCTGCAAAAACTCCTTCGCTTTGTTTACGATACTGCGGAACAGGTTGGGCAGCCAACCATGTGCCTTAATGGACTGGCTTGCTTTTTGATGGATTTCCTCTTTCTTGACTTCCAGTATCTTTGCCTCCTCTATCCCTGACACAAGCGCCATGTCCGCCGTCCTGTTCCATTCCTGCCTTGCGGCGTTGTCGGCTTCAATCTCGGCGGCTTTGGGATTGTTCTTACCGATCTTTTTGGTCGGCAAGTAGATACTGTCGGGATTAAAAACCCGTAAATGCTGCTCAGGATCGGCGATATGCCGGTTGATAAGGGCGGTGTAATTTCTCTTGACTTCCTCTAAAAACGGCTCGCTTTTGAAACGCCCGTCTTTTACCGTGAAAAGGTGCTGTTCGTAAATACCGCCTTTCGGGATAACGGTGCAGCCCTTTCGTATCTGCCCGTCCTCACCCGTGATCTCTTTTTTGGTGCGTACCCTTTTGCCCGTTTCATCAAAGAATACGCTGCGGGTTGCAATCTTAACCTCCGGCTCGGCAAGCAGCCGCCGTTCGCTGAAGATGAGGTGAATGTGGTAATTGGTCTTTCGCTTGTTGTGATGGAGCGCCGACACGCATTCCACATCATACCGCCTGCGGAATTCCTCCGTGAAATCTTCCAGCACCTGCTGCGGCTCGTATTGCGTGTAGGATTCAGGCAGGGCGATAATCAGCTCCCTTGCTTCAATACACTTCCCCTCTGCGCCGCTTCTCTGAAACTCCTGCTGGCTTTCCCTTGCGAGGTTGCTCCAAAAGGAATGGTCTGCGGTGCGGTAGGTGGCATAGAGGTTTTCCTGTTTGGCGTGGCTTGTGATATATGATATTCTTCCCCTGACATTGGACAGCTTTGACATCTGGATAAAGCTGTGGCGTGTCATAAATCATCTCCGTTTCTGTTTGAAAAATGCATACCTCTTTTGCAACCGGCTTGCCGGTTGCGGCTGTTCCGACGGCATTTGACGGAGGAGCAGCCAAAGAAAATTGCTACTGCAATTTTCTCTGTATCACAGCGGCGACAGCCCTGCAAGCTGTGATACAGGCTCCCCGCAGGGGCGAAATACCCGGAGTACAAACCGCAGGTTTGTGCGAGGGGTGTATTTCGCTCTCAAACGCCGAGGGCTTTGGGTTACTTTCCGAAAAGAGAATGGATGGTCATTCCACTTTGCGAACATCATCGGGCTTCAGAAGATTCCTCCCCTGATTGACGGTCATAAACCGTTCCAGCGTGTCCCTGCGGATAATGGTCTTTCGCCCGACCTTCAGCACGGGCAGCTTGCCCCAGTCCACCAGCTTCCGCATGGTATTCCTGCCGATACCCGTACATTCCGCCGCTTCCTCTATGGTAAATCCCATTTTGACTGTGTTCATTCTCTCTACCTCCTTCTTGAAATACTCATTTTGCAACTTCTGCATTGTTATTATACTTATTTTGCTATTGTTTGTCAACTCGTTTTAAGCCCATTCAATAAATTTTTACAAAGAAATATGCAAAATAGGGTTGCAAATTCAATCTGTTTGTGCTATGATAGTACTCGTTAGGAGGTGAAAGCCTTGAATGACAGGAAAATGCTTACCGCAAAAGAGGTAGGGCTGCGGATCAAGGAACGGAGAAACGAACTGAAAATCTCCATGCCCGAACTCGGCAGGCGTGTGGGCGTGAACAAGTCCACCATTCAGCGGTATGAAACAGACGGGGTAAATCCCACAAGAAGCATGGTCATCAACGGGCTTGCGGAAGCGCTGCTGACCACTCCCGAATGGCTGACCGGCCTTTCGGAAGAAAAAGAGTATTCCGTCCCGACACTCTGTGAAAACGAACTAACGGAGCACATCAGGAAGTATCTGGATACGGTTACTTCCGCCGTCAAAGGGGACGGGCACCAACAGCTTATGACAACCTTTCTCGGAAAGCTGATTGACCTCTACACAGTCCTGACCTGCTATTTCGCAGACGCTATGGCAGAGGTTGACCGTGTGGCGGAGGACGAAGGCTTGAAGCAATCGCTCAGGCGGTATGCGATTGAGTCGGGAGCGATTACCGAACGGGTATACCGCAAGGAAATGGAATTACCTATCGAAGATATGAAGCGATTTCTTGACGGGATTTTACATATCTACGATGAGGGACGCACAAAGATATCCATGGGCGACCTCTTCGGGATAGTGGCGGAAGCCGAAGCACGGCTGTCCGAAAAAGAAAATTCCGTGGCACCTTGACAAAAAAACAGGCCGGTTAAAACCAACCGGCGGAAGTGACACCATTACTTTACTCACACCATATGTCACAGTCCCGATTGCCACGGATAGGAAGGAGAATTTTTATCTATGGCAAAAGGTTCTGTAAGGAAAAAAGGCAAGAAGTGGTATTACCGCTTTTATATTGAAGATGAAAGCGGCAGGCAGGTACAAAAAGAGTTTGCGGGCACGGAAAACAAAAGCGAAACGGAAGCCCTGCTCCGCAAGGCGATGGAAGATTACGAAGCCAAAAGGTTTGTAGGCAAGGCGGAGAACATTACCGTAGGCGAAATGCTGGATATGTGGATTGAGGAAGATTTAAAGCCCAGCAGCTTGAGCAACGGAACGGTCATGGCGTACACGGCGGCGGTCAAAAAAATCAAGAAATACCCGATAGGCAGCCGCAGGCTGAAAACCGTCACAGCCGACCATTTGCAGGCGTTCATTGACTTTATGAGCTACGGCGGCACAAACCCGGACGGGACAACCTCTCCCCCGATGAGCAAGGGGTATATGCTCCAGTTCTCTGCGGTACTGCAAGGGGCGTTCCGCTTTGCGGTATTCCCGAAGCGGCTGATTACCTTCAACCCGATGCAGTATGTACGGCTGCGGGGACGGAAAGAGGAAGCGGACATCTTCTGCGGGGAGGAAGCCGAGGCGGTTTCCCGACCGACCATCACCCACGGGCAATACCTGAAGCTGACCGGCTATCTGAAAGACAGGAAAAACCCTGCGCTGCTGCCCGTACAGATCGCCTACTACACGGGGCTTCGCATTGGCGAGGTCTGCGGCCTGACTTGGCAGGACATCAATCTGGATGAGCAGTACCTGACGGTACGCCGCAGTATGCGGTATAACGGCACAAGGCACAAGACCGAGATAGGGACGACCAAGCGGAGCAAAGTCCGCACGGTGGACTTCTGCGACACGCTGGCGGAAATCCTGCGGGCGGCGAAGGTGGAGCAGCACAAAAACCGTTTCCAGTACGGGGAGCTTTACCACCTGAACTACTATACCGCAGTGAAGGAAAAAGGCCGCAGTTACTACGAGGTTTACAGCCTGCCGAGGACGGAGCAAGCCCCCGAAGGGTACAAGGAATTATCCTTTGTCTGCGTCAGACCGGACGGGATGTTTGAAAGCGCCGGGGCGGTCGGTCAGGTATGCCAGAAGGCAAAGAAACAGGTCGAGGGGCTTGAAGATTTCCACTTCCATATGCTGCGGCACACCTACACGAGCAACCTGCTGTCGGGCGGGGCAAAGCCCACCGATGTGCAGGAGCTGTTAGGGCACTCCGATGTTAATACCACAATGTCTATCTACGCTCACGCTACAAGGGAAGCGAAGCGTACTTCCGCAAGGCTGCTGGACAAGGTAGTCGGCGGGGCATAAAAAACTTTCCCTTGTTTCGGCTCGTAAGGGCAAAAACAAGGGAAAATACATGAAAACCGAGCATTGGACAGGCGAAATGCCTTGTAATATCAATGGTTTTAGGAATTTTGAGTTTTTAAGCCGTATTTTTTACTATCTTCGCACAGCTTTTGGAAATCCTCATTGGTAACAAAAGGCTTCAATAAGGTGTGGTCAAACATGTTCGCTAATTGTTCCTTTGTCATTTTGCTTTCTCCGCCTTTCGCCTTTATTTAATAAATTTTTGAGAACATGGGGCTAAAATAGTATATTTGCCTCAAAACAGGTTTTTCCTTCCCATTCCCCCACCACGTCATAGCCGTTTTCGATAGGGCCCATAAGGATGTTCATCGTCTCGCCCAGGCGAAGCTCATTGTGATAGGCCAAAACCATAGACCGCACCGGTTGCTCGATGATTTGAGAAAGAGGAATCAGGTCGCACACAATAGCGGCGTATTCCGTATTATTCAAATGTCCGTTTTGATCTACCTTTGAGTAAACGGCGGTCTGCTTTCCAGCAGGTTCCATGCGATCGGACTTGATCAGCTTGCAAGGATGTTCCGGTACCTGCTCCGTCAGGAACGGGAAATGAAAATTTTCCGGAACTTTGCGCAGAATCCGGCGGGTTTGGGTGTCCACTAAAATCCACCTGCTGTCCACAGACGCAACTTCCTTTTCCTGTTCGTCATAAACGCTGGTATACCGATGGTAAATCGCCTTAACCGGCAGCGAGGGCTGCGTCACCATCTTCAGCTTCTCTCCTACCATGATTTCCCGGTGAAACTGTAAGGAAATCTTTGACAGCAGAAAGGCCGTATTGGTGGACTGATAATAGGCCGCATCCAAGCCGAAAATATCACAATGCTCCGTGCTGATCTGCTGTACTTGCTTTAGCAGCGCTGCAGCTGTCATCCGGTTTTTCACATCGCATTCGTATTGATACACAGTAATTTCTTTTTCATAGCTCTTTTCATACATAGCAACAATTCCCTCTCTTATGGTTCCGCGAATTCTCAAACATCCTCTGCGCCCTTAAAAACTTCCGCCTTCCGTAAGCTACGTATAACAGCGCCGGGTGTTTTTTATCGTCCGTTATAGTCTTATTATAGCGGTTCTCGGTTCCTATGCCAATGATGCTTCCCGATGTTTTGTCAAAAGCTCTAAATTTCCTTCTGAAATTTTGGCGATTGTTTTTTCCTTTCCTTCGACAAAACATTATGAATTTTTTATGAATTATGATATAATTTTCAAGATAAAATCA
>CAUFXR010000027.1 GCA_959596515.1 uncultured Oscillospiraceae bacterium
TTCGTTCTCTTATCATCAAGAAGGAAGCTTAAGAGGAGGCCGATGAAATGCTCAACACCGCGATTTTAATGGGCAGGCTGACTGCCGATCCTGAGCTTCGTCACACTCCCAGCGATGTGGCTGTTACCAGCTTCACCTTGGCCGTTGACCGTTCTTATGTAAAATCCGGCGCCGACCGTCAAGTCGATTTTATCGACATCGTGGCATGGCGCAATACCGCCGAATTTGTCTGCCGTTATTTCCATAAAGGTCAGCTGGTGGCGGTACAGGGTTCGATTCAAACCCGAAGCTATACAGATAAGGAAGGCAACAAGCGCAAAGCCTTTGAAGTGGTAGCCGACAATGTCCACTTTGCCGAGCCGAAACGGGACAGCTCCTATTCTCAGGCTCCGGCGCAGCAGAACACTTATCGTCAGGAAGTTACTGAACCCGCCGCTTATTCCACAGGAAGCACCGGCGATTTCGAGGAAGTACTCACCGACGACGATCTGCCGTTTTAATGTTTAATCATAATGATAAGATAAGGAGGATTACACCATGGCTGATAGACCGGAAAGACCCGAAAGAGACAACCGCCGCGGCGGCCGTAAAGGCCGTAAGAAGGTTTGCGGTTTCTGCGTAGATAAAGTAGAATCCATTGATTACAAGGATGTGGCTAGACTCCGCCGCTACATTTCTGAGCGTGCGAAGATCCTGCCCCGCAGAGTTACCGGCACCTGTGCCCGTCATCAGCGCGAGCTGACTGTGGCCATTAAGCGTGCCCGTCATTTAGCTCTGCTGCCCTTCTCCAGCGATTGATTTCTCATGGGATTTCTCTCTCGTTTCTGGGGTTTCTGTTCTGCGCAAAGGAAATTTTTAAAATTTTCTTGCCTGTTCCGAAACGCCGAAAATCATTTGAGACTTCCCACAAAGATTCACTGATCAAAAAGGCGTGCTTTTTCTAAGCACGCCTTTTTCTTTTGCCTTCGCAAGCCACCAGTTCTCCGGTGAGAAGAGTGAACGAGCTTTCACTTCAAATATATGCGGATGAGTGCGGCAGGACTGGCAGGTATCCCCAAATCGCGAACGCAAACGGACCGGCAGGTATCCCCGAATCGTAGGCGTAAACGGATCGGCAAATATCCCCGAATCGTAGGCGTAAACGGATCGGCAAATATCCCCGAATCGCGAGCGCAAACGGACCGGCAGGTATCACCGAATCGCGAGCGCAAACGGACCGGCAAATATCGCCGAATCGTGAGCGAAAACGAATCGGCAGGTATCACCGAATCGTGAGCGCAAACGGACCGGCAGGTATCACCGAATCGCGAGCGCAAACGAATTGACAAGCGTGATCGGATCAATAAATGCGAGAAGACTGAATTGATATCAGCAAGTTTCTGAGATTCCTGAATATTTATTCAAAGTAAAGTGGTTCGGTACAGACCCTATGGCATGAGGAATATGTGGAAAATAAATTTTGAGGTATCTTTTAAGGTTTTTATCGGCAACAAACCTGACTAGCATTTTCCGGCCTGTTGGCTTAACCCCTGGGGATAACTCGTATTTTGAGAAAGTCCTTAGACTTTCACGGATCGCCCGCCTGATTAAAGGCACTCAGATGAAAAAGGCTTCGCGTGATACGCGAAGCCTTTTAAGCAATTCTTTTCTCTTATTCTTTCAGCATAGCCCGGTAGAGCCTGATGTATTCGTTGGCTGACTTTCCCCAGCTGTTGTCACATTCCATTGCCCGCTTCATCAGAACTTTCCAGCCGCCTTCCTCATTCCAATAACCGGCAATAGCCCGGCGAATCGCTCCCAGCATATCCTGGGAGTCATAGGTCTGGAAGGTGAATCCATTGCCTTTCCCGTCGCCGCTGTCGCTGATAGAATCCTTTAAACCGCCGGTTTCCCGGACGATAGGAATCGTTCCATATCTTAGAGCGATCATCTGAGAAAGACCACAGGGTTCGCTCTTAGAGGGCATCAGGAACATATCGGCGCCGGCGTAAATTTTTCTGGAAAGCTCCGGCACAAAGCCAAAGCAGGCGCAGAATCTTCCCGGATATTTTTCCTGCATGCTCTTAAAGAAGCTCTCATATTCCCAATCGCCGGAACCCAGCACGACAAACTGAACATTTTCTTCCCGCATCAGCTGATCCATGGCCTCTTTCACCAGGTCTAACCCCTTGTGAGAAACCAGACGTGTCACCATACCAATCAGAGGGATCTCCGGATTTTGCTCTAAACCTAAGCGTTCCTGTAAGGCCCGTTTATTTTCCGCCTTGCCAGATAGGTCATCGATACTGTAATTGGCGTAAAGATTCGGATCGGTTTCCGGGTTATAATTCTCCACATCGATTCCATTCAAAATGCCGGAAAGCTTCCACTGACGCTCCTTTAAAATGGGATCTAAGCCATGGCTGAACCAAGGATCCAAAATTTCCTGAGCATAGGTCGGACTTACCGTGCTCACACGATTCGCGGTTTCAATCGCGCCCTTCATCAAATTGACACATCCGTCGAATTCCACTATTGAGGTATCATACTCCGGCAGGCCCAAAACATCCTCTAACAGCTCCATGCCGTATTTTCCCTGGTATTGAATGTTATGAATGGTAAACAAGGTCTTGATCCCCTGATACCAATCATTATTGGCATAGAATAGGCTATAGTAAATCGGGACCAGAGCTGTTTGCCAGTCGTTACAGTGGATGATATCCGGTTTGAAATCAATGTATGGCAGCATTTCCAACGCCGCACGAGACAGGAAGGAAAATCTTTCCGCATCATCATAGTGGCCATAAAGGCCCTTTCTCTTAAAATAGTACTGATTATCCAACAGATAATAAATCACGCCGCCGTGACGAGCCTCAAACACGCCGCAATACTGTCTTCTCCAGCTGACCGGCACAGAAAGGCTGGTGATGAACCGCATATTGTCCCGCAATTCCTGAGGGATGTCCTCGTACATGGGCATAACGATCCGGCAGCCGATCAGTCTCTGGCGCAGCGCCTGGGGCAAGGACCCCGCCACATCACCTAAGCCACCGGATGCCGCGAACGGGAGAGCTTCGCTGGTGCAAAATAAAACTTTCAAACTCATTACCCCCTTTAAACCACAGACGCTTTACTGATATATACCGGATAGGATTGGAAGCCCATCAGAGTTCTTCCGTCCTTGATCAATACATCTTTATCCGTAATGACATATTTCAGGCTGCAATTGGTACCGATCCTGGTGTCCTGCATGATGACACAGTTTTTCACCTTGGCGCCTTTATCAATTTTTACACCGCGGAACAGAATACAATTTTCCACCTCTCCGTCGATCACGCAGCCGTTGGCGATCAAGGAGTTTTTCACCACCGAACCCAAACCGTATTTAGTGGGCATATCGTCGCGAACCTTGGTGTAAATGGGACGCTGCGCGTTAAACAGGTCGTCCCGAATCTCGCTGCTCATCAGCTCCATATTGGCCTCGAAATAATCGTTCACGGAACAGATCACATGGGAATAGTGGTCAAATTCATAACCGAACATTTTTAGCCGATCCACATTAGATTGGAGAATATCCCGCTTAAAGTTGGTTTTATTCCGGCTGCTGCACTCATTTACCAGCCGGATCAGCAGCTCCCGCTTGATTAGCAGCATATTGAAAGCATAATTGTATTCCTCGTCGCCATTAGGATCAATAATCAAATCCTTAATCCGCCCGTCGGGCTCCAGGGAAAGCACCATGGTTTCGTCGCCGTTTTTCGGCAACTTACCCCAACGATAGATCAAAGTGACATCTGCTTCATTTTTGATATGTTCCGCGATCACACGCTTGAAATCCATATTAAAAATGGCGTCGCAGTCGGAAAGCAGGACATACTCTTCTTTGCAGTTAACTAAAAAGCCCATATTGGCGTGAAGGATCTCAATCCGGTTGGAGAAATCCCCGCCTCCGCCGCCGAAGGGAGGCAGAATAAACAGGCCGTCCCGTTTTCTAGAAAGGTCCCATGCCTTACCGGTTCCCAGATGATCCATCAGGGATTGATAATTTCGTTTGGTAATTACCCCTACCCGGTTGATACCGGAGTTCACCATACTGCTCAGCGTAAAATCGATCATACGGTATCTGCCGCCGATGGGCACGCTGGCCATGGTGCGGCGATCCGTCAATTCCCGAATCGATTCCTCATGCATATTGGAAAAAAGCAATCCCATTACATTATTTCCGCGCATTTTTCGCCACCTCCGGAATATCTTTATCAATCATAGCCTTGGGGGCCACCACGGCTCCAGCGCCGATTTTAATGTTGTCCCCAATCACAGCCACGCCCCATTCGTCCTTCTGCTCGATATCCTCCGGACGGGCGCCGACCACGGCGTTTTTACCCACCACGGCGTTTTCCGCCACAATAGCGTACTGCACCACCGCGCCTTCCTCAATTCTGGCTCCTGGCATAACGATGGAGTCCTTTACCACCGCGCCGGGCGCCACGTGCACGCCGGCAAACAGAACAGAAAAATCCACGTTTCCATAAACGTTACAGCCATCAGCTACCAGGGAATTCTGGATTACTGCTTCGTCACCCACATATTGAGGCGGCATCACCGGATTTCTGGAATAGATTTTCCAATTTTCATCACTTAGATCCAGAGTGGTGTTGGGGTCCAGCAGATCCATGTTGGACTCCCAGAGGCTGTCGATGGTTCCCACATCCTTCCAATAGCCTTGGAATTCATAGGCGAACATCCGCTCACCCGCGTTGAGCATGGCGGGCAGCACGTTTTTGCCGAAATCGTTGCTGGAATTTTTATCCTTTTCGTCGGCAATTAAATATTCTTTCAGCTTACTCCAGCTGAACACGTAGATCCCCATGGAAGCTTTCGTGCTTTTTGGCACCTTGGGCTTCTCGTCAAACTCATAAATAGAACCATCCGGATTGGTATTCAAGATACCGAACCGAGAGGCCTCCGCCAGGGGCACGTCGATTACGGCGATAGTGCACGACGCCTTTTTCTCCTTGTGATAGGCCACCATTTTGGAATAATCCATTTTATAGATGTGGTCACCAGACAGGACCACTACGTAATCCGGGTCGTACCGATCAATGTAATCCATATTCTGATAGATTGCGTTAGCGGTACCCTTATACCAGTCCGCGCCCCGGCTGCGCTGATAGGGTGGCAGCACCTGTACACCGCTGTTCATACTGTCCAAGTCCCAAGGCTGGCCGTTTCCGATGTACTCATTGAGCACCAACGGCTGGTACTGAGTCAAAACACCCACCGCCTCAATGCCGGAATTTACGCAGTTAGACAAAGGAAAATCAATGATTCTGTACTTTCCTCCATACGCTACCGCCGGCTTCGCCAATTTAGTGGTCAACACTCCTAACCTGCTGCCTTGTCCTCCCGCCAAGATCATGGCGACTGTTTCCTGTTTTGGGAACATCTTTTCATTCCTCCTTCTGCAAGGTTCTATCTGATTCATTTATTTTGTCAGGATTTTACCGCTGCCTTTTTTCGTGTCCTGGGTTTTCTGGGGGCCTTGGCCGCTTTTGCTTCCTTTTTCACCGGTTCGGCAAGCTCCTTTAGCTCCGGGGCCTTCCTTACCGGCTTTTTCCGCACACATTTCAGGAACAATACCGACATAGGCGGCAACGTCAGCTCGATAGACTGCTCATAACCATGCATCGCGACATTCTCTGATTTGATGCTGCTGCCATTGGTTGTACCGCATCCGCCAAATTCTTTAGCCTCAGAGTTGAACACTTCCGCATAAGTGCCGGCAAAGGGTACGCCAAAGCGATAGGGTTTCCGTTCCACCGGCTGGAAGTTGCACACCGCGATCAGCTCTTTTCCGTCTTTGTCGATTCTTCTGAAGCAGATCACGCTCTGAGTATAGTCGTCGTTGGAAATCCAGGAAAATCCATCCCAGGAGAAGTCCACCTGCCACAACGGGCTGGATTCCAAGTAAAACCGGTTCAGCGCTTTCACAAAAGTCTGCATCTGCTGGTGCTGCGGATACTGTAACAGTCCCCAATCCAGCTCCGATTCAAAATCCCATTCCTTAAACTGGCCAAGCTCTGTGCCCATGAAGGTGAGCTTTTTCCCAGGATGGGCTATCATATACGCTAAAAACGCTCTGGTGTTGGCAAATTTCTGCTCCACCGTTCCAGGCATTTTATTGATCAGGGAGCCCTTTCCGTGAACCACCTCGTCATGAGAGATCGGCAGAATAAAATTCTCGGAAAAAGCGTAGAAAAAGGAAAATGTCAGATTGTCATGGTTGAAAGAACGATACAACGGATCCAGTGACATGTAATGAAGCATATCGTTCATCCAGCCCATATTCCACTTATAATTGAATCCCAAGCCGCCCGCGTAGGTAGGCTTGGAAACCATCGGCCAGGAAGTGGACTCCTCGGCGATCATCATGACATCCGGCTGTACCGCGAAAGCCGACTCGTTGAGGCGCTGCAAAAACGCCACCGCCTCCAGGTTCTCCTTCCCGCCGTATTTGTTTGGAACCCATTCTCCGTCCTTGCGGCTGTAATCCAAATACAGCATAGAGGCCACCGCGTCGCACCGAATACCGTCAACATGGTACTTTTCCAGCCAAAACACAGCGCTGGAAATCAGAAAGCTAATGACCTCGTTTCTGCCGTAGTCGAATACCAGCGTTCCCCAGTCCTTATGCTCGCCCTTTCTCGGGTCCGCGTATTCGTAGCAGCAGGTTCCGTCAAACCTGGCCAGTCCGTGAATATCCCGGGGGAAATGCGCCGGCACCCAGTCCATGATCACGCTGACTCCCGCCTGATGACAGCGATCCACGAATCTCATAAACTCCTTAGGATCTCCGTACCGGGCGGTCGGCGCAAAGTAGCCGGCCACCTGGTATCCCCAGGAACCATCATAGGGATACTCCGTCATAGGCATCAGTTCAATATGGGTATACCCCATCTCTTTCACGTAGGGAATCAGCTCATCGGCAAACTTCTCATAGGAGAAAGGATTGCCATCGGCGAACTTCCTCCAGGATCCGGCATGAACCTCGTAAATATTCACCGGATTGGTATAATGGGGATGCCGCGCCTTATATTGATACCAGGCGCTGTCGTTCCATTCATAGCCGTCCAGGCTGTAAAATTTGGAGGCGTTAGAGGGACGAGTTTCATAATGGTAAGCGTAAGGATCCGCCTTCATCAGCACCTCGCCTTCCAGCGTGGTGACCGCATAGCGGTAAACGTCATACTCTTTAACCTTGTCCGGGATAAAGCACTGCCAGACACCCCCATCGGAAATTCTCTCCATGGGGTCCTTCTTTTCATCCCAACCGTTAAACTCACCGACTACGGAGACTTTTACCGCGTTAGGAGCCCAGGTGCGAAAGACGACGCCCTCTTTTCCATCCTGCTCCATCTTATGGGAGCCTAAATATTCATAGGTTTTGTAATTGGTTCCCTCATGAAATAGGTAGAGCGCTAAATTATCGCGTTCGGCGTCCTGATTCTTTTTCATTGCAAATCAACTCCTTACCGCACACCGAAAGTCAGGAAAACCCACAGGTTTTTCGTCCCGGACATGCCAATCGAACAGTCTTTTTTCTTTCTTGTTTCTATCATAGCAAGTTTATAAAAATAATTCAAGAGGTATTTGGTTATTTTCTTATAAACCAAACATTAAATTTAAAATTAATTTATATATATTTAACAAGTATAATTTAAAAACAATTTGTAACAAAACAACCGAAATCCTCTTAAAGCACAACCACTATCTTACCATGAACGCCTTGTCGAAAAGTAGCGCATTTTCTTTTCTAAAAGCTTCCTAAATTATTTTCATACCACCAGTAGTCAGAAGGGCGCAGCTTCCCCCTTTGAAAAAACTTCTGAGAACTTCCGTTAGTGACCTCCACTGCCTCAGGGGATCGCACCCTTTTCACCCTTGCTTTACTAATTCACCGCCGTTATCCCCCGGCATTCCTTTTCAAATTTTTGATTCGCTGTTTGAGAGTTAGGAAACTTGCAGCTTTTCTTCTGTTCCTGGCAGAAAAAGTTTCAAAGCAACCAAGCTGATTGGAAAGAAACCTTCCCAAATTCTTATCTCGGGTCGCAACGCTATCTTTTTCGGAAAAGTCTGATAAAAAATGTTCTATCCAACGAAGACCATTAAATTTCATGTCCTTGGCCGCCGTTAAACTTTTTCAAGTGGCGGTCCGGAAAACGCCCGGCCAATTCGCTTATAAAATAATGATGAGGAAATTTTAAGATGTCCCGCTGGAACGGTCCTTCCCAGTTTCAGTTCCTCGGATTTCCGGTAATAATCTTCGCTATCTGACGAACTGTTTTTCCCGGCATATTTTTCTGTATTTTTTTCCGCGCCCGAATCAGCATAAAAAAACCTCCCATCTCTTTCCGAGATGTTCTTAGCGGAGATTTGAGGGCTATATGTACCCGAAAGGCATTTTACCTTTCGGGTACTGCTTTTCAGGCGGTTTTAGTTGTAGGGCGTGCGAGGACTTCGATGGCGGGCATTCCATTCTGCTCCGGCAGCTGGAATGCATAGTGGATGATAATTGGGTTTCCTGCTGTTCGGGAATACTTTTTCGGCTTCTCGTATACCTCAATCCTGCGAATAAATACCCGCAGCAGTTCGGGTGTCAGCTTGGGCATCTCAATATACCACTAACTTTTTTGACCGTTTATCAGATATTCAAATTTGCTTTTGGCATATCCCGCACCTGTTCCGACAGGGAAGCAAGCCATAACAGGATATTGCTTTCCGTCAATGGTCAGTACATACCCGAGACCGATATGCTGTTTTTCTTCCGTTCCTGTTCTCAGCTTGAGAACCTTCTCACGCCTTTTTCGCAGTAATTCAAAATCTATACTTTTATCTTTCATAAAAATCCTTTCTGCCTTTTGGCTGTCAAAATTAAAGCGACTGTGTGTCCTTGCGTTTAAATAAATCGTCGAGTCTGACTTTGCCTCTTGTACGGCGGACATTTCGGATTGCATCTTTTCGCATATCTTCAATTTCGCTCGGAGTAAAGTCGGTAATTTCCGAAAACATCCGCATGATGAGTTCCATTTCCACAGCATAGCGGAACATACTTTTTGCGATCTGCAAGGTTTGTGCTTCGCTCATCTCTGCGATAGCCTTTGACAGCTTTTCGCTGATGACCGTATCGTTTTCATCCAGCAGTTTGTCTGCGATCAGGTTATCCACCGCAAAGGAAACAAAATCATTGCGGGAACGATAATCATATTTTTTGATGGCTTCATCCATTTTTAGCACTGTTTCTTTGTCTAAATAGAGGCTGATTCTCTGTTTGTCTTCCGATTCCATATTTTCTCCTTTCCCAGCGTTACACCAAACGGTAACGCCGTATTTTATTGCCCGAAATGCCTTTGTTTCGGGCTTTTTTCATTTCAGCAACCTTGTTTGTGACGCCAAAGTTCAAAACAGGTGCACCCTGCAACCCCGAATCGCAGCAACGATGCAAATCTCTGAAAACGCCGTAACCACGCCGTTCTTCGGTCGGCATTGCCGTCCGATGTGAACCGCAGCGGCTCCTTTAGGTGCCGTTGCTTTCTCCTGCAATGAAATCGATCCTGAAAATTCACTGCTGCAATCCCTATGCTCTGCCGACTAATTCCATGCGGTTTTTGCCGATAGTATATCCTCGCCCTGTTCGGTTCACAAACCGCCCACAGCGGCTTTTTGTGCGCTCGGTCGGGTGTATAGTGGTCTTGTCCTTTTACTCGCCAAAAATCGCGCGACAGGGGGGCAAAAATTCAACTGTGACGATAGTGACGATATTTTGGAGAGCAGGGACTATGACGATACTGCCACCCCGATAAATCAAGCTGTGGCAAGGGTTTGCGGACTTTGTGACGGTTCTTTTCCGCACACCGTTTCAATCGTCATATCGTCATTGCCGTCATAGACAATCAGCAGCTCCCTGCGCTTTCCTGTCCGGCTGCATGTGAATTCGATGCCCATAGTTTTCAGTTCTTTTTCATAACGGTTTAGTTTTCGGGTGAGGACATTTCCGTTGATCCCGCCGCCCAGTTTTTCGGACAGCTCACTTGCTGTTCCGCAGAATTCTTTTTCTGCTGTCAGATAGTTCATCAGCAGAGGGAAGAATACTTCGCTCTTTAACGAATTGACAATCGGCGTATCGCTGGAAATAAATATCCATTCGTTTGTTTCTTCGTCCCTGCGGATATTCAGAATTTGTTCCTCTACATCCCTTCCTTTGATATACAGCTTGGCGTCCTTGTCCCCAACATTCTCACGCTTGAGAACATAGCTGCCGTCCGCCGCACCGAGCAAACCGGTGGAGCCTGTCACCATATTGTGCGGATCGCTGTCAAACTGTTTCCGCAAATGCTGTACCACCACAATGGCAATGCGGTATTTATCTGCAAGTGCTTTTAACAATCCAATGTCCTTGTAGTCAGTCGCATACAGATTGGATTCTCCACTGTTCTCACGCACCTTTTGCAGAGTGTCGATGATGACGAGATTCGTGTCGGGATGTTCGGTGATAAATTCCTCGATCTGCTCACACAGTCCGTCCGATAAAGATTTTGACAGTGTTGCGAAGTGGAGATTTTTCGGCGCGTCCTCCGTCAGATCCATCAGCCGCTGCTGGATACGGTTGAGGCTGTCCTCTAAGCACAGCGACAGCACCGTTCCTTTTTCTGTCTGCAAATTCCAGAATGGCTTCCCCTGCGCTACCCGCAGAGAGAGCAGAAGCAGCAGCCACGATTTTCCGGTTTTAGCTGCTCCGGCTAAGATATGAAGTCCCTGCGGCAGCAACCCATCTACCACAAACCGAATCTGAGGCAGACGCATATCCAGCAGGGTTTGTCCATCTACTGTTTTGATTTTTTCTTTTTTCATGCTCTTTTCCTTTCCTGAGTTTTGGTTTTTATTTGACTCCGGTTGCAGAACAATCATATGCGCATCAGCCACTTTCAAAGTTTTTTGGTCAAAACAAAAAGCCGTTACATACGCAAACGAATACAGCGGGAGGAGTCCCTCTCGCTTGGCATTCGCCTATGTATGTAACGGCTTCAGCAAAACTAAACCGTGGGTGCAGACCGGAAAACGACTGCGAAAAATCAATAAAAATAAATATGTGTTTTGGCGGTTATTCAATTGTGCGGATTCAGACAACATCTATATTTAAATAAAGTATACCACAAAGAACAAATGTTTGTCAAGACCTTTACATATTTCTTTTCTAATATGGGCAAACTATTTGGTTTAACATAAAAAAGCTGACTGCGTGTTTACACTCGGTCAGCTTTGTTTTATTGTATTCTGCATAAGCAAAATCCCTAATAAACCTACCGTTTCTTTTTTAGTAGTATAGCTTACGGCATATTTTGTAGGAAGTTCTGTGTCAATACTTCGGCAGAATCAACCGTTTTTCAACCACCTCAGCCACTAGCTGCAAAGTATTCTGGTAACCCGTTTTCTGCAAGATATTCTTGATGTGGTACTTGACTGTATTCGGTGTAATACCAAGATACTCCGCGATCTCCTCGTATTTTCTGCCCTGTACAAGCTCCCGGATAATATCAAACTCCCGACGGGTAAACTCGGCGCTGTTGCTGTACCCGATTCGGATCGTCGGTGTGTCCTCGGGGTAAACAAATTCGCCGTTCATTACCCGATCACAGACCTCCATCAGGGCATTGCGGCCATATTCCTTATACCAAAAACCATTACATCCACATGCTTTTGCCTTTTGAATAAAGGAATGTTCTGGCATGGATGTCATGATGATGATTTTGATTTTGGGATTGTACTGCTTGATTTTTGCCGCAGCTTTCAGGCCTGATTCTTCGTCAGCCGTACAGACATCCATCAGGATCAAATCGACACACCCGCGCAGACAGGCAATTTCTGCATTCGCTGCGTTTTCTATGGAGGCGTACAGAATATATTTTTCTGATTTGGCGATCTGGCTTTCAATGGCATCCCGGGTAATCCTGGAATCTTCTACTATTAAAACCTGTATCATTTCCGTCCTCCTTTCCGGGCTTCGTCTAAATCAAGTGGAATATTTACAATAAGCGATACGCTGTTGCCGCAGAGAACTTTTAGAGAGGCTCCTTCTTGTTCTAATCGTTGCCGCAATGCACTAAGGCCATTGCCTTCCGTAATTTTCGAAACAGTAACACCGCCGTTGTCGGATATCTCAATATGATAACTTTTCTCATCTTGCTCGATTTTTACCGTCAATTCCGTAGCGTCCGCATGGCGTACTGCATTGGTGAGCGCCTCACGGATAGCGGTATACAAAAGCTGCAATGCTTTGCGGCTTTCCGGCTGTTTTCCAAGAAAGGTAACCTTACATCCGATCAGCTCTGCCACTTGCATCAGTTCGGACTGCAGAGAAGAATCGGGAACCGTCCACACCATAGGAATATTGGAAAAATCACGAATGGTGCTGTTCCAGCTTTCCCGCAGCGTGTCGGCATTCTCAGCCAGACTATCTCCTGTGATGGCCTTGATAGTAGCCAGCAGGCAGTGCCCCAGTTCATCATGGATGTGCATTTTTGCAGAAAGGATCTCTTTATTCAAATTGACTTCCACGATACTGTCCAGCAAGGCTTTCTGACGCTTTTGCATCTCGCGGAGCCGAATGGTGTTTTCGTACAGTTCTTCGCTGAGTCGGTAGAGTTCGGTGATTTCCGCCGCCTCAATCTGAATGGTATTGGAATCAAGAAACTTCAATTCAAAACGCCAGACCGAGCTGTCGGAGAAGCGGAAGAACAACTGTTGGTGGATGCTTTCTTTGTCCGGATCTTTCGGTAACCAGGATTGGGTTAGCTTTTCCGCCTTGCCATTACTGGCAAAGTTTGCAAGTTCCTCCCATGTCACCTTTGCGTTCAGAATCGTGTGTCCGGTCAGCTCCAGCATCAACTTGTTCATCTTTTCATTTGCGAGAATAACCCGCCCGTCCAGTGCAGAAAAACAGATGCCGCCGGGATAAGAGTCAATTGCCTTTTTGATCATTTTAGCTGACGTATTCTTTTTCATGACTGCACCACCTCTCCTTCTTTCAAAAGTAGAAGCCGATAGCCTGCCGGAATTTTTTCTACCTGAAGACGATATCCGTCTTCTAAAGAATGAGGGACAAACTCGTGATCTGTATCGGTAATCTCAAAACAGGCCACGCCGTCGATTTGGATTGCCACAGAGGTCAGATTAAAATTTGTCGCTTCCAGAATATCCTCCAGAGTTCTCATAATGAGAAGAATAAATTCCGGCTCCAAATCCGATGCGGGGCAAAAATCCAGGCTTGTTCGGATGCCGATATTCTTCATACATTTGGCCATGTCCTGTAAGCTGATGGCTAAATCACTTATCGGAATCATCTGTTGTTCCTGATAAGTGAGCTGCAAGTTGCAGAATCGTTTGATGTAGGTGCCAATGAGACAGACACGGTTCCAGTCTTCCGTCGAAAGGGATTCTTTCAACAGAATCTTTTCCATCAAAGCAATCTGCCCGCCCACCTCCGAGGATAGGCTGTCATAAATATCGTTGCGTGCCTGAACGCTTGCTTCACTGGACTGGATACGGATTTCTTGCGCCAGCAGATCCTGCTTTTCTTCCAATTCCGCATTCAGGAATTTAAGCTCCCGTAACACCCCGTTAATCTGCGAGAGATTCGTTTGCCAGATCATATATCCGCCCGGAATCCGGTGCAGGTGCATGGTAATATCTTCCGTAGACGAAAATTGCTGCTCCCGCTTTAGGGTTTCCAGCATAACAGGCGTAATTTCCGCCGCGTTTTCCGATACTGCAATCAGCTCACCGGTCGGTGAAAGAATCTGCATCGCCACTGTAGAACGCCGGAATACTTCACTGTACTGCGTGTTGACGGGAATCAGCCCGGTCAAAATATAGAGCTGCCAGCAAAGCACAAGAATAAAAATCAGCCCTGCTGAATATTCCACAAGCTCAAACCGAACCACGTAGGCCGTCGCAGCATACGGGATACTGAACAGAAAGAGTAAAATCGGCTCATAAAAGGGAATCATCTTTCGATAAAGCGGATCGGACTTTGTTGTACCATTTCGCTGATAGATCACATATACCTGATGCCCAATCATCCACAATCCCCAAAGATAGATGAGATAGGTACCGATGTATGGGTGAAAATACAAATTCGGCTGGGGTTCCTCCGGCACAATATAATATAGAAAATGATGTAAATCGTTAGTCAGTGCCATCACACTCAAAAAACAAGCCGGTATCAGAAGCAGATACCATTTTTTATCAATTCGGTAATCCTCAGCCTTGCCGAGATAGAATGCACCGTAAAGCCCGAATAGTGGTATGAAGACAGCCGCTATATTGATAAAGTATCCTGTAAAACGCATCCATGGAATATTTACATAAAGGAAGGCGTCTTGGACAAAGCGAACCGTTAAATACAGGATGTTGATGGCATTTTGCAGCGTCAGTTGGATGCGCATGGTCTTTTGTGTGATTTTCATACTGATGGTATACTGCCAGCCGAAAAGCAGCAGCATATAGACCACCCAGACAAGGTATGGACGCAGAAAATCTTCCGGCCAATACTGCATACTGAACTGCCGGTATGCGGAGACTGCAAACAACAGCACCGCTGCCGCAAAAAGGCGAACAACGGATTTTTTTCGCTCATCCATCAGATACCCCTCCTTGTCCAAAGATGATTCCTTAGAATAAGACAAGAATATTATAGCACAGCAGATTAATTTTGCCCTACACAAAAGGGTAGTGTGTAGAATGTTTTTAAATTATTTTCTGAAAACCACCTGATTGTGTGGGGCACTTTTTTACTGCTTCAGGTAAAATGAGATAGAAAATAAGTTGGAGCTGCTTTTGGCTCCTGCAAGCGAGAGGAGTAGAGATTATGTTCTGTTCAAAGTGCGGGAACCTTTTGCCGGATGACGCGAAATTTTGCAATACGTGTGGTGCGCCTGTAAAGATATCACAAGAAGCTTGGCCGGTGCCGCAGCAACCGGCAGGCATACCGGATGAAACGGTAAATATCCAGGCGTCGAAATCGGAGCCGCTTATGGAGGCGGAAAATTTCAGTGTTCAAATGAGCAGCGGTGCTGCGACCCACGGGAAAAAATCAAAAAAGGAGCTTGTGATCGGTCTTTCTGTTGGCATAGCCATACTGCTGATTGCGGCAGCGGCGGTGGTTCTGGCTGCTTTAGGATTATTCGATCCAGCTCCATCCAGTCCTTTCCCGGTCCTGGAAGTAGGAAAAACACAGATTTATTACGGGGAGGATTTTGATCAGATTGAAGAAGCGTTTCCGAACATGGAAAAAAGAGGATTCATTTATTTACTGGAACGATCGGGGGATCAAAGTGTTGGCTGTTTAGTTCGAGCAGACAAAGAAACAGGAGAGACTAAGCTGGTTCAATGGATAACCACTATGAATAATACCGGTCTCGCCAATGGAATTTCAATAGGTGATTCTTATGAAAAAATTTCAGCAAAATATCCTGACGCAATGTGCTCCACGGAAATGAGGCCTAATAATCCAAGCAAATACGATCCGGAAACCGATGCAAGTGTATATTTTACGGTTTATATGGACGAAAACGGTAACACCTATTCGTATGCGGAATACGAACAGAAACGTGCCGATAGCATCAGGGAGCAGGGGAATTTTGACCTCGCTAAGTGGTATGCACTTGACTTTACTGTAGAAAACGGTCAGATTACTCGAATTATTTTTGGCGATCTCGTAGCGTTACAACAGGGACATTAAACGATGTTTTTGTATGGCTGCACAAACCACCAGGCCACGATATTTTGGCAATCACAAAGGAGAAAAGTATATGTTTTGTTCGAAATGCGGAAACCAGTTAAAGGATAGCGACCGATTCTGCGCAAAGTGCGGAGCAGCGGTTTTGAAACAATTCGAACCACAGGAAAATCCTGCTGCGGAGCCAGTATGTTCGCAGGCTCCAGTGACAGGGAGAGCGGAAGCGCAGCCGGTGAATTATCAAGCTGTGGCTTCCGTTCAAAAGAAATCGAAAAAGGGGCTTATCATCGGCCTTTCTCTTGGCGGCGTGATGCTTGCGGTCATTCTTGCCGTGGCGCTGATTTTTGTGTTCTGCATTAAAGGCGGCTCCAAAGGCAACGACGGCTCTGTCCCTCTGGGATACTCTACAGTTTATGATGACCAGTATACATATTTCCTAAGCGAGACCAAAGAATTTGAACCCTGTATTAAGCGAATTCGCAATGATCTGAGTGGGGATCCGGAGATTCTATACGAAGCAGAAGAAATTAAAGGCGATGGGTGGAGTCAGTATCCCATGGGCTGTATTTTCCTCTGGAACGAAAAAATCTGCTTTATCGAAATCACAAAAGCCACAGAACAAGGCAATGATGAATACGAAATTCATTGGCTCAGCAAAAACGGCAAGGAAAACGGGACCCTTGTAAGCTATGAGCAGCTCAATACACATGGCGATTTACTGTCTCAAATGGAAGGCGCTTACTTCTTTAATGACTATCTTATATTCGGAAACAGATTTTCCTTCTACCGGCTGGATCTGAATACCGGTGAGCTATGCAGACAGGAGGATTTTCTTGACCTTGAGGGGCCTGCCTGCTTTGTAGCGTATCAAAACGGATACTATTATTATTTTGTCCCTGACATGGAGAATAATATCATGGGCGAAACCCTATACCGAAAAGCGGTAAATTCTGAGGCAGCGGAAATCGGAAAAGTGCCGTCGCAGGACAATGATGATGTGGGGAAATATTTCTCCTTCATTCCCAAAGGCGATTATCTGTATTATGCGGATTTAGACAATATTTACCGGTTAAACATCGAGGACGGAAGTACGGAAACCCTTGCGTCCTATGATGATGACGTATATAACAGATTTTGCCTTTCCGAGAACGGGCTCTACTATTATAAGGATATGACCCTCCACTTCCTCAATACAGAGACTCTGGAGGAAACGATTTTTGACGAGGTTGAAGGGATTCCGAGATTGATTTATGCCGGAGCTGATGATGCATGCTGGATGCAGGGTGATGCAACCAGTCATCGGTATGACTGCTTTCTCCCGGATAAGCAAGGCGGATCGATTGTTTATTTTGGAGAATCCGATCAGGACGCTTTAATAGATAATCAGGAGACTGTCAATACCACCGAGCTGTATGCGATTGTGATTGACCGAACCATTGCAGAGCATGGCGCTCTATGGTTTGATGAAGTTGAATATGAATGCTGCGCACGTGGTGTATTCAAAATTGATCTGATGGACTTTAATCAGGATGGCACTGAGGAATTGGTGATGCTCTATAACAATGAAGAGAGCATTTTTCCGTTTGTTGATGTATGGACAGTAAAAAATGGCGAAGCGGTTCAGCTTTTCTGCGAAAGGCAGCAGGAGGAAAACCAAGAAGCTGCCATTAGTAGCCGCATTTATCAAAATGCCGGAAACCTGTATGTTCCGGTATATGATTCTCTGGATCAAAATCCCGTGTATGTTCATTTATATGGCCTCGACGAGAATGGGGAATTTGGAGAGGTTTATCAGTATGAAAACAACGCCTTTTATATGAATCAGCTTCCGGATGGAATGGAATTTACGGAATATAGCTCAGTTCAGTTCTACGTATGCGACCGTGTCACTGATTACGGAGCACAAAAAAACCTGATGAAGGAATCGCTCCAGACAGATATGGAATATATGCTGAATGAGCTGGGAATTACAGCTCCGGAGATCTCATCAACGCAGACCGGTCAATCGGAATTTGACATAACCTCTATGCTGGGCGAGTGGACGCTTGAAGTTGCGCAGCCCAATACGGAAAATGTCAGCCGTCACCTGATTCGACTGAACGCTGACGGTACGATGACTTTAAGAGCCGAGGACGGAAGCTGGCTTGATTATACCTATACAATGGATGCAACACATTTTTATTTCACCTATTCGGTAACCGGCACCACAAGCGGCGGAACCTATATCGTTTCCGGAGACACGTTAATCGTTTCCCTGGAGGATTAAGAAAACCGATTGCTTCCCAAAAGGTTTGAAAGCGAGGGTATTCTATGAAGAAAAAATTATCTATGATTTTGATAGTGCTTATGCTCATACTCCGTCTGCCGGTTTCTGCCGCGGCGATGCCTGAGACTGAAGAAGTTACCATACAAACAGAAATCTTCAGCGGTTTTGATATTACAATACCAGGATCCCTTGCGGAGAAATATCGCTGGTCAGAAGGCGGCTATGAGGGGGCCAATTGGATACACTTCTATGATCGATCCCAATTTGATGCTTCAGGCGGAAAGAGCAGCTATGAGGAAGCGGATGAGGAGAAGGGATACCTGTTTAGCATACGTCAGTACTACTACGACGGCGATTATCGTTACGGAATGGGCGATCTCATGTTCTATGAGCTGTTCCAGCCGACCAGAAATGAAATTGTGGCGTTTTACAGCCGGGACGACTTGTCGAGGCTCATGCTCCTTTCTGTGGAGTATGCAGATTCTGCTCCGGTGTCTGTGCAAAAAGAGGCCTTGAAAATTGCCGGATATATGACGCCAAATACCGATATATATCTGGAGGATGTGGATGCGAATCCATGGAACCTCAAATTCGCAAATTTTCTCTTAAACGGGCGCTTTCGGAACATGGGACAGGAATATTTTGACGATGCAGAAATACAAGCCTGTCTTTACAACGTTGCGGGGGACGATTACCCGGAGCTGATTATCACCAACGGGGCGGCAGACGGGCAGTCCTCCCAAGCATATATCTATACGTTCAGCGAAAACTGGCAGGTGGAATATCTGCGTACAGCCACAGAAGAAGAGCTTAACGCCATGCTCTTACAGCCTTTTACGGCAATTCGTGGTGGTGGATGGGGAGATTTCTTGGAGGCCTGCGGTTATCACATTGAATATTTAGGTGGGCAAAATAACCCATCGGACTGGCTTGGCACTTACCGATACGACGATGGAAATCAGGGAGAGCTGTATATCGTCAAGGAGTCAGACGACAGCGAGGTGCGCGGCGTCTATGTGTTTCGCAGAGCGGACGGCGGATATGACAGCCTAGATTTCATCTGGAGCAAGGATGACAGCAGTACGGCTTCGGAGCCATTCGGGAACGGAGGCTCCGACCGTATCTTTCATTATTTGAAGGGCGACAGGATTGTCTCGGATTATCCAGACGGCTGGTGGCAGGACAGAGACTATGTACGGGTTTCGGACGCTGAACATAGTTATTTTGAAGAGGAGGAGACGGGGATTCCGGTCAGTTATGCCGGAGCAACTGTGGATTTTAAAGAGAGTCTGTTCGAGAAATCGTCCTATGAATACGACAACGAGTTGGCAAAGCTGGGCGCAATGCTGAACAAGGCTGCATGCAACGGTGAACAAGAGATCTGCAGCCTCCTGTATCAAATGAAGATAGAAGATGCAAACATTGAAAACTACAATTACGGTGGTGAACATGCCTTCAGCATTGCACACCGCCCGATGATGTTGAATGGAGAAGAAGCAAACCTGGTTTTTATTGTCGCTCGTGGTTCTCAGCAATTGAACGAATACATCGGAGACTTAACCATGAAAGCGAACAGATCCTTTCTAAACCAGAGTTCCTATGATTATGTGACGGACTTTTATGAAAAGATTTGGAATGCAATGCGGTCGTATGCCAATGGACATGAAGATTTGTATGACATAGAAACACCCCGTGTATTCTTTATTACCGGATACAGTCTTGGCGGAGCGGCTGCAAATCTGACGGCAGCTATGGCAAAGTATCCCGGCTCCGACTTGGGAAACAGCTGGATTTTCCTGAACACAGATCCAACTCGGATTTTTGCATATACCTATGGCGCCATAGACTCCATCGATGTGGATGTTCCACTCCAAGACGGATACGAATATATTCACAATATTTTCAACTATTTTGATACCTTTGGTCCTAATGGTGCGGATACACTTACCACCAGCGGAAATTCCGGAGTAGGAAAATTTGGCCATATTGATCTATTTGCCTATCGATTTTCCAGGGAGAACAGCATACTAAACGCCGAGAACCATGATATCAGCAATTATCTTACCGCTATTGTAAAAGGTACAGTCGGATGTTGTTCTCCATACTCTCAAACAGCCATCCACTGCCCCATTGATGTTGAGGTTATAAAAAACGGCGAAGTTGTCGGTCGGATCACGGACAATCAGGTAGATGAGGCTCTCTTCTCTGCCAATCCGGAAGTAGCGCTGATGGTAGTGAAAGATTCCAAGCACATAGCTGTGTTCAACAACCCGGAGGCGTATTCCCTGCGAATCACGGCGACAGATGACGGAGAAATGTCGGTATCCACGGTATCCTTTGACGAGACAGGCGAAGGCTACGGCGCTGCGGAATATCTCAACGTAGCTATTGAAAATGGGCAAGTATTTTCCATGGAGCTGCCTGCCACCGATTCAGTCGGAAGCGATACACAGACTCCGGAACTTCTGATAATAGATGGAGACAGGATCAGTGGAAAGGTCAACCCGGACGGAAGTATCTCTCCGGTCAATGGTACCGGAAATGGATTGCAGCTTGTTTTGCTGGCAACGATTGTGATTGTCAGCGGTCTAATTGTATTTTTGTGGAGAAGAAAAATGAAGGAAACAAAAAAACTAAAATTCCCGCTTGCTTCTATTTTCACGGTGATTCTGCTCTTTGGTCTCCAGGCCAATTTACAGCGGCTGAGGGTCAGAAGTGATTGGATGGACAGTAAAATCGGTTACCGCATGGTGGTGGAGTTTGGTAGCACCTACTCTGTTCTCCATATCCTATACCAAGTTCTGCTGATTGGCAGCATGATCCTGCTGGCGGTTCTGCTGTTCATGCGGAAGCGGAACAGCCTTCTGGCGGGCGCACTATCAATTCAAGTACTTTTGCCCGCTTTTACGCTTACGAGCTTTCTTATGAACTGCAGTTCCCGGGACTTTTTTGATGTGTATGAGTATGAGCTTCATTTTGGCCCGATGATGTGGGCAATCGGCATCTGCGGCTGCTATGTGTTGGAAATTCTATGCTATCTGCTCCTTACCCTCATGACGATCACGCCGTGCGCCGAGGACGGTGAGCACAAGCGTAGGCTGCACAGGCTGTGGTTCCTGCCTGGCATACTCGGTGTCTTTATCGCCTTTGCGCATCTTGTGGGAAATATCTATTTTATGCGTAGCGACTTCTACTGTTTGTCTATCCTGTTCCTAGTTCCTATGACATTCCTGCTGGGCTGGTGGCTGACACATCCATACAAAAAGGAAAAGCCTGTCTACCAAATGCCCGTTGCACCACTCTATGGACAGCCAGACTATCAAAGCGTTGGTACTTTTGATACTGCTCAGAAAGTTTTCTGCACCGGCTGTGGTAGGGAACTCTCACCGGATGAAAATTTTTGCGTTACCTGCGGCACAAAGCGCTCGTCTGTGCCTGCGGTTGAAAATGTTCAAGACGAGACACAAAACACCGATATCAATTTGTAAGGAGAGAAAATATGATGAATCATATGAAAAAAAAAGAAGTAAAATTCCCGATTGCAGCTGTTTTCAGTACACTCAATGTGCTGATCGGGCTGATTAACATTTTCGTTACATATACAACATATACACGAATAATTGGTATACCGATGTCAGAGGTATATCGTGCAGTAGCTGGGTCTATTCTTTCACTTGTTCCAGGTATTCTATTAACGGTCGTGCTGTTTATGCGGAAACGAGGTCCATTGCTTTGGATTACTTTGGGATTAGAACTGGGTATTTGGCTTTATTCTTTATGTACCTTTGCGTTTCACTTTGAATTTTTCTTGTCTGTTTATAATCTTATTTATATGGGAATTCGAATCATTCCTGTTGTAAACTGGCTTCTACTCCTGCTGTTTGCTGTATTTCAAGACAGAAAAGATGAGTCCGGCGCAGCAAAATTATTTCAAAAAATATGGTTTATTCCTGGTATACTGAGCGTATTCAATGCCTTTGGCGGTATCCTCGGACGCGGCGGTGCTAATCTGCTAATCAATATTGTTTCCAATCTGCTGGTTTCGATACCGATGGCATTTCTGTTGGGCTGGTGGCTGACACATCCGTATAAAAAAGAAAAGCCTGTCTACCAAATGCCTGTTGCGCAGCCTTATGGTCAGCCTGTTTATCAGACCATTAGCGTTTCTGATACCACCCACAAGGTTTTCTGCTCCGGCTGCGGCAGGGAGCTTCCACCGGAAGAAAATTTCTGCCGTGTCTGCGGCAAGCAGCGCACGACACCTGCACAAGGTGCACAGCCTACATTCCAGCAGCCTGTATATCCGCAGATGGGATATGTGCAGGATGCACCCTCCGGCGGCATGACGGCGCTTGGCTTTTTCTTTCCGATTGTCGGCTTGATTCTCTATTTGGTATGGAAAGACCAAACGCCGCTCAAAGCACACTCCGCGGGGAAAGGCGCGTTGATCGGCGTCATCGTATGGACAGCATTGAGTATCATCCTTGCGATTCTGGCATATGTAATCCCGCTGCTGGTTTTCTATTCTTATTATTAAACGCGAGGTACTTCACGATGAAAATGAAAAAGTCTATATCATTGCTTGTCATACTGTGCATTGCGGCCACAATGCTGACTGCCTGCGGAAAATCTTCCGGGAAAAGAACGCTATCAGTCAGCTTTCCCAAAACCGCACGCGCAATTAATCAAGGGACAGAAACCATTACAACCTATTCACATGACAGAGTCATCGTTCATGAGGATGGTTATATTGAGGTTTGTGGAACGATGCAAAGCGGGGATGAAACATACAGCGTGCAATGGCTCTATACATCGGACGGAAAACCGGTAGGCAGCCGCGAGGAGCAACCGTCCGGCCAGAAAGATACGGTGCTTTTATTTGACAATTATTTTGACTTCGTGTCGGGAGAAGACGGCGTCGTAAAGGTGGAAGGAAATACGGTCTATTATGAAGATCATTATGAGGTTTATGACGTAGAAAACGACATCATCCGTGAAATTACCATTTTTAGCGATGGTCAGCCCGGGAACCATTTCAAAATGAAAGAATTTGGTCAGCTAATGGAAATGGAACTTTACGATTCAAACGGTGTTTATTTGAAGGTGGAGAATACATACGAAGAGATTCCTGTCGAATCTTGATACGGAGATACTAAAAACAAGGAGGATTTACTTATGAACGATACAAAATACAGTCCTGCTACTTCAGAAACAGAAGAGTTTATGGACGGCAGCTTTCGCTCTGTGGTGAGCTACATAGCTTTGCTTGCAAAAAGCTGGAAACTGAATCCGCTTCAGCGCATTTTGGCAATCATTTCTGCTGTCAGTTCTTTTTTTCTGCTGATCAATCTCAATGGTCAAATGTACATCTGGATGTGTGCGCTTGCCGGTCTTTTGCAGCTTTGGATGTGCATGAAGAAAGTGAAGATAGAATCATTCGTCATGGCTTTTACATATTCCTTGTTTAGTGTTGGCAGTCTGATTACTGCAATTCAGCAGATTATCAATTACGGAGGATATTATTTTTCAGGCTGGCGCGGGGCTGAACGGGTGATTGTAAATCTGGTGTTATATGCTTTGGTTGCCATGGCTTGGGTGTTAGCATTGAAAAAGGATGAAAGTAAAAACACTCTTCGGCTTGTTTTCTTCATCATCTCTTGTGTGTTTGGAGCATACGAGGTTATATATGTCCTGCTCGCTCTGCGGACAAGCTTTAAGCTTGCCCTGTACGGTTTGGCATGGATTGGATTTATTGCCGTTTTTGCCATACAGGTTTTCTTGATTTATCGAAAAAATGCCCAACATCATGCATTTGTGCATGGTGTTAATGGAAGTACAAGTCCCATCAATCCACAGATGCCGTATTATTCGTCCACGCAGCCGCAGACAAGTACACCGCCGCAGGAGCAGCCGTCTGCTGTATCAGAGGCAACACAGGGTTCGTATTCTGCGCAGAAAATGGTTTTCTGTACTCAGTGCGGTGCTGGTATGGATAGCCATTCCATGTTTTGCACGAAATGCGGTGCAAGACTTAAAAATGATCCGGAATAATAACCGGACGTATGGCTTGCTTTTATATGACAAACAAAATGTTTTTACAAAGGTCCGGAGAAAAATCTATGAGAACAAACGTAAAAGTACGGCTATTATCCTTGCTGTTGGTCGTCGTCCTATGCGCCACAATCCTGACTGCCTGCGGAGGCGGAAGTGATTTGCCGTCCTTATCCGGTTACTATGAATGTAATAGCTATGCTTTTGACATCAGCGCCGTGGAATTTGAATCGGACGGAACTGTAACGCTCTACATGGACTGGAATTATACGGGTACATACAAAGCAAAGGGCGATGGCTATTTGCTCGAGATCACCGGTGGACAGAGTTCTGTTTCCGATCTGCTGGCAAAGGAGAAAAACGATGCCTACAAGATTACTGTTGAACCCAACGATGACGGAACGCTTACGGTATACTTGGAAGCAAAGAGCGGATATATCTACTACGGGGATCCGTCCGCCATCTTCTCGCTAAAAACATAAAAAACAAACACTGATACCGCCGCTTTCACAACGGCGGTACAGATATAGAAATATGCAAGAAATCAGGAGGAATTCGGATGAAAAGGCACAGAAGAATTATTTCTCTATTTTTAATGATTTTTATCTTTCTATCGTTTACAGCCTGCGAAAAACCGATGAGCGAGGAAGAAATCAAAGAAGCCTGTATGGCAGAGGCTGAAAATTTTGTTGGAGGATACTTAAGCAATACTAACCTAGACTACCTCGACAAATATATCGTTTATTCGGACGATTTTAAACGTCATAAACTCAAGGCTGATTATGACTGGTACGGTGGGACTCTTATCATAGAAAAGGTTGCAGATTATATATTAAAGAATGCGACATTTGAAACGGATAGATTTAGCTTTACCTACAATAAAGAGACTGAGCGAGCAAAACTAAATGTGAATGTAACAATTCTCCCACCCAAGAAGGTTTTTGACAAAATCGAAGAATATGTGAAACAAAATCAATATAGCGATGACATGGAAGCTGCGGCAATTCAGGCAATCTTTATGATCGGCGACATTCAACCTGTTACCGTTCACGTTCCAATTGAGTTTATTTATAATGATCAGCATGAGGATTGGGAAATCTTGCAGTATTGGCTGGTAATGAAAGCAATAAACGAGGCGGAATAAGACGATTTTCGATAGACTCGTAAACATAATGGGAATTGTCTGAGAGGAGGTGTAGTAGTTACGGTGATATGTCTGCCGGCTTCTAACAAATATCGTAAAAGCAAACGCTAATAACGTCATTTTCACAATTGCTTTATCAGAAACATAAATGCACAGGAAAAATAAACTTTTAGGAGGAATCGATTATGTGGTTAGCAATTTTACTCTCCGTTGGCGCCGTCACTATTGGCATAGTGCTGGGTCTTCGTCAGGGGAAAGTAAATCGTCAGCTTATGGATGAAGGAAGGATCGTCCAGCGTAAGTATGTCATAACGGAGCAGGCAGAAGAATTTACCCTGCGGGGAGCGGATTTCGCACGTGTCCTGCAGGGCATCCAGAACGCCGACCTGCGGGGAAGCGGTGTATCCGTTCAAAAAAATGATGCGAACCAGGTGTTCTTCTTTAACGGAAGCAACTGGAAAGCCGAAATGTATCGCAAAAATGATATCGGCGATCACAATGTCTGGTATTTTCACTTCACCAACTGGAAAACCTACCGTGGCATGGTACAGGAGCATATTTCCATGAATATTTTGATTACCGCAATAGAGAAGATGTTCCTTTCCATTGACCCAGTTGCCCAGGTCAAGAATGTTCCGATTCAGGTAAAAACCAAACCCAGCTTTTTTTAAGTGAAATTAGGAGGTAGAAAAATGGATAACCCAAATGTATTGATTATTGTAACTGCTGTGGCTCTAGTGCTCATGATATACGTCATAAGATATATCTACTACATAAGGGTGCGGATGCAATCGAAAATAGGATAAGGCAGGTGCATTCGGAAAAGCATCCGGCAGAGAACCAGAGTCTTGCAGAAAGGCTTGGGAATTCGGGACAGAATCCCCAAGCTTTTCAGGCTCAAGGCAGTACTCCCGCAGCCGGATTCCAACAGCCTTCTGCAACTGTACCGAATAGCGATCGTCCGGTTTCCTTCTGCGCCAAGTGCGGTGCGGAGTTAAAGCCCGGAAGCACCTTCTGTGCAAAGTGCGGAGCGGAACTGAAAAAGAACTGATTACGAAACCCCGATATGACAAATTCTTTGTTTTCAAGGAGTTTGAAGAATTTTATTAAAGCACTGTGAACTTCATAACCATTCATAAAATTGTGGTTTTCATATCTATATTTATCCAAATGAAATGAATCTGAATATGGCTGCAAACTCTAAGTGAAGTCATAAACCCTTCTGTCGTTCGTCAACACAACATATAGTACATGCAACGAAAAGAATCCAGATGCAAATAAACCGTCCGCAACTAAAAAAGTTGAAGGCGGTTTATTTATATCCTATTCGGTTATTTTATTTTCTCCCCTAAGGACTTCACGCTTTGAGACGGGAGGTTTTTTTATGATAACTCAGTGAAAGCGCCAAACTTATTTGTTGTCAACCTCTACCATGTGCTGGATCAGGTTAAGAACCTTGTTGCTGTAGCCCCACTCATTGTCGTACCAAGAAACCAGCTTGAAGAAGTTGGAGTTCAGGCCGATACCAGCGGTAGCGTCATAGATGGAGGTTCTGGGATCAGAATAGAAGTCAGAAGATACAACAGCCTCGTCAGTGTAGCCCAGGATACCCTTCATATAGGTCTCGGAAGCTTCCTTCAGAGCGGCGTTGATTTCTTCCATAGAGGTGGCCTTCTCGGTGCGGACAGTCAGATCCACAACAGAAACGTCCAGAGTGGGAACGCGGAAAGCCATACCAGTCAGCTTGCCCTTAACCTCAGGGATAACCAGAGCGCAGGCCTTAGCAGCACCGGTAGAAGAAGGAATGATGTTGCCGGCAGCGGCACGGCCGCCTCTCCAGTCCTTCTTGGAGGGAGCGTCAACAGTCTTCTGGGTGTTGGTGGTAGAGTGAACAGTGGTCATCAAGCCTTCCACAATACCGAACTTATCGTTGATAACCTTGGCCAGAGGAGCCAGGCAGTTGGTGGTGCAGGAAGCGTTGGAAACAACCTTCATGTCCTTAGTGTACTTATCCAGGTTTACGCCGCAAACGAAGGTAGGAGTGTCCTTATCCTTAGCAGGAGCGGAAATAACAACCTTCTTGGCGCCAGCCTTAATGTGAGCGGAAGCCTTTTCAGTGGTGCAGAACACGCCGGTAGACTCAACAACATACTCGGCGCCGCACTCGCTCCACGGAATCTCTTCCGGATTCATGCAGCCATAAACATTGATAGCCTTGCCGTTTACAACCAGCTTGCCGTTTTCTTCCTTGACGCAGCCGTCAAATCTGCCATGGATGGTATCATACTTAACCATGTATACCATATAGTCGGCGTCTACGAAAGGATCGTTTACGCCTACAACCTCGAATGTCTCCGGCTGAGCGATAGCAGCACGGAACACCAGACGACCGATACGTCCGAAACCATTGATGCCAATTTTAATTGCCATAATAATTTGACCTCCTGAGTTTTAAAATCTACCTTTATTCTATAGTATTTCATAACAATTTGCAAGAGCTTGTTACAAAATTAACTATTCTATTGAGGAAATCCGCACATTGCCGGGA
>CAUFXR010000028.1 GCA_959596515.1 uncultured Oscillospiraceae bacterium
ATTGTACCAGAAGGGCTGACGGGTCTTCAATTTTCATTTAACTTTACAGTCCGACTCGATGAGATAGGAGGAAATACTATGAAGATCAACTGGAAAGTGCGGTTTAAAAACCCGGTATTCTGGTTCAATCTCGCGGCAGCCATTTTCCTGCCCATGCTTGCCTGTTTGGGTTCTAACTGGGAGGATATGACAAGCTGGCAGGCGATTGGAGATGTGCTCTTGCAATCTTTTCAGAACCCTGTAATTATGGTATCTGTAATTGTATCGGTATGGAATTTGTTGAATGATCCCACCACCGAAGGGTTAAGTGACTCTTCCCAGGCTCTTAGCTATACCGAACCGAAAAAATCTGAAAATAGTTGACAATGGCGGTCTTTCCAAAATTCATGGAAAGGCCGCTTTCTTTTCTATCTACGAGAGGATGAATAACTCGACGGCTTATTTTTCTTAAAATCAACTTTCCGATTTTCCCGGTTGGTAATTTTTCGTTTCCCATTTTCATCGGGTTCTCCATTTTCTATTTCTATAGGTTGTGATACAATATAAAATAAACGAAGAATAAGATTACCAAACGGAGTGATATAATGAAAGCAAAGGAAAATAAAACAAACGCTATGCGGGTTTTAGACCGCGCGAAAATTCCTTATGAAACTCACAGCTATGATCACGAAGATGGAAAGATAGATGGTGTTTCCGTAGCGCAGAAATTGGGGCAGCCCGTGGAGCAAGTATTCAAAACCCTGGTAACCCGAGGTTCCGACAGAAATTTTTATGTGTTTGTCATCCCGGTGGCAAAAGAATTGAATCTAAAAGCCGCGGCTCGAACCGTAGGCCAAAAAAGTGTAGAAATGATTCATGTGGACGAAATCAAAAACGCTACCGGCTATATTCGGGGCGGCTGCTCTCCAATCGGTATGAAAAAGCAATACAAAACCGTTATTGACGAAAGCGCACAATCCCTTCCTTTCATCATGGTAAGCGGAGGAAAAATCGGGCAACAAATTCAAATTTCTCCCGTGATGCTGCGCGACTTGATTGGCGCTGAATTTAGCCCTATAGCCTATGACGGATAAAGCAGGGCCAGCGCTTTGTCCAGCGGAAAACTAAACCAGAAATCTTGGTGTTCGCTATTTTTTCTGCTGGTATTGTAAATCAATCTGCCGTGGTTTCTAAAGGAAACGATGGGTTACTCTAAGCAGGCAAGAGACCCGGCAGTATGATAATATTTTTCAACAGAAAAAGCCCCTGACAAATGAACATACCATCTGTCAGGGGCTTAAAATGAACTTTCTTTTGGACTCACCTGTTTCTCATCTTATTAAGATGATTATTTGTCACTTGTTAGAAACGATTCATCCCATTGGACTTTACCAATCCCTTTCTGATTTCTCTGAATTACCCACGATTTCATTGGTTAAGAATTGCTCTTCTTGAAAAACACAACTCGAATTTCTCAAACTCGGCTTTTTCTTCTTCATGAAATCTTCCAAATTCAGGATTCAGCACATGGGATTCTACGCACCTTTCTTTCACAAATCGAGATCGATCTGAAATTTTTAAGCGACTTTTAAACTAGGCTATCGCCTTTTCAACTGTACTTTGGACTCACCCTTTACAATAAACTTTATTTTATCTATTTGATAAAGGTCAATTCAATTTTGTGTTTATCGCTTTTTAGGGAGTAATTTCCTCGGCACTACGTCCAATTACTTTTATCAGTCTTTCGTTTTACGAAAGGCCCTCTCCACACTTCTTCGGGAATTTTCCCAATTTGTTTTGACGCTTACTACCAATTTCTCGGCTTACGATTATCCTTCATGTGGATAATTTTAAACTCCTAAATTTCAGCCTTCAAAACATAGGAAGCCTAAAAAGCTCGCACGCTTCTATTCAATTTTTATTTTATTATCGTCCTCATGTTGCGAATTTCATTTTCTGTTTTTCTATTTAGAAAACAAAAAGAACATCCGCCGCGATTTTATTTCGCCATGGGGACGTTCCGCTTTCATAATTTTATATGGAAAACTATGACAAAAATCTGTTTTACACCTGTTGAACCGGCGCTTGTATCAGACTGTTTTGTAAATAATCTCCGTTCTCGGAGAAATTTACAATTTACCAGGTCTTTCTTAAATTTCTAACAGATTTTTTTAAGAGCGGAAGCATCGGTCCCCTGACCGATGATGAAAGACTGTGACTGTGAATCGTTCATTGGACTCGCTTCCTTTCCTTTGAAAATTTGCTTCCCTATTCTTTTATTCTTTATGGAAGCTTCTTTTCTTATTTGTCCTCTTCTCCTTGAGTACGATTATATTATACCACGTTTTTAGTAAATGTCAACATTTAAAATTAATAATTTAAATATTTTATGTTAAAAATTTGTAAATAAAATATTTCTGTAAATGCAGTTGACTTCAGAGTGGCAGAAGGGTAAAATAAATACTATCAATTAGAAAAGAGAGGTTTTATCAATATATGGATAATGAATTTGCCGCCGATCTCATCACCCTGATTGACGACGAGGGTACCGAGCATGAATTTGAGATTCTGGATGTAATCGAAAGTGACGAGGGTACCTTTTATGCGTTGCTGCCTACTTTTGACGATCCTGAGGAAAGCCTGGAATCCGATGGAATGTATTACATTTTTGAAGCGATCGAGGAAGATGGCGAGCAGCAGCTGGCAGAGGTAGAAGACGAAGAGTTGCTGGATAGGCTGTCTCAGATCTTTGAAAGCCGTTTCGAAGAGCTATACGAATATGACGAAGAGGAAGAATCTGAAAACCAGTAATTTCTTTTTGGATTGCTCTGTTAAAATTCGAGAATTTATGCTATAATAATGGTGCGGCGAGAGCCGCCTAATAAAGAAAAAAAGATCCTGCGTGATTCGTGGACCGTGCTTATATAACCCTACAACTTATTTTTCGGGAGCTTTGTCTCCGCTGGCGGATTGCAGACCTCCCAGCCTTGGCTGGACGAAGGGAGCGTGAAACCAGAGGGCGGGCACCCACCTGTCTTTTGGTAGGCAGGTTATTGATAGCACATTACGGTCAGGCGGGATTCTTTTATATTCTTTTCTGACGAATCGGTGTTCGCAGATAAATTTTATGATTTTCTTTGTCGGCCATGATTTTCTGAAATCCGGGAAAACTTTCCCTGCACTTTCCTATAATTAAAATAAGGTCTCGGCGTATTCCGTGAAGTCTTATTCTTTGAGGGAGGAATCCATCCCGATGATTTTCAGCAAATACCGCTGATCCTCAAAGTTTTTCTTTTTGAAAATCAAATCTGTGAATTCAAGGCTGAAAACGCGCCAGTAAAATTTACAGCAAAACCCGCGATGCTAAGAAATTTTCCAGCATCGCGGGTTATTTTTTCGATATTTTGGCACACTTCATTTTCGCGAAAGCCCTTTTTAAAGCTGCTTTTCCCTTCTTCGACCACTTCTTTGTCCCAGATAAAGGACTTTGGCTATTCAGCGTATCTTCTCCTCTTTCTTTTGCCATACTAAAGCAAAGGAAACGAGGTGTTTTTTTTTGAAGCTGAAAAAAGCTTTATCAGCGGTCGGAGGATTTCTTTCCGGAACGGTTAACGGCCTGCTAGGCGCAGGAGGCGGCATGATCGCCGTACCGATGCTTTCCAAATCCGGGCTAAGCGCTAAAAAGTCCCACGCTACCTCAGTAGCGGTCATTCTGCCGATCTGCGTATTCAGTTCCATTTTATACTTAGCCAACGGCAGGGTAACTTTAGGCGATGCCGCGCCTTACCTGCTCTGGGGCGCATTAGGATCCGTCATCGGATCCTGGCTGCTGCCGAAAATCAAAGATACCTGGCTTCACCGCATTTTCGGAGTGCTCATGCTGTGGGCCGCCGTCAGGATGTTGTTCCGATGAGCTTCCTATGGGCTGCGGTAGCCGGCACCCTATCCGGCATGATCGGAGCGATGGGACTGGGTGGCGGCGGCGTTTTAATCATTTATCTGACCCTGTTTCTCGGCATGGAACAGGGTATCGCCCAGGGCGTAAACCTGATTTTCTTTATTCCCAGCGCCGTAATCGCCCTGATTGTATACTCGAAAAAGAAAATGATCGATTGGAAATCCGCCATTCCCGCCTCTATTTTAGGTGTGGCCGGCGCTTGGCTCGGCACCTATCTTTCCTCGCTGATGGATGGCTATTGGCTGTCCAAGCTGTTTGGCTGCCTTCTGCTCATTATGGGCGTGATGCAGATCTTTCCTAAAAAGGAAAAAACCGGGGATTCCGCCGACCGAAAAGAAAACCACCCTTCTGACTCTTACGAACAAAAAGAATAAATTCCTATCCTGCTTCCGATATGCTATAATGTTCCTATCGACACTATACTGTTTCGGAGGTTGATTATGAACGCGACGGTTCTCGGTTGCGGGCGGTGGGGCTCTTTCATCGCCTGGTACTTAAATAAGCTGGGCTTTTCCGTGACCCTTTGGGGACGGCCTGGATCCTCCCGGCTGAAAGCGCTGTGCGAAACCCGAAGCAACGGGTTGCTATCCTTTCCCCTGGCAGTAAAATTTACCGACGATCTGGAGATAGCGGTCCCGCAGGCTGAGCTTCTTTTTGTCTCCATCAGCGCCCAGTCCCTGCGGGTTCTGATGGCTTCTCTCCAGCCTCTTCTTTTAAAAGACATCCCCATAATCCTTTGCATGAAAGGTATCGAGGAGGTTACTGGCTTACGCCTGACGCAAATTGTGGGAGAATTCATTTCCGCTCCCTCTGCAGTATGGGTAGGCCCAGGCCATGTTCAGGATTTTCTTCAGGGGATTCCCAACTGCATGGTGATTGATTCTCAGAATGAAGCACTAAAGCAGGAGCTGGTGCCCCTGCTTTCCAGTGAACTGATCCGATTTTACTTCGGCACCGATTTAATCGGCAGCGAAGTGGGCGCGGCGGCTAAAAACGTAGTGGGCATCGCCGCCGGCATGCTGGACGGCATGGGGCAGTCCAGCTTGAAAGGTGCTTTAATGTCCCGTGGAACCCGGGAAATCGCCAGACTGATTGAAGCGATGGGCGGCAAGGGCATCTCAGCCTATGGCCTATGCCATCTGGAAGACTATCAGGCCACCCTCTTTTCCCAACACAGCCACAACCGCCGCTTCGGCGAACTTTTTATCCGTCAGGAGCCGTACGGCGAGCTGGCGGAGGGCGCCTCTACCGTACGGGCACTGTGCCTGCTGGGGAATCTGCTTCAAGTGGATCTGCCGATCTGCCAGGCGGTAGACCGAGTGATCCACCAAGGCGAGGATCCCGGATCGGCCCTGTCCGGCTTGTTTCTGCGAAGCTTAAAAAACGAGTTTTAAGGCGGTTGATTCTAGCGATCTTTGACCGTATATCAAAATTTTCCGGCCTTTGAAAAAGACATTCGAACAAACTTTTCTATAAAAAAGGGGTTCGATAACGCGTTTTGCCATATCATCTAAACCATCTATATCCCTCTAGGTAATCTTCTGGCATAAGGCGCAGACAATGGCATTTCCAGCGCCGGGGAACAGTCTATGCGTTGTCATGATACTTAGAAGCCCTATCCTTCTCAGTTTTCTTGAAGGTACTTGTGTTTCAGCTTTGCTTTTTGCGGTTGAAAATACGGTTGGAGGCTTCAGAACTGATCAGCATAATCACAATATACACCAGTAAAAATACCGGAAGTAGGCCTACTGTCACTTCTGTGGCGACAAATCCGAAAAATGGAGGCAACAAGGTCGAACCAGTGTAGCAGATAGCCATCTGGAAACCCATCATAGATTGCGCGTCCTCTTCTCCAAATCGGACGGGAGTCTCATGAAGCATACAAGGATAAATCGGAGCGCAGCCTGCCCCAACCAGAATGAAGCCGATAAGGCAGACAAACTGAGGCAAGGGCAAAAACAGAAGCACCACGCCTAAGAGTACCGTAAGCTCTCCGATTCGAATCATCTGCTGGTTATTGAATCGGATGGCCAAAAATCCGGAAACCAACCTACCGACCGTCAGGCCACCCCAATAAAGGGAAACCCACTGTGCCGCAGTAGCTGCGTCAATTCCTTTCTCCGTAATTAAAAAGCTGCTTCCCCAAAGTCCTAAAGTCATTTCCACGCCACAGTATAGGAAAAAGGAGATCAACGCTATCTTTGCCCCCTTAATTTTCAGAGGCTCCAGAAAGCCCTTTTTCCCGGAGGCAGTGGGAGTTGGAGCGGTTTCTCCCGTTGTCTCACCGGAATTTTCACGGTTCGCTTTTTCAGCACTTTTTTTCTGCTCGGTTTTTTTCGCCACCTTATCCCATACAGGCAGGGTTACGATTAAAACGGCTACCAGGACAAACTGGATAATCGCTACTGTCAGGTATCCCATTCTCCAGTTCACACCCAGGCTAATATATTGAGACATAATCAATGGGCCGATCATGGTCCCAACACCCCAAAAACAGTGCAACCAGCTCATATGCCGGGATTCATAATGCTCCGCTACATATTCGTTCAGTCCCGAATCTACCGCACCAGCACCCAGGCCCAAGGGAATCGCCAAAAGGGCCATGAAGATGAAGGAAGGCACAAAGCTAAAGCCCAACAGCGCCAGAGCAGTCATCAGCACGCTTACCGCCGTCACCTTTCCCACACCGAAACGTTTTAAAAGCTTGCTGCTGAAAAGGCTGGAAATTACCGTGCCTACAGAAATCACCATAGAAATAATTCCTGCATCACCTAAGTTAGCGCCAAATTCCTTCTGCGCTATGGGCCATGCCACCCCCAACAGGGAATCCGGGAGTCCCAGGCTGATAAATGCCGCATAAATTACAATTAAAAATAATGTAACCATATCTTTTGTTCCCTCGTTTTCCTCAATGCAAAATCTTAATATTGCCCTATCTTTCTCAATCCTACTATACTCCCAGGAACGTTGTCAATCGGGGAAATTAATTATTTTAAAGTTCCGCATAATCAGACAAAATCAGGACAAATTTTGTATTGTCTTTCTATAGCCGCCGAAAGAAAATCAAACTGGATTCTACTCAAAACAAAGATAGTAAAAAGCTTCTACCGAAAAGCATTTTTAAAGTGCTTTTCGGTAGAAGCTTTTTACTGTTATTCAATTCGTCAAAACGATTTCGCGACTATCTCTGTTTCCTGTTATTAATTCGCTACTTTCTGAGTCTGGGAGTCTGGCGTTCCCTTTTCATGCTCTCCACGCCGGGATTCCCATACATAGCAAATTTTCATTTCTTTCCCTTTTGTCACACCCCGGCGGATGCGATCCAAAAGGAACTTGACAAAGCAGCCTAAACCAAACCCAGCCATAGAGCAGATCACATCATCAATATCCGCCACACCGGTATTCAAAGCATACTGAAACGCCTCAATCGCTACAACCAGAATCAAGGGAACCAGCAGCCTTTTCCACACTTTCCAGGCCGGCGTCAATGCGGACAGGAAGAATCCAATCGGGATAAAAAAGATCACATCGCTGAAAAACAATTTCATCCCGTCGGGATTCCCCTCTTGGAAAACCTGAATGTAACGGGAAATCTGCGCGAAAGGGATCAAACTCAGCTGGCGCATTCCGCTTAAATTCATCGGGCGGAAATACAAGAAAACCGCCAGCAGTAAAATCAGCAGATAACAGCCGGACGCTACGGAAGCTTTCTGAAAAAAGTAACAAAAATCCCGTTTCGCTTCCGGCTCGTTCCAATTTTCCTGAGCAAAAATACGCATAAGGAAACAGCACAGCAGAGGCATGGACCAGACCAGCCCCCAGCTCAACCCATCGTACACATTGACAGCCATAGTGAAATTCTCTGGACCGGAGCCCTCATAAATTCTGATTCCGATCCGAATTGCGAACATAACCACTGTAAAGAACATGGAGGACAACATTGCCACGCCGATCGGTTCGTATTGCTTAAATAAAAGTAAAAGAATAAACGCGATGCCAAAAGCGACTACCGCCACATAAAGCTGACGGTAAACGTCGGAAAAGTAGCTTTGCGCGTCTTGGGGCAACAGGAACATTGCCAAACCGGCCGCAATCGATACAAACCACTGGATGGTGCTCATTCGGGGAGGCGTTTTCGCTTTCACAGGCAATTCCTCCTATAATCCAAATAGTTCTGCAAAATAATGACCGCGGCCACGCTGTCCACCACAGCCTTTCTCTTTTTTCCACGGACATCGGTCTGGTTTAAATAGCCGTGAGCGGTCACCGTAGTACCTCGCTCATCCACAAAAGCTACCGGCAGGCCTGTTTTCTCTTCCAGAAGAGCGCCGAATTCCCGGGCGTTTTGGGCGCTTTCTCCTTCCGAGCCGTCCATATTTTTCGGCAGGCCCAAAGCGATTTGCTCCGCTCGGCGCTCTTTCGAAATCTGGACAATTTTCTCCAGAAGCCGCTCCCGGTTGTACTCCTGAATGACACATAGGGGCGATGCCAGCATTTCTGCCCGGTCACAGACCGACACCCCGGTACGAGCTTTACCTAAATCAATTCCCAGGATTACCATTACGCGCTGCCTTTCTTTGTTTCTGGCCTCCACCAATCCTGTTTTTCAAAGGTGGAAACTTCTGGGTTTAAATGAGAAGCGTCGTTCTGTGAGACGATGTGCGGCATCAGGTTGTCGTCGTATTCCACCACACTAATAGCGGTATTATCGCACCACTCTACGGAATTCAATTCCTCAATTGACTTTCCACCCGCATAGCACAGAAAATTCCGGATAGCGCAGCCATGAGTGGCGATGCAAACCGTCTTTCCCGGGTGCTCCCGGGCAATTCTGGTAACACAGTTTTTCATCCGCTCAAACACGTGAATCATCGGTTCGCCATCCCGCGGCGCGAACTTCCACGGCTGGTTTTCCCACAGGTCATAATCCTCGGGATACAGAGTAGAAAACTCTTCCCAGGGTCCGCCCTCCCAGTAACCGCCGTTGATCTCCATCAGATCCGAGTCTACATAGATCGGCAAATGGTGGAACTGATTGATAGCTTCAGCGGTCGCATAGGCCCGCTTCAGCGGACTGGAATACAGATAGTCAATTTTTACGTTCCGCATCCGGAGCGCTAAAAGTTCCAGCTGCTTTTTTCCGTTTTCGGTTATCTCGGCATCCGTATGTCCTTGAAACCGACGATTTAAATTTCCCGCCGCTTCACAATGGCGGACTAAGATAATTTTTGTCATGTTTGTCATCTCCTAATTTACCACGGCTCAACTACACCGGTCAGCGCAGTCACTGAGGCGATGCCCTGATCCTCCAGGTAGCGGTTCAGGCCCGCCTTGATTTTCAGCGGAGCATAGGGATCGGAAAACAAAACCGTGCCGATCTGGAAAGCGGAAGCTCCCACTATCATCATTTCCACCGCATCCTGCCAGGTAGAGATTCCTCCCATTCCCACCACGGGGATTTTCACCGCGCGGGCTGTCTGCCAAACCATGCGGACCGCCACCGGAAACACCGCCGGGCCGGAAAGGCCGCCGGTATTGTTCCGGATAATGGGCCGGCGGGTGCGGATATCAATCCGCATCCCCGTCAAGGTGTTGATCAGCGATAAGGCGTCGGCGCCCTCGCTTTCCGCCGCTCTGGCAATCTCGGCGATATCCGATACATTCGGGGAAAGTTTCACCATCAGCGGCTTTTTACAGTGGGCGCGAACCTCTCTGGTAATGGCCCCTACGCTCTGGCAGGAAGTGCCAAACTGGACTCCGCCGTGTTTTACATTCGGGCAGGAAATGTTCATCTCGATCATATCCACAGAGGATTCAGAGAGCTTTTCCGCCATTTGAGCATATTCCTCCGGCGTATTTCCGGCGATATTGGCGATGACCGCTGTTCCCTGCTCTTTAAGCCAAGGGAGATCTTCCTGAATAAAATGATCTACACCCGGGTTTTGTAAGCCAACGGCATTTAAAATTCCAGAAGGGGTTTCGGCGATTCGCGGCGGAGGATTGCCCATTCTCGGCTTTAGTGTAATTCCCTTGCAGGAAAGGCCGCCGATTTCCCTGAGAGGATAAAATTCGCTGTATTCCCGGCCAAAACCGAAAGTGCCAGAAGCGGTGATCACCGGATTGTCGAACTTTACGCCGGCGATATTCACGGATAAATCCGCCATTAGAAAACCACCTCCTCAGCGTTGAACACAGGGCCATCTTTGCAGACGTGAAGATAGGTCTCTTCCCCATCCGCTTTTTTGATCTTACAGGCGCATACCAGGCACGCCCCCACGCCGCAGCCCATCCGCTCCTCCAGGGAAAGCTGGCAGGGTATTTCCCGGCTTTTCGCTTCTTTCGCCACACCTCTCAACATGGGTGTGGGACCGCAGGCAAATACCGTATCTTTTTTTTCTCCCAGGACCTCTTTTAACGGTTCGGTAACCAGGCCGTGAAATCCCTCGCTTCCGTCGTCAGTACAAAGAATGACCCGACATCCGGCTTTCTCAAAGTCCTCTTTCAGAATCACGGCGTCCCGGTTTCGGAATCCCAAGATCACCGTGGCGTTTTTACCAAAGGGCTTGGCCGCCATTAAAAGCGGAGGTACCCCGATACCGCCGCCTACAAACACAGCCTGACGCGATGAATTTCCCAAAGTGAATCCATGACCCAGAGGCGCTAAAATATCCAGCGTCTGGCCTTCCTGAAACCGGGAAAGAACCTCTGTGCCCTCGCCCCGGATCTGAAACACCAATCGCAGGGTTCCCCGCTCCGGGTCGGCGTCGCAGATGGAAATCGGCCGCCGAAGGGTTTTCCCCGGCACCAAAAGATGGGCGAACTGTCCCGGTTGAGCCTCAGAGGCAAACTCCCGGCACTCTACAGTAAAATCGAAAATCCCTGGCTGGAGTTCCTTTTTACAGACCAACCGGCAGGATCGAGTATCGTATTTCATGCTATGTGTCATCCTTCCGTCCTCTCTAAGAGAGGATAAGACTTTATAAATATTGTAACGTTTTTTTCAAAAATCCTCAATAGATTTTCTCGGCAGATTGTTTTCTCGTTCTGTCTTTTTTGATAGACAGAGACGCAGAATCTTTTGGGGGCAATCATTTCCCAAGAGATACTATTGTCGCTGCTGGCGCTACTAATCTTGGACTAGCGCATATAGACCACAAAACGTTGAGATTACCACCGGTCTCGGTTTCTACCTCTCTGTTCGGGAGGTGGCACAGAAACTATCCAAGCGGCTCGCAACGAAAAAAAGTTTATCTTACTTGAATACAGCTTACAATTTCATCCCGCATCCGGATAGCCTCCCGACGAGCGGCGCCTGCGTAATCTTTTTCGTCGCAGCCTTCCTTTTGCCAGGCGCAGAGGATTCCCCGGGATGAGTTGACAATGGCACCTAAGCCGTTCTGGTCAAAAGCGGGAACTACATCCTTGGCGCCGCCGCCCTGGGCGCCGTAACCAGGCACCAGGAAGAAGGTGTGGGGCAAGGCCTCTCGAAGTTCCTGAAGCTGAGCGGGATAGGTGGCCCCTACCACCGCTCCTACACCGGAATAGCCGTAAGTGCCCATCAATTCTTTTCCCCACTGCTCGCACATCATGCCCATAGTGTAATATACCGTATCCTCAGAGGAAATCAATTGGTTCTGCAACTCGCCAGAAGAGGGATTGGAGGTCTTCACCAAAACGAACATTCCCTTATCCATCGCTTTGCAGACTTTCAAAACAGGATTGATCCCATCAGATCCTAAATAACCGTTTACTGTCAAGGCGTCCGCCCCGAAGGCGGAATATGTCTCCTCTTCCACCTGGGTTTCTCCCAGATGAGCCGCAGCGTAAGCCTCCATCGTAGTACCGATGTCATTGCGTTTTCCGTCCTCAATGACATACATTCCCTTTTCTTTCGCGTATTGTATGGTCTGGGCCAGAGTTTTCATACCCTGCCATCCGTACATCTCGTAGTAAGCGCACTGAGGTTTTACCGCAGGCACAATATCGCACAGGGCGTCGATTAAGCCTTTATTGTACTCCAGGATCGCCGCCGCGGCGCCTTCCAAAGTTTTCCCATACTCCCGATAGGCCTTCTCCTTCAGATAGGTTGGAAGATAACTCAGCTTAGGATCTAAACCCGCCACGGTAGGGTTATTTTTTCTTTGGATATTTTCGATCAAACGGTCAAACGACATGATGAATTCCTCCTGTAATTTCGCTTTCTGTTTCTTTTTCATTTACCTGCGATTGGTATTGGTTTTTAATCATTGTATTTCAATGTTTGATGTTTTATCGTTTTTCTTCCCTTTGGACTATCTTTCTCGCTATTTGTATCCCTTTTCTCAGTGCGCCCACCATCTCAGTTCTCCCGGTAAACAATCTCGCCCCGGCATACAGTCATGACCACCTTGCCGGACAGGGTCATACCATGGAACGGGGTATTCTTTGACTTGCCATGGAGTTTCTCCCGATCCACCGTCCACTGGCGGTTCTCGTCAAACAGAACGAAATCCGCCGGTCCGCCGACATTCAGGGTCCCGCCCGGAAGTTTTAGCAGCCGTGCGGGATTGAGGGACATTTTTTCAAGTAATTCCGGCAAGGTCAAATAGCCCGGCTTTACTAACGCTGTATAACAGGCAGACAGTGAGGTTTCCATACCGATGGAACCATTGGGCGCTTTATAAAAATCCGCCTTCTCCTCATCGCTGTGGGGAGCGTGGTCTGTGGCGATCGCGTCCAAAGTGCCGTCTCTCAGCGCCTCCAGAAGCGCCCTGCGGTCTTTCTCAGTTCTCAGCGGAGGGCTCATCCGCCAATCCGCGTCTTTCTTCCTCAGCGTTTCCTCAGTCAGCAGAATATAGTGGGGGGCGGTTTCTCCGGTAACCTGCACGCCCCGCTTTTTAGCGTCACGGATCATGGCGGCGCTCACCGCCGTACTTACATGACAGATGTGAATGGGGACTCCGTAAGATTCGGCCAACGCGATTTCCTTGGCAGTCGCGGCATTTTCGCTGGCCGCCGGCACACCGGGAACGTTCAGTTCCCTGGAAATCGCGCCCTCATTCATCAACCCGCCCCGGGATAAATACAGATCCTCGCAATGGGACACCACCCTCAGGCCAAGATCAGCGGCCTCCTGCATGGCTCTGGCCATCAGCAGAGAGTTCTCCACCGGCCTGCCGTCATCAGTCAAGGCAATGGCGCCGGCTTTCTGCAGTTCCGCGAAAGGAGCCAGTTCCTCCCCTTTCATGCCTTTCGTGATGCACACAGATGGATAAACCCGGCAGCAGGCCTCTTTAGCCTTTCTCAGAAGTTCCTCCACCAAAGCGGGAGAATCCATAGGAGGCTTTGTATTTGGCATCGCCAGCAGCGAGGTCACCCCACCGGCTGCCGCAGCCCGGCTACCGGTGAATACGTCTTCTTTATAAGTAAGTCCCGGATCCCTCAGATGGACATGCATGTCCACTAACCCCGGAAGCAACGCCAAGCCACGGGCATCTACGACCTCGTCCGCTTGGTCTTGTATATTTTTTTCTATTTTCTCGATGACTCCATCCCTGGATAGCAGATCGAGCCGCTCACAGCATGCTTTTTCAGGGTCTACCAGCCGAGCGCCCCGGATTAGGATGCTTCCCATTCGATCACCTCATTTTTCTCTAATGATAGCATACCTTTTTTCTTCCTTTCTGTAAAGAAAGATTCCAAAAGAAAGAGGGTGTTTTTTTACGATTTTCCCCAAAGGACCAAGCAAAACGTACGGTGGTGAGAAAATATGGAAAAAATCCGACTCCATAAGAGTTGTTTCTGAAACCGCAGATTGTTTTTAATTACCGGGATGGAAAAACACGCGTCCGCTTACAGCTTTTTAACACCTATTTCAAAAGACCGGTTTCGAATCCCCCACAAAATTTCATTTCAACGGAAAGACTCCATCCCCGGTGACCCGGGCGTAAATCAGCCGGTCTTCCTCCTGGGGCTGCCCCCCGAAGGAAAGCGCGCCGAAAAATGTCTCCAGCGCTGGGGCGAAAAGTTCCTGCCGGTTGGTCAGCAGCGTAGCCACGCTTTCGCCTTTCTTTACAAAATCTCCGGGCTTTTTGTGGAGTAAGATGCCGGCCCCATAGTCCACCGCATCCCCTTTTTTCTCTCGGCCCGCTCCCAGCTGGGAAGCAGCCACGCCAATAAGGCGGGTATCCATATGAGCGAGATACCCCTCTTCAGGAGACAAGACTTCCTCTCGGAAAGAAGCCTGGGGCAACCTGGAAAAATCATCTAAGGCGCTTTCATCCCCGCCCTGGGCTTTTACCATTTCTTTCAATTTGCGGAAAGCTTCCCCATTGTCAATCTGCTTTTTCGCCAAGGCATAGCAGTCATCCCGGCTGCCTTTGTCTGACAGAGCCAGCAGTTCGGCGCTGAGGCTTAGACACAGCTCTGTCAAATCTGCGGGGCCCTGTCCCAACAAGGTTTCCGCGGCTTCCATGACCTCTAGGGCATTGCCGATCTTGTTCCCTAAGGGACGGTCCATATTGGTGATCAGGGCCGCTGTTTTTCGGCCCGCCCTGGTTCCGATCTCCACCATTTCCTCCGCTAAGGCCGCCGCGTCTTCCGGATTCTTCATAAAGGCCCCGCTTCCGGTTTTCACATCCAACAGGATGCAGTCCGCCCCCGCCGCCAGCTTTTTGCTCATAATGCTGGAAGCGATCAAAGGAATACTCTCTACCGTGGCGGTGACGTCCCGCAGAGCGTAAAGTTTTTTATCCGCGGGAGCTAAATTCCCGGTTTGGCCGATAACACAGCATCCTACCCGGTTGACAATCTCAATAAATCTTTCACGATCCAGTTCCACCTGAAAGCCCGGGATCGCCTCTAACTTATCCAGGGTTCCTCCGGTGTGGCCCAGACCTCTTCCGCTCATCTTCGCCATTTTTACCCCCAGGGAGGCCACAATCGGCGCAACCACCAGGGTGGTTTTATCTCCCACCCCGCCTGTACTGTGCTTATCAGCCTTTATCCCTTGGATACAAGACAGGTCCACCTGATCTCCGGAAAAAGCCATCGCTCGGGTAAGATCCGCAGTCTCCCGCTGATCCATCCCGTTGATGCAAATGGCCATCAGCAAAGCCGAAGCCTGATAGTCCGGAATCAGTCCCCGGGTGTATTGGTCCACAAAAAAGCGGATTTCCTCCTCCGTTAGGATAAGGCCATCCCGCTTCTTGGCAATAATATCATAAATTCTCATAAGTTCGCCTTTCTTAAATTGATTCATTTTATCTCAGGCAATTACTTTTTGGATGACTACTTTTTTCGCTTTAAATCCAAATAAAGCCAAGCGCGAAGAAACTCACGCCGCAAGCCGAAGGTTCACCCCAGCACAGAAAACCAAAAGCCGATTCCCATTTTCGCCGCAAAAGCCCCTTTATCAGTTTCAATTGACAGTCGGGGGTTCGGAAGCGGAAAATAAGCCTTCCCCTTGTAACTGGGCAACGATGGACTCCAGGCTGTTTTTCCAGGTACGCCCAATCAAAAATAAATTTTTGATTGGGCGCTCGGAAAGCCTCATCGGGGGCTAAACTACTCTTTCAACCTGCTTTGCCGAAAGGATTCCGGCAAAAGCTCCTTGAGCAAATAGACCTTTTCCACTCCATTTTTGGTGACCAGCAAAATCTCGAAGGTCTCCGGATCACAGAACTCCGCCATTACCTGACGGCATACCCCACAGGGCGGGCAAGGACTTACCGGTTCCTCTCCGGCGCTTCCGCCCGCGATGGCGATCGCCAAAAATTTCCGTTCTCCCTCGCTGACCGCTTTGAAAAAGGCTGTTCTCTCTCCGCAGTTCGTTGGACTGAAAGCGGCGTTTTCGATGTTGCATCCGGTATAAACCTTTCCGCTCTTTGTCAAAAGAGCGGCACCCACGGCAAAATGCGAATAAGGTACATAGGCGTTTTTTCTCGCTTCCAGCGCTAATCCGCCCAGTTTTTCCCGGTTCACAAAACTCCTCCTTCACTACCCCGTTACGCCAATTCCAGCGCGACCTCCATCATCTGTGTAAACCCGGTCTGGCGTTCCTGCGCCGGAAGAGCTTCTCCACGCAACGGGCAGTCGGACACCGTCAGAAGGCACAGAGCGTTTTTTCCGCACCGGGCAGCGTTCATGTACAAGGCGGCAGCTTCCATTTCTACCGCCAGAACCCCCATTTTTTTCCATTTTAGCAGAGATTCCTCATCGTCCCCGTAAAACAAATCGGAGGAAAGCACATTGCCCACCCGGATCGGGAAATTCTTTGCCCGAGCGGCGGCCACAGCCTTTTCCAGCAGAGAAAAGCTGGCGGTAGGAGCAAAGGTACCTGGCAGCCGGTACTGGGCGGCGTAATTGGAATCGGTGCACGCGCCCATTCCGACGATCAGATCCCGAAGCTGTACCTGATCCGCGATGCCTCCGGCAGTTCCGATACGGATAATATTTTCCACCTCATAAAAATGGAACAGCTCATAGGAATAAATGCCGATGGACGGCATACCCATACCGCTTCCCATAACGGAAACCGGTTTTCCCCGGTAGGTTCCTGTATAGCCAAGCATATTTCGCACGGTGTTAAAACATTTCGGATTTTCCAGATAAGTTTCCGCGATAAATTTGGCCCGCAGAGGATCTCCTGGCATCAAAACGGTCTGAGCGATTTCTCCCTGTTGCGCTCCATTATGGGGAGTAGGCGTATTCTGCATTTTTCTTCCTCCTTTAAACATCATCTATTTCTGGTACGCGGACGCCGCAGCACAGCCGCCATAGTTTTCTGACTATATTTTGGATTCTATTTTCGGATGATCGCGCGCTGCATCTTCCGCATTTACTTTTTTATTTAAGAATTTATTTTTATCATTATCCTTTGGGTTTCATTTTCCGTATTTTATTTTCTGCGTTTTATATTTTGTTTTCTGCATTTTATTTTTTCACTTTTTATCTCCCGTTCCGCCGGCTGCGCTCAGGCTTCGGGCTTTAATATTTTTGTCATCCTGCTTTTTCCCCAGTCCAGGGGCGGCAAGCGAAAATCTTCTAAAATTGTCGCTGAAATATCCGCAAAGGTGGGGAGAGTTCCCAGATTTCTCCCCTTTTGCACCCGATTCCCGGCGATCAGCCACGGCACATATTCCCGGGAATGGTCGGTGGACGGCGTAGATGGATCGCATCCGTGGTCGGCGGTTATCATCAAAAGGTCATCCGGCGTAAGTCCCTCAAGAAGCCTGGGAAGCTGTTGGTCAAAATAGGAAAGAGCCTGAGCGTAACCTTTGGCGTCATTCCTATGTCCGTAGACCATATCGAAATCCACCAGGTTCACAAAGCATAAGCCATTGAAGTCTTTGCCGGTCAGCTCAATAGCCTTCTCAATCCCCTGGGCGTTGTTTTCCGTGCGGTAGGCTTCAGTAACGCCCCGGCCCGCAAAAATATCCGCGATTTTTCCTACCGACAACATGGACAGTCCTGGCTGAGCGACAAACCGGTCCAGCAGGGTATCTCCAGGCGGCTCCAGGGAAAAATCATGCCGGTTAGCGGTTCTCACATAATTTCCCGGGCTGCCCACAAAGGGCCGGGCGATAATCCTGCCCACCCCATGCTCGCCGGTCATCAGCTTTCTGGCGATCCGACAGCACCGGTAAAGCTCCTCCACCGGCACGGTTTCCTCATGGGCCGCCACCTGAAACACGCTGTCTGCGCTGGTATAGACGATCAAATCCCCGTTTTTCTGGGCCCGCTCGCCATAATCCCGGATCACATCGGTGCCGGAGTAGGGACGGTTGCACAGCACCCTCCGGCCGGTGAGTTTTTCATATTCCCGAATGATCTCCTCCGGAAAGCCGTGCGGATAGGTCGGCATCGCTTTTTGCGACACAAGGCCAGCAACCTCCCAATGGCCTGTGGTAGTATCCTTTCCTTTGGAAAGCTCTCTGCATCGGCCAAAAGCTCCCGCCGGAGCAGGTTCTTTTGTCCCGCAGGTCACTCCGTCAATATTGAAAAGCCCCAGCTTTTTCAGATGAGGCACCTCTAAAAAACCGCTGCGGAAACAGGCCGCCAGGGTATCACTGCCCTGGTCGCCATAGTCCGCCGCGTCAGGAGCCTCCCCGATTCCGAAGCTGTCCAGTACAATTAAAAATACACGTTTCATTTGGCATCTCCTATTTTGGTCTGGTGGTTTCTCCCTGCCGCAGGGCTACAGGGACTGTTCTCTGAAGATTCCGGGACCGGGCGTCCTGGATCAGTTCCTGAAGAAGCGCGAACGCTTCCCGGCCCATTCTCCGCGCCGGCTGGACCACAGTAGTCAATTCCGGAGTCATCAGCGATCCCAGGAGGATGCCGTCAAACCCCACCAACATAATATCCTCCGGCACTCGGATTCCCTGGTTTCTGAGATATTTATAAACAGATAGCGCGGTCATATCACTGGAACAAAGAACACCGTCGGTATCAGGAAAACGCTCTAAAATTTTAGGCGCGCAAACAAGTCCGCTTTCAAAGTCGTAGCCGCAGTCCAAAAAACGAGGCTCTAAATTCCACTTTCGGCACACATCCAAATAGCCCTGAAACCTCATCTGTCCGCTGCTGTAAAGCTGCGGTCCACGCAGATGAACCAGTTTTCTGCAGCCGCAGTCCACCAAATGTTCCGCCGCCAGTTGTCCTCCCAAATAGTTATCTGAGGAGACCGAAGCCACATATTCCCGCCCGGCTTTCCGGTCGATGACTACCACAGGCAGTCGGCACCGGCGGATTTCCTCCTCTAGTTCGTCATTGTTGGCGGTAATAACAATACCGTCGGCGTTCATTTCGCTGAGAAGCTTGATGTAACCCCATTCCTTTTTTGGCTCCCGACCGCTGTCGCATACCACCACCTGATAGCCTTTCTCCTGAGCGGCCTCCTCCAAAGCGGTGCCAATCTCATTTAAAAACAAATTGTGTAAAGATGGTATCACATAGCCTATCAGCTTGGAAGGCTGCTTATAAAAAGCCTTGGCGCTTTCCCCTGGCTGAAAGCCAGTTTCCCGCATAGCTTTCAAAATTCGTTCCCGTTTCTCTGGGGTTACCCTAGCGGTACCGTTGACCACCCGTGAAACCGTGGCCTGAGAAACCCCCGCCAGTCTTGCGATATCACTGAGATTCGCCAAAACCTTCACCTCCTATTGTTGACAGCCGGACAAAACAATCCGATCGCCGTTCTCCCTCTTTTGTCTTACAACCGGGCCGTGATGAGCGAGAAATCATGAATCAAAACTTTCCGCGATGTCGCTCCCTTAATTTTGAACCTGCGCGTTTGTTCTCACGGCAACTCTCAGCCGTCCTTTTGAAGTCGATCTCTTAACGCTATGTCACTTTTCATTCGTTTCTTTATAGATCCCTTTCAATAGACTTGCCGTTCTACCGTTTTTAATAAGCGATCGTATTTTATAATATTTTCCTGTGAATATTCCCTGCGAATAACAGTGCTGACTCTACCGCCCGATAATTTCCAAGCGGTAATGCAAAACGAGCGTAGTAAAATTTTGTAACCTGTCGCCCAGGTTTCCTTTCCAGCTGCTAAGGGGCCGTTTCCCAGCCTTATCAGCCTTATTGTCGCAGCGTCATCATATTTTCGCAGCGCCATCCATATTGAAATGGTTTAAACCCGGTAACCACTTCCCGGGTTAAGCCAATAACGAGGGATATTTTTCAAATGTCCTGCTGCTTCAACGTATTCGGTTTATCATTTTCTCTTCGCTGTTCCTGCTGTCATTTTCCGGATCGATTCCCGCCGGAACAGCACCTACAGCCGCTTCTTCGCTTCCTCACAACAGGGCCGGAACGCCGAGGGTACCGCTTTTTCTTCCAATTCTCTCAAATTCAGCCAGAGAAATTCCTCCGGCTGGCCCAAAATCCAAACGCCATAGCAGTTCAGCCGCCATTCCACATGGGTAAAAACATGTTGGTAACCGGGCAGCTTTTCTATTCTTAAAACCTTCATTTCCTTTTCGGCACACCAAGTTTTCACTTCATGCTCCGTAAGAAGGCCATCCGCGTTGGGAAACTCCCACAAATTTTTCAGTACTCCCGTGTTGCCTCGCTTGTGAAGAGCTGTCTTTTTTCCGCTGAACAAAATCAGAGCGGTCTTTTCTTCTCTTTTCCTCGGCTTTTTCGGCGGCTTTACCGGAAATTCCGTCATAGTCCCTTGGCGGTATCCTTCGCACAGCGTATGAAGAGGACAAAGCTCACATTTTGGAACGCCGTTAGGAAGACAGACCGTAGCGCCTAAATCCATAATGGCCTGGTTGAAATCTCCGGGACGATCCTCAGGCTGAAGGGACTGTACCCAAGCGGTGATCCGCTTTTTCGTCTCCGGCAGGGTGATATCACTGGCATCCGCAGTCAGCCGTGTCATCACCCGAAACACATTGCCGTCCACCGCCGTGACCGGCAGCCCGAAAGCAATGGAACCAATAGCCCCTGCGGTATATTCCCCAATACCGGGCAGTTTTTTCAACTTTTCAAAGTCTCCCGGAAGCCGTCCCTCATACTGCTCCACACAGACCTGAGCGGCCTTCTGCAAGTTTCGTACCCGATTGTAATAGCCTAAACCCTCCCACAGTTTTAACAGCTTATCCTCCGGCGCCTCCGCCAGGTCTTTTAGGGTGGGAAGCGCCCGCAAAAAACGGTCGTAATACTCCTTGACCGCCTCCACTCTGGTCTGCTGAAGCATGATCTCCGAAAGCCATACATGATAGGGCTGAGGATCCTCACGCCAAGGCAAAATTCTGCGGCACCGGTCGTACCAGTCGAGAAGCAGTTCCGGCATACTCCGTAAACCGAAAAGAGGACGTGCCTCGTCCTCTTTCTTTCGTTCCTTTCTCATCTGCTCCATTAAGACACCATAGCGGCCAGCTTAACGGCTTCTTCCGCCGCGCTGGCGGCGTCCGGAGTATATTTATCGGCGCCGATGGACTGACAGAAATCATCTGTCACCGGCGCGCCGCCGATCATAACCTTTACCTTATCCCGGATGTCAGAGGTGTTTACGAGCTCTACCACCCGCCTCATTTCTCCCATAGTGGTAGTCAGCAAGGCAGAACAGGCGATGATCTGGGCGTTATTTTCCCGAGCGGCCTGCAGGTATTTCTCCGCCGGCACGTTTACGCCTAAATCAATTACTTTTAATCCACGGCCTTCCATCATCATTTTCACCAGATTTTTCCCAATGTCATGCTGATCTCCCTTTACGGTGCCGATTACTACGGTGCCTCTGTCCTCTACGTCTTCTGTCTGCAGGGCTGGCTTGAGCACCTCCAGACCAGCGTTCATCGCTCTGGCGGCAATCAGCACCTCCGGAACAAACACCTGGTTCAGTTTGAATTTATCTCCGATGACTCCCATACCAGCCAGAAGCCCCTGCTCTAAAATATCCTTAGGCGCTACCCCTTCCTCTAAAGCCTTGGCCACAAGCTGCTTGACCTTTGGCGCCCGGCCCTGCTGGAGCAGTGTGCTTAATTCTTCTAAAATACTCATGCTTTGTTCCCTCCGGAATTCCATGGTTTTCCCAAAAGAGCAAAAGGGATCCTTCCTTTCCGCCTCTCTGGAAAACTCTTGCTATTAGGATACCATATTTTGTCCCCGCAATCAATGTTTCCGGGCCCATTCCCTTTTCGAAAAAAATGTGCTATGCTTAAGTTCCAACCACAAGTCGATTTCTCTTAGGGAGAGACGTCTCTATGCGGTATGGCTTTCTCTCCGTTAGCGGCTGAAGGAGAGTCTCGTCTGCAGGCTGACCGGGCGCTGATCCATCATAGTTCTTTCTCAATTTTTAGCTTTTGGAGGCATTGCGTCATGAATTCTCAAATATCCACCCTTCATTTAATCAAACGTTTCGCTCCTTATTTTAAAAAATATAAAGGGGTTTTATTTTTAGATCTGTTCTGCGCCGCCCTGACAACGGTCTGTGAACTGGTATTCCCCTTGATTGTACGTTACATTACCGATATGGGCATGAATCATCTGGAAAGCCTGACGGTACAGATCATTCTGACCTTAGGCGGCTTTTATCTGGTGCTACGTCTGATCGACACCGCCGCCAACTATTATATGGCTAACGTCGGTCACATCATGGGCGCAAAAATTGAAACGGATATGCGGAAGGATCTGTTTTCCCATCTGCAGAAGCTTTCCTATTCCTACTACGATGAGACCAAAATCGGCCAGCTGATGGCCAGGATCACCAGTGACCTGTTTGATGTCACAGAATTTGCCCACCATTGCCCAGAGGAATTTTTCATCGCTTTTCTAAAGATCTTAGTGTCTTTTCTGATTCTGTGCAACAGCAGCGTGCTTTTGACGGTGATTATCTTCGCTATCCTTCCCTTGATGCTTCTGGCCGCCATGTATTTCAACAAGCGGATGCGCCGGGCCTTCAAAAAATCCAGAAATCAGATCGGTGAGATCAACGCGCAGGTGGAGGACAGCCTGTTAGGCGTCCGTGTGGTGAAATCCTTTGCTAACGAGCCCATTGAAACAGAAAAGTTCCGTAGCGGCAATGAGAAATTTTTAAGCATTAAGCGGGAAATGTATAAATACATGGCGGGCTTTCAGAGCAGCACCCGATTATTTGACGGCATCATGTATATCGCTGTAGTGGTAGCAGGCTCCCTATTCATGATCTACGATAAAATCACTCCCGGCGACCTGGTGGCTTATCTTTTGTATGTCACTACCCTTCTGACCTCGATCCGGCGGGTTGTAGAATTCACTGAGCAGTTTCAGCGGGGTATGACCGGCATTGAGCGGTTTATCGAAGTGATGGACGCGCCGGTGGAGATCCGTGACGAACCGGGTGCCGTGGAATTAAAAAATGTTAAGGGTGACATCCAATTTGACCATGTCAGTTTTCGGTACGCCGGTGTGGATGAGGATGTGCTGACCAACATCAACCTCCATGTGACACCGGGACAGAACATCGCCCTGGTCGGTCCCTCCGGCGGCGGCAAAACCACCCTGTGCAATTTGATTCCCAGATTTTACGAGGTCACTTCCGGCCGAATTCTCATCGACGGCCAGGACATCAAAAAGATCACTCTCCAGTCTCTGCGCAGCCAAATCGGCACCGTACAGCAGGAGGTTTACTTATTTTCCGGCTCCATTTACGAAAACATCGGCTATGGAAAGCCGGGCGCTACCCAAGAGGAAATCATCCGCGCCGCTAAGCTGGCCGGCGCCCATGAGTTCATCATGGAACTGCCCGACGGCTATAACACCTATGTGGGAGAGCGGGGCGTGAAGCTTTCCGGCGGTCAAAAGCAGCGGGTTAGTATCGCCCGGGTTTTCCTGAAAAATCCTCCTGTGCTGATTTTAGACGAAGCTACCTCCGCTTTGGACAACGAAAGTGAGAAACTAGTGCAGCACTCTTTGGAAAAATTAGCCAAGGGCCGGACTACCTTTACCATCGCTCATCGTCTCACCACCATACGAAACGCGGACCTGATCCTCGTGTTAACGGAAGACGGTATTGTGGAAAAAGGGACTCACCGTCAGCTTATGGCTCTGGGCGGAGTTTACCACAGTCTTTACAGCATGTATGGAACTTTAGACGAATAAGGAAAAAAGGGCAATCGGTTTCTATCCCGCTGGTTCTGCGGGTGTTCCGACGATTTTGCCGTTAGTTCTCCCCCTTAAAGCGCAGTTTTCCCACTTAGTTTTAGTTAGAATAAAAGAGCCCGAAAGCGGGAAGGCGGAAGCCATTCCTCACTTTCGGGCCCTTTCTATTTCTTAATTTAAATACGTCGTACAAAAAACCAGGAACCTAAAAAAGCCAAAAACTCATAGAATACAAAAACCGCAAAGAAGCCCAGCACTATTCCGAGAATGAGGCCGCTGACCACATCGGAAGGATAATGGACAAACAAGTAAAGTCTGGAAAAGCCAATCAGCGCCGCCAGCAACAAAGCGGCGATTCCCAGCGGAATATTCGCGAAGCAAATTACCGTGGCCGCCGCGAAAGACGACAGTGTATGGCAGGAAGGCGCGGAATAATCGTGAGGCCGGCTAATCAGCAACTCCACATCTTGATTGTTATTACAAGGCCGAATCCGGCCGATTAACGGCTTCAGCGCGATATTTCCCACCGTTAAACACAGCACCAGCGCCACCATCAACATAAATCCATAAGGCCGTTCCGCCTTTCTTGCGAGAAAAATGGCGGTAATCACCAGCCAAACGAGGCCACCATTACCCAGCAAAGTGATTTTAGGCATTACCTTATCCAAAAAAGGACATCGAACGCGCTTTTGAATATATTCCAAAATACGGTTGTCCAACCGCCGGATATTTTCCATCATACGTGTTTCTTCTCCAATTCCATAACAAATCCTTTTTATTATACCCTGGAAATGATATAGCCGTCAATCAGGAACACGCGATCAAAGGTTCTCCAAACTCAGTCTGGTGAGAAGCGGGTTCTATTTCCTCTGTCTCTAATGCGTCAAGTCCGCGCAGTTAGCTCGGCACGCCAAAGGAATAGATTGATTTATACAGCAGGTCCAAATCTTCAAAGCTGTAGGTCCCATCCCGATTGATATCCGCCGCTTCCAAAAATAGTCCTTTGAGAACCGTTCTGCTTTCATGGTAAAACTCGTGTTCTACCAAAACGGAAACATCTTTTTGGTTCACGTTGCCGTCTCCATTCAGATCACCGTAAATCAGTAGAGTGACCTGATCACATTCGACTCCATTTTGCAGCAGCGTAAAGGTAGTTCCGGTGCCTACGCCTCCTGTAGAAACCCGAGTGCCTTCAAAATTCCGTACTACCAGATCTCCGCTATACTGCAGATTCGCTTTGATCTGAGTCAAGGTGCTGCCGGATTCCACACCGGTCATTATTCTGGTCTTTTCATCGATATTATAAACCAGACTGGTGATCATCCCGGAATCTTCCCCGTCGGATGAGGGCTCCGAGCTGTCTGAATCGTCTGCGCCGGAGGAATCCACCGGCTCTGAAGCCTCCTCTGTAAAAGTGAGGGTATAAACACAGCTTGCCGGCAATCCACCGGTTGTACAAAGGTTAGACAGCTGAACCTGATAGGTCCCCGCCTCTATAGGATCCGGAGCGGGAAAACGGAAAAAGCTTTCATCCAACTCTAGTCCGTTATCCAGTGTCCATGTATAATCCGCGTCTGTTGTCTCATTCCAGACCGTCACCACCGGGTTACCTCTACCGGAGTTCAAAAGCTCCGGATTCAGCGACACGGTCCAAAATTCCGAGCTTTCCTCAGGCACCGGATAAAAACCCGGAAGAGGGTCTGCCAAAAACGCGTTGCTTTCCTCCGTAAATTCCTCCACCGTTACCTGACTGGTAAAGCCATTGGTGTATTCCACCCGAATGCCGGCGTTGGAATTCGATACGCTGTAAACCATATCTTCATCAGCAAATAAAAACGCCGGATCCCGCTTCTCCAGCGTTACCTGCCCCAGCGCGGAACCGTCTTCCCCTAAAAGAAGCAGTCTGGAATCAAAATCCGCCAAGATTCCGTTCTGATAAAGGCAAGCGGCGCCCTGGCCTTGGGACACGTAAAGTCCCTCCACCGTCATATTCTCCTCAGAAACACGATACACGATCCCGTCGGCGTCTATCGCCAATTCTGGTCCCAGCATGCGCAAGCCTTCACCTACCGGATCCCCGGAAAAGCCTGTCACCTCGTCAGCGGTAATTCGCCATAATCCGCCTGTCTCAGTAACCAAATAGACACCGCTATTCGATGGCGCGGAAATCAGTTCTGAAATCGGTTCTTCCAGGTCACAAAATGGAACCAGTCTCTGTGTTTTCTCCTCACTATTTTCGGATACCTCTTCCGTCGTGTACAGTATAGTGGGATCAGAGCTTTTACGAAAATAAAGGGTTCCATCCGGAGCGGCTGCGAAATTTCCATTGGATAAAGACGATAGTCCCCGAAGCGCCGTAGCCTTGTCAAGCTGAGTAAAATCGCTATTATCGTAGGAAAACAGCTTCACTTGTTTTTGTACCACTCCATTTTCATATCTCGTCGTTTCACAAGCCACAATCATCCGATCGGTCAATAAGGACAAGCAGCAAAACTCTCCGCCGATTTCCCAAAGGGTCTGAGCGCTTTGATCGTTGGTATCTGTCAACAGGCCAAAACATTCGTTGTCACCGCCCTCTATCAGCAGTAATTTCCCATCTCCCAGATAGAGGGCGTCTTTCAATTCGGTTCCCGGTTTTTGAAGCTCGATTTCATAGCTTTCCTCCACGAATTCTCCCTGTGCCGAAATCGCTGTGAAGCCTATCAAGGCTACGACGAGCATTACTGGAATCGCCAATTTCCAAAATTTTCGTTTCATCCCGTTTTTCAGCCTTCTCTCTCCGGAATATTCACACTGGTCTATCGCGGTTTCTCATCAGTCGTTCATCTCATTTTCTATCTTTTATATAGCATGAAAATTTTTCCAGTTTCAACGAATTGTGAAAGAAGATCACAGAAAGCTTGAAAATAAAAAACAGAGAAAAGCGGCGGAAAAATTCGCCGTTTTTCTGTGAAAATTCCTGTTAAAATGATTCGGAACGATCACGTTCCTCTATTCTTTCTACCTGCGCCGCATAAAGCAAGAAATGATAGATCGGCGCTAGAGTCTGGAAATCTTTTTCCAGTTTTTGTGATAATCTGTCAGAAAACAGCAAATTGAAATCGTTGTTCTCCGCCACAAAACTGATGCCTCGCCTTTCCAGCCACTGACGTTCCTCCTCCGGGCGCTGCGGATAGTGGGAACGCTTGTACAGTTCTCCCTCGATTTGAAAAAGATGTTGAGACAAATAGGCTTTTTGCGCCTTCATGAACGCCGGGTCATCCCGAAGGATCAGCTTTCTCATGGTGTTCATATAGGCGTCGGATGCGTGATAGAAGCCGCAGCCATAGTTAAACCCGTCGCTGGTAATCTCGAAATAAATTCCGGGCACCTCAGTACCATGCATTTTACCACGCTTGAATATAATCCACATGGTGTCACGATATAGAGATTTATCATGGCTGTATCGGGTATCCCGGCGCAGCCGGCAAATGGTTTTATCCACCCGTGGTTCTGTGGTTAGCTTGTCATCAATCTCCAGCATCACCGGGGTCAGCGACCGTACCAGATCTTTCATCGGTTCCAATAAGAACATTTGATAATTCTCTTTATGGGATAGAAACCACTCTCGGCTATCCTGAAGCCGATTCTCAAACAAAAAATCCAGAGTCTTGGGCGAAAACGCCATAAAAATTCCTCCTTACGTAAAAAAGCGGACTGTAAAGTTAAATGAAAATTGAAGACCCGTCAGCCCTTCTGGTACAAT
>CAUFXR010000029.1 GCA_959596515.1 uncultured Oscillospiraceae bacterium
AGATCTGCAAACCATGTCCCTTCTTGTTTTTGCGAAACTTATTCTACCTTATCAATATCATCAGTACATCAGTAAAGGATAGTCAGTAAAAATAATCAGTAGAAGTATGATAATGGTCACCCGATTCAGAAGACAAACGATGGGGAATTGTTTGTCACTCTCGTCTGAGGTGGGGGATTCGCCTGAATTTGGAAGCTCATCTGAATTTGGAAGCTCATCTGAATTTGGAAGCTCATCTGAATTTGGGATTCGCCTGAATTTGGGAGCTCGCCTGAATTGGGAGCTCGTCTGAATTTGGAAACTTGCCTGAATTGGGAGGCTCGCGCCTGGATTGAGAGGATGATCTGTGTTGGGAAGAAAGGATGCCGCATATGCCAAAGAAGCCGTGGGATGTGCCCTTTTGATACCAATATAGCTTACTATAAGTCTTTCAAACGCCGGAAAATATATGATGCCACCAGTCGTTCAACGGTAGTTTGATGGAATGTTATTGGCCATACCACCTTTTGATAACACAATGTTCGATTATTCGATTATATTAAAAGATAATTATAAATTTTGGATCTTTTAAAATTTTGGGGTTTTATATCCCTTCTGTCCGCATTAATTTATATTTTTTATTATCATCAGCTGTTTTTACCCAGCGGATGCCGGATGGAGTAAAAATAGTAATTAAAAATTCCAGAGCAGAGTTTATAAAAGTTTGACTCCGATCTGGAATTTTAAACGGCGAGTTTCGACTGCGGACCGCTTACTATTTTAAATTTTTAAAATCCTCAACAAACCATACTTGCGGTACTGTAAATTCCTTATGGTTTAGATAATTCAGGAGCCCCGCGTCGGTTCGGAAATCAAATACCAGTTTATATGAGCAAAGAGCCTGCCATTTATAGCGGCTTTCTTTATTTTGACTATTTTTTCCGTATTTTCCATCGCCAACCAGCGGATGGCCAATGGAGGCCATGTGAGCTCTGATTTGGTGAGTCCTGCCGGTAAGAAGGTCGATTTCCAAAAGGCTGTACTTTCCATTTTCTTGGAGAGTTCGATATTTGGTTTGAATGGTTTTCGCTCCTGGAAAAGGTTTCGATGAGACATAGACCCGGTTTTTGCTTTCGTTTTTTTCTAAATAGCCCACCAGCAAATCTGATTTTTTTTCCATTTTTCCATGAACCACACAAAGGTAATATTTGTGAAGTTCCCGGTCACGCATTTTGTCATTTAGAATTCGAAGAGTTTCAGCGTTTTTTGCGGCGATCACGATGCCGGAGGTGTTTCGGTCAATGCGGTTCACCAACGCTGGAGCGAAAGAATTTTCCTCTTGAGGACGATATTCTCCTTTTTCATAAAGATAGTGCTGCACCCGGGCGATGAGAGAGTCAAAATGATAGTTTTCATCCGGATGGACCAGAAGCCCCGGCTTTTTATTGAGCAGAAGAATATTGTCATCCTCATAGACGCAGTCAACCGATTTGGGCGCTTTCAGGAAATCATATTGGGTAGGGGTCTCTTCAAAAAATTCATCTTTTAAATAAAGTGAGATGACATCTCCCTCTTGGATTCTGGAAGAAATTTGGCAGCGTTTTCCGTTTAGCTTAATATTTTTAGTTCGAATCCCTTTATAAAGCATGGATTGAGGAAGTTTGGCGAAAGATTTTGTCAGAAACTTATCTAGCCGCTGGCCGACGTCATTTTTTCCCACAGTAATTTGTCGCATAATCACAGTCCTTTCGTCATGTTCTTAAATTATACCACGAACTTCTTTTCAAAACTACATTTTTGGAGTATAATAATAACAATTCAGAATACAAACAAATTGTAAAAGGGGCTGTTTTTGTTGATTACGCAAGAAAGAATTCTCGAAATTTTAAAGGAGGCTGGTGTGCTTTTAGAGGGCCATTTTTTATTAACCTCCGGAAGGCACAGCAATAAATACTTACAGTGTGCGAAGGTTTTCAGGAATACAAAATACAGCGAAGAGCTTTGCGGAGCTTTGGCGGGGCAGTTCCAGAACGATGGGGTAGAAGTAGTCATTGGACCGGCTATGGGTGCGGTGCAGATGGCTTATGAAGTGAGCCGTAGCTTACAGTGCGAAAACTTTTTCGCCGAGCGGGATCAGGACGGCAAAATGTGCCTGAGAAGAGGATTTGAGGTTCATCCCGGACAAAAAGTGCTTTTGGTGGAGGATGTTGTCACTACTGGAGGTTCTGTACGCGAGGTATTAGAGTTAGTTAAGGCTGCCGGCGGCGATGTAGTGGGAGTCGGTTCTATTGTTGACCGCACCGGCGGAAAAATTGATTTTGGCGTACCCTTTAAGGCGGTTATTTCTATGGAAGTAGAATCCTATGAACCCAACGAGTGTCCACTCTGTAAGGAAGGTAAAATTCCGGTGGTAAAGCCGGGAAGTCGCAAGATTAAGTAATGAAGAAATCAATGTCAATGCATGATGGACATAGAGACCGCTTAAGAGAGAAATTTATACGCCATGGGCTTTCCAGTCTTGAACCTCATGAAGTAGTAGAGTTGATGCTGTATGCGGCAATACCAAGAAAGGATATCAATCCTCTGGCTCACCAATTGTTAGATGGATTTGGTTCTTTTCCGGCGGTGCTCGATGCTCCGATCAAAGAGCTGATGAAGTATGAGGGAATTGGCCGAGGAAGCGCAATTACCATTAAGTTGTTTTCTGCAATTGGTCGCTTTTACATAGAAAGCAAGGCGGATAAAGGTCCGACCTCCATGGAGGAGGTCATCGAGATTATTTTAAGCAAATTTACCGGCAGGACAAATGAGGCAGTTGTACTCACTCTGCTGGATGGAAAGGGAAAAGTTCTTTATTGTGGTGTAGTCACGGAAGGAACCGCTAATTCCTGCGATGTTTATCTTCGCAGAATTGTTGGCTTAGCCGCAAGCTATGATGCCACTCAAGCAATTCTCGCTCATAATCATCCCAGCGGTTTCGCATTGCCCTCTAGAACAGATCTTCAGACTACGATCAGAGTCAAAGAGGCGCTCGCTTTGGTCAACGTAACTTTGATCGATCATATGATCGTTGCGGATGGGGATTATGTTTCCATGGCACAGGATGAGGGTAAGCTCCATACGGGGATCTTTGACATCGGTGATGAATATGACGCACCGTTGGAGAAAAAAGCGGTAGCGGATTGGGAAGAAAAGTAAATACTTTAAAAAATGACTTTACTACAAATTCACTGCAAAAAGGAAGGCTAGCCGTCGGCTGGCCTTCCTTTTTGCAGTGAAAGCTCCCGCTGAGCCACATAGGAAGGATAGATATCCGGTACTAGCTTTTCTGGTCGATGCGGAAGAAAAAAGGATGGCCAACAGCCCCCCAGACAACATCATAATGTTTCGTGAATACGGAAAACAGCTGCTTATAGGCTGCTCTTATAGGATGAAAAGCAAACGCCTAAACCAAAGGAATTCAGAGTGCTTTAGGCGACTGGCTATTTTATGCTGTCGTATATTTGTAGTGATTGCTTCGCCTCTAAATGATAAATTAAAGAGAGTGGGAAGAAAAAGGAAAAGAACAGTTCGAGTAGCTCTCTGCGAAGCTGTTATCCTGGGCCTCTAGATGGATCATGAAATGTGAAACATCATATGAAGAGGTTTGGCGTGGTCGGGATCAAACACACAGGGTATCTTTCGTAGGAATCAGGCGTAAAGCTAGAGCTAAAATCAACGCAGAAAGATGTAAGAATTGGGAATAGGGAATATTCATACGAGCACCCTTAAAATTATATGGATGAGGTTGAAAGCAAAGATCATAAGGTGAAGAATCAGAAAAGCACTAAGGAAAGCAGTAAAATTTGTCTGGAAAATTAGTCAGCCAATTTTGGTGTGATGATAGAGAATAAGTCATTTTAGAAAATAGAGCCGCCAAAGCTTTATATTCAATGTTTTATACGTGTCTGTGTGTGTCTAAGGGATAAAAGAGTATAACCTAGAAAAGTTTTCTCTGAAAAAAAGCCTGAGCTGTTGCAGCTCAGGCTTTTTTTTCAGAGAAAAATATTAAATTTGTATAAATAATACAAAAAATGATATTAATAACTGGAGAGTATCAAACATAAATCATGAATTAATTGTAAAGTGTGATAAAATATTGACAATCTATTCGGAAGGTAGTATTCTAAATACAGAGATTGTTTGAGACTTAAACAATTGATTTTCGATAGAGATCAGTCAAGGCTACAGAATCTTAAGCATGGAGTGACGGAAATGAAATTCAGGTATCACTGGTGGGGAAAAGGGGATATCGACGCTTCCTTTGGTGTGTTTTTCGACGGCTTCTCCAAAATCCTCTCGGCCACAGGAATTATGTTGTTCGTGTTCGGTATGCCGGCGAATATTGTCCTCGGAAAAATTGTGCCGGGAATTGGGTTGGCGATTTTTGCGGGAAATCTGTGGTACTTCTATGAGGCGAGATCTCTGGCCAAAAAAGAGAACCGACAGAATGTGACGGCTCAGCCTTTTGGAATTGGCGCCTCGCAATTGACTGGGTGGTTGTATCTGATTATGGGACCTGTTTATTGGCAAACAGGAGATGCTGAGATGGCTTTTCAGATCGGCCTTGCAGCGGCGCTAATCGGCGGCTTTGTGGAGGTTTTAGGAGGCTTTATCGGCCGTTGGCTGGTAAGCGTGGTTCCTCACAGCGCGCTGATGGGAAATATGGCTTCCTCGGCTATTGTATGGCTGTCCTTTGTAGGAATCGCCATGGTATTCGACCGCCCGGTATACGCCCTGCTTCCCTTGTTCATCATTATTATTGACTATTTAGGAAAAGCGGATAAGCGGTTCCAAAAAATTCCGTCCGGTTTGGTGGCGATTATTTTAGGTGCCGCCATCGCCTGGGGAACCGGATATCTTACTCCCGATAATTTTACTTCGGCGTTCTCCAATCTTGGCTTTTATCCGCCGACTTTCTGCGGAATAGATATCGCCAAGGGCTTCAGTGGGATTTTTCCCTTCCTGCCGATCATTATTCCGCTGCAGATCAACAATTTCCTTTCCACGCTGCAAGGCGTAGAGTCTGCCAAATCTGCTGGTGATGTATATCCGGAAAAAAGATCCATGATTATGGATGGATGTTCTACCATATTAGGCTCACTGTTCGGAAATCCTTTCCCCACGACTGTCTATTTTGGCCATCCGGGCTGGAAAGAGTTGGGTGCCCGGGCAGGTTTCTCTCTGGTAAACGCCTTTGCTTATTTGGCGATCTGTATAACCGGACTGACCGGCGTGCTTATGGCATTAATTCCTACAGAGGCGGTTATGGTACTGCTTATTTTTGTCGGCCTTTCAGTTACGGCAAATACTTTCCAGGAGTTGGACAAAAAGTATGTCAATGTGGTGCTGCTGTCATTAATTCCAATTTTGTTCCAATATATTCAAACATTGATCAGTTCCGCGGTTCAAGCGGCGGGAACTACGGTGGCGGATATCGGAGCTTCCAAATTTGCAGAGTTTTCAGTTCCCATCATGGGAATTCAATATTTAGGAAACGGTGCCTTTTTATCCAGCCTTTTACTCGCAGCGCTGTTAGCCTATATTATTGATAAAAAATATTTCTTCGCCGCGGCGATAGGAGGTATTTTGGCCTTCTGCTCTTTTGTTGGAATGATACACGCGGAATCCGTGACGCTTTTCCCGCCGGAAGGAGTAATCTTCGGGACCATTTATTTAGTTGTCGGTGCGTTTTTAACGCTGAAAGGTTTTCTTTTCCGGAATCCCACTCAGAAAAGAAAGCCCAGCGTGGAATCGCCGTAAATATGTCCTCAATACTGTGAAAGAAGCGAGGTGAGGCTGAGACAGCCTTATGGAAAGCCCATCTAGGGGAAATGATTTATTTTAGGAGGAAATAAAACTATGGGTAATGTAAAAATCCCTCTCTTTAAAAAAGCGGACCTGGATGCGTCAATTGGCGTGTTTTTTGACGGATTCTCCAAGGTCATTGTAGCCATCGCCATTCTGGTTGGAACCTTTGGCCTAGACGGCGGTACCGTATTTGGTACCATGATGCCCGGTGTCTTGGTTTCCGTTATCGTCTTAAATGGTGGACTGTGGCTTTACTATCGTTATATCGCCAAAAAGCGCGGCGATTCCAATTTAACCGCGATCCCTGCCGGTTTGCAGGCGGGGCGTATGTTTATCTGGCTGTTCAGCATCATGCTGCCGGTATTTAACAGCACTGGCGACGCTTTTATGGCTTTTAAAGTCGGGGTGCTGGCTCACTTTATCGGCGGAGCCGTGTTTATCATCGGCGCATTTGTGGTTCCTAAAATTTTGAAGATTGTTCCTGCCGGCGCTTTGTTTGGTTCTTTGGCTGGCGGCGCTATGGCTTTCTTGATTCTACAGTCTATGGACGGCACCCTGAAAATGCCTCTGGTAGGCTGGCTCTCCTTGATCGTTTTGTTTGTGATCTATCTGGGCAAGGTGAACACCAAGCTGCCTGCGGCTCTGATCGCTATTGTAGTGGGCGCTGGTATCGCTTGGGCTACCGGTTCCATGAGCTTCACCACGGTAACAGATTCTTTGGCAAACCTCAACTTCTACATTCCCAATTTTACTTTCTGGATTTTCTCCGGAGACGTAATTTCCAATACCATTCCGTTCCTGCCTATTATCATTGTGTTCTCTCTTAATGAGGTAATCACTGGTATCCAGGCTGTAGAGCAAGCGAAAGAATGCGGCGATACTCATTTTACCACCACGAAACCTTTGGTGCTGGCTGGTGCGGCTAGCATGGTGGGTGCCTTGTTTGGCAATCCTCTGGCTGTGGGCCTCTACTGGGGTTATCCCGGATGGAAGAAGATGGGCTCCGGTACCGGATATCATCTGGGAATCGTAGTTCTGTATGCCATTGTTGGTTTAACCGGCCTTTCCGCTATTATCACTGCCTTCATTCCCGAGGCTGTGGTTCTGCCGATCCTGGTATTCGTGGGAATTTCCAGCTATTCTCAGGCTTTCGAGGTCGTGAAGAAGAAATATTATCCCGCTGTGATCATGGCTTCTCTGCCGGTTGTCATGGACTTTGTGGTCGACAACATCGCGGAAGGAAAGCTTCAGGGCTTCTTGGCGTTTGATCCGGGTTCCGCCTTTGTTGGCTTGCTGGTTGGCTGCGTATTTGTGTTTATCATTGACAACAAGTGGCTGAATGCCGCGATCACCAATGTAGTTGCCTTAGCGTTGACTGGTATCGGTATGATCCATTCTCCCGGCCTGTTGTTTACAGACGCTTATGCGCCGGATCTTGGATTCGTAGCGGCCTATTCCGTACTGGTCGTAGCCTTCCTAGTGCTTTATTTCATCAAGTTCAACCGTAAGTCCTTTGAAAAAGCGGCGGAGGAAGAGAAAGCGATGGAAATGGCTGAATTTATGGAAAAGGCTAAGAATGCGGGCCTCACTTTTGCGCCGGTTGCCGTAGAAGCCCAGACGGAAGCATCCATGGAGAAAACTGCTGAGGAAGCGTAAAAACCGTTTTTTGGAGGCAAGAAAAATGAAAACTCTCGTAATTACTGGCGCGGCCCGCCAAAAGGGCCATACCAACCAAATGGTAAAGCTTTTTTTAGATACTCTGGGCGGTGATTATGATATTATTGATGCTTACCGTGTGGAGAATGTAGCCCCTTGTAAGGACTGCCGGTATTGCTGGCATAAAAAGGGCTGCAGCATCAAAGACGGCATGCAGGAGATTTATGATAAGCTGGAGGCGGCCGACAATATCGTTCTGGCCTCTCCGATGTATTTCCATTCCGTTACCGGTAAAATGAAAGCCTTGATTGACCGTTTTCAGGTATATTGGGCAGGACATGTCCGTAACGATATGCCGGAAAAGCCCGTGCGTAAGGGTGCGATTCTTATGGTAGGAGGTGCGCCCAGCTTTCCCAATCAGTTCCTGGGGGGCGAATTGGTGCTGAAAAATCTGTTGAATGATTTGAGCGCCGAGTTTCTTGGTGAGGTGTGCTTGGCCAATAGCGATCATGATTCCTTAGAGACTCGTCCCGACATCGCACAGCAGGTCAAAGAATTGGCGGAAAAGATGAAGGCCGCTAACAGAGCTGAATAATTACCTTTTCATTAAAATTATAAAAATCAGAAAATGAAAGTTTAAGGAGGATTTGTCATGCAGGGTTACACATTTGTAAAAGGCGAGCATTATCCGGTAGAACATTTGGTATTTGAGACTGCTCCGGAATTTGTTGAGGAGTTTTTAGAGGTAGACCACGAGGTTTGGACTTTAGGCGAAGCGGAAAGCGATTTGTTTGACCACATTCCTTTCCTGTACAAAGAAGTGTGGATCAATGAGAATAAGCCTGGCGAAATGCATTTTATCTTCATTTGGGAAAGCATGGAGAGTTGGAAAAAGGTAGATGATAAAGATGTGCAGGCTGCCTTGATCGCTCGTTTCGAGTCTAAGTTTAAACATCCTTATAAGCTTACTCGCTGCATCCAGAATGAGGAAAATTTCGGCTTACATCGTTACAGCCGTTTTGAGCGTATTTAAACCAAACTCAATTGTACGGTAATTGCAAGAAAGGAAGCGTCACCATGAAATTTGAAAATAAAGTTGTTGTCGTTACCGGCGCGAGTTCCGGAATTGGCGAAGGCGTAGCCAAGATGTTTTTGGCGGAAGGCGCTAAAGTAGTTGGATGCGGTATCGAACCCGAGATGAAAATCCAGGACAGCAGCGCAATCTATGTTCAGGCGGATCTGACCAAGTTTGATCAGGCTGAAAATGTGATCACCAAGGCAGTGGAAGCCTTTGGAAAAGTGGATAAGCTGGTGTGCTGCGCCGGAGTTACCTTTATCGGATCTCTGGAAAGCACAAACAGTGAGACCTTTATGCGTGAGCTGTCCATCAACCTGGGCGGTGTATTTAACATGTGTAAGGCTGCGGTTCCGGAGCTGAAAAAGCAGCCGGACGCTACCATCGTCACCGTGGGTTCTGATTTAGGGGTACGCCCGATTCCGGAGCGTATCGGTTACTGCCCTTCCAAGGCCGGTGTGATTATGCTGACCAAGTGTATCGCTTTAGAGTATGCTCCGGCAATTCGGGCAAACTGTATTCTGCCCGGCCTGGTGCGGACTCCCATGATCGAGCAGCGTTTCCAAGAGGCAGAGGATCCGAAGGCTTTAGAGGAATCCTACGCTTCTCTGTATCCTCTGCATAAAATGGGAAAAGTGGCGGATATGGCCAATGCTATTAAATTCTTATCCAGCGAGGAAAGCGGGTTTATTACCGGCGAAATTATGAACGTTTGCGGCGGAAGCCTGATTTAACGGAGGATATTTGCTATGGCCACATCTCTTTTTAAAATGCCTTTTGACATAGACAGGCTGAAAGTTGAGCGGATTTACGCCAGCAAAGAGCTGGAACATTGTACGGCAGAAACCATGAGCTGTGAAAAGATCCGTAAAATTTACGGCGATTTAAAGTTCTTAGAGCTTCATGAGGATCGCCCCTGCACGTATACTTCTCTGGTGACCTCTCTGGATGGCAGAATCGCTTTTACAGACGCGCCTCAAGGCCCGCTGATCGCGAAGCTAAATAAGTATGATCCCGCCGGTGCGGATACCGATTGGTTTATTCTGAATATGCTTCGGGCGGTCTCCGACGGAGTAATGCTGGGTGCCGGCACCATGAACGCGGAATCTGACTATACTTGTCATGTGTTTGACCAGGATATGGAAGATATGCGGATCGAGGCTGGTAAAAACCCGGTGCCGTGGAATATCATTACATCTCTGGATGCTACGGATATTCCCTTTGACCATGTGCTGTTCCATACTCCTGAGGTTCCGGTCATGATCAGCACCTCCGAACAAGGTGTGGAACTCGTCAAGGAGAAAATTAAGAACGATTATTTCGTTGTTACCGCCTCCGGCGTGGATGAGGTTACCGAGGGAATGATCGCCGAAATGAAAGCCAATGGGGATAAGGTACTGGTAATCGGTACCGGAGATAAGGCTCCGGATTCCAAGGTGGCACTGTACATTCTCAAGCGCTTTGGAATTGATCGCCTGTTGGTGGAAACCCCCTCTTATATGCATTACCTGGTCTCCCAGAAAATGATGGATGAGCTGTTTTTCAATTACTCCTGTATTTATGTGGGCGGCCAAGCTTTGACGATCGGAAAATTTGGTAAGGAGTTTGGATCCAAGGATCATCCGCACACCCGAGTGCTTTCCATTCATAGCCACAGCGACCATTTCTTTTATTTTCGGCATAAATTACTTTATGATTAATTGATGATTTATTTCTGGTTTATCTCTGATAAATTCTAAACAACCGTATCATAAGCGCAAAGAGGAGTCCCGATACGGGCTCCTCTTTTGTACCATAGCAAGATCGATTTGATGGAAATCAAACTTCTGATTCCGTATTGGCAATTTCCTGTAAAAAATGTTCTACCGCTTGACCGGCCGCACCTAAGATGGCACCATTTTTGCCTAGGTGAGAAAGAATTACCTGTTCCGAATGGGTGATGGGAAGGATCATTCTCCGCAGAACTTCCGGCAGATAATAGGGAAGAGCGCTTAAAAGCTCTGAGCTTAGCGAGATTATCTGACAGTCGAAAATAAAAATAATATTCGTCAGGCCAATGGCTAGATAAGAAATGAACCGGTCTAAAACTTTTTGGGCCGTGGGATTTTGATGTTGAATCAAAACAATCAATTCCTGAATGCTTTTAATGGGAGCTGGAAGAAGACTGTTGGCATAAGCGATTACCGCGCTGTCAGAACAGTATTGTTCCCAGCAACCGAATTTTCCGCAATGACACTGTCTGGGTTCATCAAAATTGATAGTGTGATGGCCAATGGCGTTTGCAAAGCCGTGATAGCCCCGAAGCAATTCGCCGTTGGTGATCAATCCGGCAGAGATCGAGTCGCTAATGTTTACCGCCGCAAAGCTTTGATAAGTCGGTTTGACAGTTTGATCGTCTTGTTCGCTGGGAACGATTTCAATGTTCTGTTGCGCGATAGCCGCCAGATTACCGTCGTTATCGATCTTTACCGGAACGTGGTAGCGTTCGCCCAGTAGAGTACAGATATCGATATTCCGCCATCCTAGGCTGGGAACAAAACGGATCAGGCCAGAAAGATCCACAATGCCGTGAACGGAAACCCCAATTCCAACCAAACCGTAGCGTGTTTTAGGCTGACCGTTCAACATCTCATCCAAAGCGTTGCAGATTTGGATATATACCACGGAAAAATCTGTGTTTTTAATGGAAAATTTTCTTCGGGAAAGAATCCTTTCCCCTGAAAGATCCGTGAGGATGGTTTGTACATTGCGGACGTCGATATCTACCGCCATCACATAGCCTACGTTTAACATGGGCTGAAGCAAAATCGGCTTTCTTCCGCTCGCGGATTTTCCAAGCTCGGTTTCGGTTAAAAGGCCGGCGTCAATCCATTCTTTGACAATCGTAGAGACTGTTGCTTTATTTAGTCCAGTGCGGGTGCAGATATCGACGCGGCTAATAGGGTAATTATGGAGAATCTGCTTGATAATTTCCCATCGGTTAGCGGCGCGGATATCTTTTGTCTGGGTGATTTTCATGTAAGAGCACTCTTTTCTTAATTTTGGTTTCTTTATCATTGCCTTTTCAATAAAAATATTATACAATAGAAAAAAATGGTTTTCCAGATATCCAGAATATTAATTAAAACATTTATATTCGTAAACGATATAAAGAGAAGGGAGAATGGGTTAATATGCCTTGCATTCAAATAAAAACCAATGTAAAGGTAACCGAGGAAGTAGCTGATATTATCAAAAGCCAGTTGGGAAAAGATATTACTTATCTGCCGGGAAAAACAGAGGATTGGCTGATGGTTACCCTAGAGGACAATTGCTGTATGTGGTTCCGAGGTGATAATTCTCATCCAATGGCGATTGTAGAGGTTAAGATGCTTGGAAAACAGATCGATTCGGCTGCCTCAGAAAAGATGACCAAAGCGGTATGCGAACTGTTCCAAAAGCAGTTGGGTGTGGATCCAAAGGATATTTATATCCGGTATATTGCCTCTCCTGATTGGGGCTGGAATAATACTAATTTTTAAATCACACTTGCAGATAAAAATGCAGGTAAAAAGCGCTAGAGCAAGTCTGTACTTGTTTTAGCGCTTTTTTGTTTGCGGCTCTTGACAGGATCAGATAATAATTTATAATAGTTTATATAAAAATTGTTTTTATATAAACTGTTTAAAACAAAATCAATTTCCTTGGAAAGGAGTGGCTGCGCTTATGAAAGATAACTCTAATCTTTGGCTAGGAATCCGAAAAAGCCTGAAACTGTATGAAGAGATGCTGAAGGAGGTCTGTGTACAGTATCAGCTCACGGGAATCGAGGCGGATATTATTAGTTTTCTACAGCACAACCCAGGCAAGGATACGGCTATGGATATGGTAGAACTTCGCTTGTTATCAAAGGGTTCCATTTCAAAAGCGGTAGAGGGACTGATACAAAAATCGATTCTTCGGCGTCATCAGGATACCAATGACCGGCGAGTTATTCATTTAGAAGTTTTACCAGAGGCGAAACCTATACTGGATAGCATTGAAAAGGTTCAAGAAAAATTTTGGAAAATTGTTTTCAGTGGATTTACTCCTGAAGAGTGGATGCTATATGAAAGTTTTAATAGTAGAATTTTAAACAATACTTTGACGGCAATAGAAAGGAATCATTGGTCATGAATCAAGATAAAGACTTTCTAGGACGAGAACCGATTGGGAAACTCCTTTTGAAGCTGGCGTTTCCGACTGTAGCGGCCCAGGTCATCAATATGCTTTATAATATTGTAGACCGCATGTATATTGGTCATATTTCAGATATTGGCGCGATGGCTTTGACTGGCGTAGGGGTTTGTATGCCGCTGATTATGATTGTTTCAGCGTTTGCGGCGCTGGTAGCCTACGGAGGCGCCCCAAGAGCGTCGATTTTTATGGGAAGGAAAGACATGGAATCGGCGGAAAAAACCCTGGGCAACTGTTTTGTAGTGCAGATTATGATTTCAGTAGTCCTTACGGCGATTCTTCTGATTTGGAACTATGATTTTCTCATGGCTTTTGGCGCCAGTGAAAACACCATCGGATATGGTGTTCGCTATATGAATGTTTATGCTATCGGTACGCTGTTTGTACAGCTTACCTTAGGCATGAATGCTTTTATTACCGCGCAAGGATTCGCGAAAATCGGCATGCTTTCCGTTTTGATCGGCGCAGTGGCGAATATCATTTTAGATCCGATATTTATTTTTGGCTTTAACATGGATGTGCAAGGCGCCGCCTTAGCGACCATTATTTCTCAGGCCCTTTCATGCGCCTGGGTATTGGCTTTCCTGTTTGGAAAACGAACTATGCTGAGAATTAAAAGAAAGAATCTTATCTTACAGGCAAAAATCATTCTGCCCTGCTTGGCGTTAGGATTATCTGTCTTCATTATGCAGGCTAGTGAAAGCGTGATTTCCGTTTGTTTTAACTCCTCACTCTTGAAATACGGAAAAGATATCGCCGTGGGCGCAATGACTATTTTAACAAGCGTTATGCAGTTCGCTATGCTGCCGTTACAGGGACTGGGACAAGGTGCCCAGCCGATTATCAGCTATAATTACGGCGCAAGAAAAGTAGAGAGAGTAAAGGCCGCCTTTAAACTGCTATTGAAAACAAGTGTCCTATATGCGGTGGTGTTATGGGCCCTTGTTATGATGTTCCCCCAGCTATTCGCGGCTATGTTTACCTCAGACGGAGAAATGGTGGAATTTACCAAAACAGCTCTTCGTATTTACATGGCTTCCATGTTCCTTTTTGGAATACAGATGGCCTGTCAAATGACATTTAACTCTTTGGGAAGAGCAAAGGAATCCATTATCGTCGCTGTAATGCGGAAATTTATCCTTTTAATTCCGTTGATATATATTATGCCGGCTATCTGGGTTTCCAATCAGACAATGGCGGTGTATTTGGCGGAACCGATTGCGGATGCTTTGGCGGTTACTTTCACGGCGATTTTATTTGCAGTGCAATTTAAAAAAGCCTTGGCGAAGATATCTGATTCGCAAGTTTCTTAAAATTAAAGTAAATATCCCCCGGTTTAGCCGGGGGATATTTACTTTTCTCGAAACTTTAAATGGGAAACATAAAGGAATCACCGCTGTAGCAAAACCTCCAATAAGTGAAGAGCCCCATACATTTTTTAGAAAAAGCAGGCTGGAAAAGGTGTATTAGACCGATCCTCCGCAGAGCCCGGATGCTGAGCAGTAAAATCCCAACGGACATCAGCAGATGATTGGAATCATTAGAATGAAGACGTAAAGAATATAATTTAGAACCAGTCCTGTTACTGTTGATTTATTAACGCTAGGCTTCTTGCTTGCGCTGACAAGAAAAACGGAGTCGGGCCTTTAAATAAACTGCAGGAAATAGAATTTGCCATAATGAATTTTTACTTCTTAAAGTCTCTTTTCAGATGATAAAAGCCGCGTTTTATTTGAGGTTCCGCTAAAAGCGGCCTCAATATTTTTGTGTTAAAATCTAGGATAAACTAGGAACTGGTAGTGACTTTTGAGCATATAACGCCTATAACGAAAAATTGAAAAATGTAAAATTTCGTGGTATACTAAAACATTAGCACAACCTAGTATTAATTGATTTTATAAAATGATGGATCTTAGGGAGCGAATTCGCGATTCACGTAAATTGTTAGGCTAGCAGGACGTTAAAAAATAGGCGCTTGGGCCTATAGTTTCTATTGTTAATAGGGGAAATTGTGTATGAGTAATCAAAATAATGAAGAATTATTTCAATTAGTTTCCCAATACAAGCCTACCGGAGACCAACCGCAGGCTATCGCCAAGTTGGTAGAAGGAGTCAAAAGAGGGGATAAAGAACAGACTCTGCTGGGGGTTACAGGTTCCGGTAAGACATTTACCATGGCCAATATTATTTCACAGGTGCAAAAACCTACACTGGTTTTAGCGCACAATAAAACTTTGGCGGCTCAGCTGTGCAGTGAGTTTCGCGAATTCTTTCCAACATCCGCAGTCGAGTATTTTGTCAGCTACTATGATTATTATCAGCCGGAAGCTTATATCCCTACAACAGACACCTATATTGAAAAGGATTCGGCGATCAATGATGAAATTGATAAGCTGCGCCATTCCGCGACCTCAGCTTTGTCTGAGCGCAGAGATGTTATTATTGTGGCCAGCGTTTCATGTATTTACAGCCTGGGAAACCCGATTGATTACCGTACCATGGTTATTTCCCTGCGCCCGGGTATGCAAAAGAACCGGGATGAGCTTTTAAAAAAACTGGTAGAGCTGCAATATGAGAGAAATGATATTAACTTTATCCGCAATAAATTCCGTGTTCGGGGAGATGTGGTGGAAATTTTTCCAGCCCAGTCCAACGATACTGCGGTGCGGGTGGAATTCTTTGGCGATGAGGTGGACAGAATCAGCGAGTTTAACCCGCTGACAGGGGATATCAAAGCGGATCTAAAGCATGTCGCTATTTATCCGGCGTCTCACTATATTGTTCCCAAAGAAAAAATGAAAGAGGCGATTCAAGAAATCGAGCGGGAGCTGGAAGAACGGCTAGCGTATTTTCGGCGGGAGGGAAAACTGCTGGAGGCCCAACGAATCGAGCAGAGAACCCGGTATGATATTGAGATGCTCCAGGAAATCGGATTTTGTAAGGGAATCGAAAACTATTCCAGGGTGATGGCAGGCCGAAAACCTGGCAGCGCGCCGTTTACGCTTTTAGATTATTTCCCAAAAGATTACCTTTTGTTCGTAGATGAGTCCCATGTGACTCTGCCTCAGGTGCGTGGCATGTATGCCGGAGACCGGGCGAGAAAAGAAAGCCTGATTGAATATGGCTTCCGACTTCCGTCGGCCTATGACAACCGTCCGTTGAATTTTGACGAGTTTTATCAGCGGATCAACCAGGTGGTATTTGTCAGCGCAACCCCAGGCGATTTGGAAAAAGAGAAAAGCACCCAGATTGTGGAGCAGGTGATTCGTCCTACCGGCCTGTTGGATCCGGAGATCATCGTGAAGCCAACGGATGGACAGATCGATGATTTAATTTCCGAGATCAATCTTCGAGTGGCCAAAGGTAACCGGGTGCTGGTAACCACTTTGACCAAAAAAATGGCGGAGGATCTCACCGCCTATTTGGAAGGAATGGGGATCCGGGTTCGGTATATGCATCACGATATTGATACGGTAGAACGGATGGAGATCATTCGAGATCTCCGTTTGGGAGAATTCGATGTTTTAGTCGGTATTAACCTGCTGAGAGAAGGCTTGGATATTCCGGAAGTGTCCTTGGTAGTGATTCTGGATGCGGATAAGGAGGGCTTCCTGCGCTCTGACCGTTCTCTCATTCAGACGATAGGCCGCGCCGCCAGAAACGCGGAGGGGCAAGTCATCATGTATGCGGATCAGGTGACTCCTTCCATGGAAACCGCGATTCGTGAGACCCAGCGAAGACGGGATATCCAGATCCGGTATAATCAGGAACATGGTATCACACCGAAAACGATCGTTAAGAAAGTGGCAGAGGTATTGGAAATTTCCAGCCATAAAGATGACAGAAAGTCTGGAAAGCGCCTGACGAAACTGGAACGTCAGCAGTTGATCGAGCAGCTTACCAAGGAGATGAAGGCTGCCGCGAAGCTTCTGGAATTTGAACATGCCGCCTACCTGCGAGACCGGATTAAAAAACTGCAGTCCGGGAAATGATTTGATTAAAAACTAAGGAGAGCGTTGTTTTGTCTAGTAAAAGTATTTTTGTAAAAGGAGCCAGAGAGCATAACCTTAAAAATATTGACTTGGAGATTCCTAGAGATCAGTTGGTAGTGTTCACGGGGCTATCCGGTTCCGGAAAATCCTCGCTGGCCTTTGATACGATTTACGCTGAAGGTCAGCGCCGGTATGTGGAATCTCTTTCCTCCTATGCCCGTCAATTTTTGGGACAGATGGAAAAGCCGGATGTGGATTACATCGAAGGTTTGTCTCCGGCCATTTCTATCGATCAAAAAACCACCTCAAAAAACCCTAGGTCAACTGTTGGCACGGTAACCGAGATTTATGACTATCTCAGATTGTTATATGCTAGAATTGGCGTTCCGCACTGTCCGGTGTGCGGCAAAGAGATCAAACAGCAAACCATCGATCAAATTGTGGATCAGGTCATGGCTTTACCAGGCGGCACCAAAATTATGGTGCTGGCTCCGGTCATCCGGGGAAGAAAGGGCGAACATGTAAAAGAATTTGAGGCTGCCCGAAAAAGCGGATATGTCCGCGTTCGTGTGGATGGCCTGATTTATGACCTGTCTGAGACCATCAAACTGGAGAAAAATAAAAAACATACCATCGAAATTGTCGTGGACCGTTTGGTGATTAAGCCTGAGATCCGTTCCCGGCTTTCCGATTCCATTGAAACCGCATCCAGCCTGACGGGAGGTTTGACGATTATTAATGTCGTGGATGGGAAGGATATCACCTTTTCGCAGAATTACGCCTGCCCTGAGCATGGAATTAGTATTGATGAACTGACGCCTCGGATGTTTTCCTTCAATAACCCCTTTGGAGCTTGCAAAAAGTGTACCGGATTGGGCGTGTTTATGAAGGTGGATCCGGATTTAGTGATCCCCAACAAGGAGCTTTCTGTTCGACAGGGAGGAATTAAGGCCAGTGGCTGGGCTATGGAGGGCAGCACCATCGCCTCCATGTATTTCGAGGCACTGGCGAAGCAATACCATTTTTCTCTGGATACTCCCATCAAGGATTTGCCGGCTGACATTGTGAATTTACTGTTGTATGGAACGCCGGCGGAAGATAAAATCAAGATTGTTCGAAAAAACGAGTACGGTAGCGGCACCTACTATACCAAGTTTGAAGGAATTATCAATAATTTGGAGCGTCGATTCCGGGAGACCTCCAGTAATTGGATCAAGGAAGAGATCGAAGGGTTTATGAGTGAAATCCCCTGTGATGAATGTCATGGGAAGCGCCTGAACCCGGAGAGCCTGTCCGTTACGGTAGGCGGGATCAATATCAGCGATTTCTGTGAAAAGTCTGTTTCCGACGCGCTGGAATTTGTCACGAATTTGCAACTTACCGATCGGGAACGGATGATCGCGAAAGCGATTCTGAAGGAAATCATCGAGCGGCTGGGTTTTCTGCAAAGCGTTGGTCTGGAATATCTGACCTTATCCCGGGCGAGCGGGACCCTCTCCGGCGGGGAAAGCCAGAGAATTCGTTTGGCCACCCAAATCGGTTCCTCTTTAATGGGAGTCCTGTATATTCTAGATGAGCCCAGTATAGGTTTGCACCAGCGGGATAATGATAAGCTCCTGGGAACCCTGAAGCATCTACGGGATTTGGGAAACACAGTGATCGTTGTGGAACATGACGAGGATACTATGTACGCCGCAGATTATATAGTAGACGTGGGGCCGGGCGCTGGAGTCAAAGGTGGAGAAATTGTTTGCGCTGGCACGGTAGATGAGATCAAAGCCTGCGAACGGTCAATCACTGGACAGTACCTGAGCGGTAAAAAGCAGGTAGCGGTGCCGGAAAAGCGCCGAAAGGGAAACGGAAAAACGTTAAAGATTGTCGGCGCAAGGCAAAATAACTTAAAAAATATTGACGTAAAAATCCCATTGGGAAAGCTGGTGTGCGTCACCGGGGTTTCCGGTTCAGGAAAATCTTCTCTAATCAATGAGATTTTGTATAAGCATCTGGCTTCTGAACTGAACGGCGCGAAATGCAGGGCTGGAGAACATGATAAAATTACCGGCCTTCAGTATCTGGACAAGGTCATCGATATCAACCAGTCGCCCATTGGCAGAACGCCCCGGTCAAATCCCGCTACGTATACTGGACTGTTTAACGATATTCGGGAGCTTTTTGCTTCCACCCAGGAAGCGAAAATGCGTGGCTTCAACAGCGGAAGATTTTCTTTTAATGTGAAGGGAGGACGGTGCGAGGCTTGCCAGGGAGACGGTATTCTAAAAATCGAGATGCATTTTTTGCCGGATATTTATGTTCCCTGTGAGGTATGCAAAGGGAAACGGTATAATCGGGAAACCTTGGAGGTCAAATATAAAGATAAAAATATTTACGATGTGCTGGAAATGACAGTGGACGAGGGACTTGAGTTTTTCGCTTCGCTTCCAAAGATCGCCCGTAAGCTCCAGACGCTCCAAGATGTCGGATTGGGATATGTAAAGATCGGACAATCCTCCACCACGCTTTCCGGTGGTGAGGCTCAAAGAGTAAAGCTGGCCACCGAACTTTCTAAGCGTTCTACCGGAAAGACTATCTATATTTTAGATGAGCCGACTACCGGTCTGCATATTGCCGATGTGCACCGTTTGGTCGATGTGCTGCAAAAGCTGGTAGACGCCGGCAATACTGTCGTGGTGATCGAGCATAATCTGGATTTAATCAAAACCGCGGACCACATTATCGATTTAGGTCCGGAGGGTGGAGACAAAGGAGGCTTCATCGTTGCGGAGGGAACCCCGGAGGAAATCTCGAAAGTAGAAAATTCCTATACAGGACGTTATTTGAAAAAAATGCTGTGAATTAGATTTTCTGGAAAATTCGGCGCTTGAAAAGATGAAAAAGAATTTTATCACGGTAAATTTCTTCAAAGGAACTGTGTCACTCTTTTCTCGCATCGTTTGGCCATCTCCGCGACAGGACGGGCAACCAGGCGTGAAGCTTTTTGGGGGGCTGTCAAGCTCTAGATTAGAAAAGTTTTTCTCGCTTCATGCGCAAGAAAAAGTTTTTTGCTCTCCGGAAGCGCTGAGCCCCATATGCTCCTACGATATCAATCTTTTTGATACGTTACTCATGCTTTTCTGATATATTGTTCATGAATAAGCTGACCCGGCAGAAAGTCACCTGAAAAAAACAGGTGGCTTTTTTGTCCGTATTTAAACTAAAGATACAAGACAAAGATACAAGCAATAACCGGAAAATAAAATTCCAACTATAGCAAGGTATGGTTCTATCGGATCCAACTTACTAAATGATAAGAACTATCTTCAGAAAAGCCATATTTTCCACCAATAAAAAGTTTACAATTAGTTAATGCACCCTATGAGAAAATAGTGTAAAATACAGTTGTTATTTTAAAAAGAGAACGCTGTGGAAATGGAGTTATCGCTGTGTTTGGTTACATCCGGCCCAATAAGCCTGAGCTGCTGGTCAAGGAATATGACCTTTATAAAAGCGCTTATTGCGGTTTGTGTAAACGGATGGGAAAAGATTACGGCCGGCTTTCCCGACTGGCGTTAAGTTATGACGGCACGTTTTTGGCGATGTTATCCATAGCGCTGCGGGAAGATTGCCCGGGGTTTGAAGCGGGACGGTGTGTAGTAAACCCTACAAAGCGGTGTGCTTATTGTACCGGCTACGAAGAGAGTTATGCTTACGCCGGTGCGGTTTCGGTGTTGACCGCTTACTACAAGATCAAGGATGATATAAAGGATTCCGGCTTTTTGGGGAAAATCCGTTCTGCCTGCCTTTTGCCTTTCGCTGTACGGGGCTATCATAAGGCGAGAAAAAGATACCCAGAGCTCAATTCCATTGTATACGAATATATCGAAGCACAGTCAAAAGTAGAGAAAGATCCCGAGACGGGCATTGACGCCGCTGCGGAGCCTACTGCGGTGATGTTGCGTAAAGTTTTGATGCCGGTAGCCGGCGGGGATCAGATGCTGGAAGCCATTTTTCTCCAATTAGGTTATTTTCTGGGCCGGTGGATTTATTTGATTGACGCGGCGGATGATATAGAAAAGGATCAAAAGAGAAACAACTTTAATCCTTTTGTTAAAAAATTAATCCGTGAACGGGAAACCCCTCTGCAAGGGGAGGTATTGGCGGATTATTGTAATGGCGTATTGAATCAAACCCTTTCCCAGATTATTTTGTCCTATCAATTGTTGTCGCTGCATCATTTTGATACGGTGATTTCAAATATTTTAACCCAAGGCCTTCCGGCCATGCAGAAATTGGTCCTATATGACAGAAAGGCGAAAAGGGAAAAAGTTTAAAGCGCGCTCTCAATTTTTATGGGGCAAACCCATTGGAGGTAACAATGTCAGATCCGTATAAAGTATTAGGAGTATCGCCGAACGCTACCGACGATGAAATTAAAACCGCATATCGGGAGCTGGCGAAAAAATATCATCCGGATAATTATTCGGAAAGCCCGCTGGCGGACCTTGCGTCTGAAAAGATGAAGGAAATCAATGAGGCTTATGATACCATTATGAACGACCGGAAAGCCCGTGCCAATAATGGGGGCTATCAGCAGCAGAATAGTTATGGTGGATACCAAGGCGGCTATCAGGGAAGCTACCAGCCAGGCGCCTCCTATGGAAGAAGCACGGAATACAGCGATGTCCGAAATTTGCTGATGAACGGAAGAATCGCGGATGCAGAACAGATTTTAGACGGCGTTCCCGCCGGCCGCAGAGGCGGAGAGTGGTATTTTCTGAAAGGAACCTGTTTATATAAAAAAGGGTGGATGGAAGAAGCCTATAATAATTTTTCTACCGCTTGCAATATGGATCCCGGTAATATGGAGTACCGAGCGGCGATGAATCAATGTCAAAACCAGAGGAACGGCGCTTATGGCGGATATAATCGTACAGCTCCTGCCGCCGGAGGATGCAACGCTTGTGATGTGTGTTCTTCTCTGATCTGTGCGGATTGCTGTTGCGAATGTATGGGCGGGGATTTGATCCCCTGCTGCTAACCAGATAGGAGGCTTCCGTTTGAGTAAAAGTGGAAAGATAGCTCTTGGAGGGTTACTGACGGCGCTGGGAGTGGTGCTGATGTTTCTCACTGGGCTGATTCCGATTGGCACCTATGCTTTACCGGCTATCGCGGGAGTATTGCTGATTGTGGCGGTAATTGAAATCGGAGCCAAATGGGCATGGATGATTTATGCCGCAGTCGCGGTGCTTTCGCTGTTGTTCGCCGCGGATAAAGAGGCAGCTCTTTTATATGTGTTGTTCTTTGGATATTATCCGGTTTTAAAATCTTTTTTAGAGCGAATTTCAAATAAAATTTTTGCCTGGATCAGCAAATTCGCGGTATTCAATGTAGCTGTAGTTGCCTGTTTCTTTTTAGCTGTTAACTTTTTGCAGCTTCCCGAGGAATCTTTTACTGTATTCGGTATTTATCTGCCGTGGGTCTTTTTAATCCTTGGCAATGTGGTGTTCTTAATTTATGATATCGCTTTGTCCGGTTTGGTCGCTACTTATGTGGAAAAACTGCATCACCGAGTAACCAAAACCTTAAAATAAAACACATCCGAATGATAAAGATACGCTTTATATTCGGATGTGTTTTTGCGTTTTTGTGAAATGAACTTGCAAAAAAGTAAAGGAAAAACGCCGAATCACCTATTTTTCACTTGATTTTTGCAAGATTAAGTTTTACTATGAATGATAGAATTAAAAAATTTAGGATTTTCCAGTTAGAAAAGTTTATAGCGGAATAAAAATAAATGGAAACTTACCAGAGACAGAACCGCAATAAGGAGTGGACTTGGCGTGAAACATTTATTATCTCGTATCGAGAAAATGATGCCCGGTTTTTCGAAAGGCCAACGGCGTATTGCCCAATATATTGAAGACCATTATGATAAGGCTGCCTTTATGACTGCCTCCAAGCTGGGGGCAACTGTTGGCGTCAGTGAATCCACAGTGGTGCGTTTTGCAACAGAAGTGGGTTACGACGGATATCCGCAGCTTCAGAAAGCCATGCAGGAAATGATACGGAATAAGCTAACCTCGGTTCAGCGGATCGAGGTTACCAGCAACCGGATCGGCGATGCGGATATTCTCGACAGTGTGCTGAATCAGGATATTGATAAAATTCGTAGAACTCTGGAGGAAACCTCTCACAAAGATTTTTATGAAGCGGTAGATGCCATTGTTTCCGCGAGAAAAATTTATATTTTAGCTGCCCGGAGTGCTTCTGCTCTGGGAATATTCTTGAACTATTATTTCAGCCTGATTTTCGAGAAAGTTGAACTGGTGACTACGACCAGCAAAACAGAGCTTTACGAGAAAATGTTTCGCATTAATGAGGAGGATGTAGTCGTCGGCATCAGTTTTCCCCGGTATTCGAAGCAGGCGGTCAATGCGATGAATTTTGCGAAACGAAAAGGCGCGAAAGGGATCGCTTTGACGGACAGCCTTTTGTCGCCTTTGGCGCAACAGGCTGACTATGTTTTATTGGCCAGAAGCGATATGGCTTCTGTAGTAGACAGCTTGGTAGCGCCGTTAAGTCTGATTAATGCGATAATCGTGGCTACGGCTTTAAAGAAAAAGGACGAGGTTTCGGAGACCTTCCAAAACCTGGAGGAGATCTGGGCTGAATATGAGGTCTACGAGAGGGTTGAGGAGGATCCTGTTGAAGCTTGAGTTTGACGTTGCCGTGGTAGGCGGAGGCCCTGCGGGAATGATGGCGGCCGCCAGCGCCGGAAAGCTGGGAGCCCGGACGGTATTGCTGGAAAAAAACGCAAAACTGGGAAGAAAGCTGATGATAACCGGAAAAGGCCGATGTAATGTTTGTAATCACTGCGATCCCCAGACATTCATTGGTGCGATACCGGGGAATGGACGCTTTTTATACAGCGCGATCAATCGTTTTTCCCCTCAGGATGTGATGGAGTATTTTGAGAGGTTAGGCGTGCCGTTAAAAACAGAGCGCGGAAACCGTGTGTTCCCTGTCAGTGATCAGGCGGTAGATATAGTGGACGCGATGAGAAGGGATGTGGAAGCTTCTGGCGTCTGTATATTGCAGGAAGACGTAAAAAACCTTATAATAGAAAATGGAACCGTAAAAGGTGTTAAAGCTTCTTCTGGAAATAAGATACAGGCGGACAGTGTTATCGTAGCCTGCGGGGGACTTTCTTATCCCGGAACCGGATCGACCGGGGCGGGTTATCAGCTGGCGAAGCAGGCCGGGCATACCATTATCCCTACCAGACCTTCTTTGGTGCCTTTGATTTGCCGGGAAGATTGGTGCCGGGAACTGCAGGGGTTGTCTTTACGTAATATCGCTATTCATGTTATAGATCGGGAACAGGAAAAAGAGATTTATCAAGATTTCGGTGAAATGCTGTTTACTCATTTCGGCGTCAGCGGTCCGGTGATTTTAAGCGCCAGCGCTCATATGAGGAATTTTGCCCCAGAGCGGTATGAAATTCATATCGACTTAAAGCCAGGCTTGACTTCTGATCAATTGGATTTGCGGCTTCAAAGGGATTTTCAAAAGTTTCAAAACCGGGATTTTAGTAATTCTCTGCAGGAGCTGCTGCCTAGAAAACTGATACCGGTAGCGGTAGAGTTGTCCGGAATTCCTGGAGAAAAGAAATGTCATCAGATTTTCCGCCGGGAAAGAATGAATTTTGGAAAGCTGCTGAAATCTCTGACGGTGACGATTTCCGGGTTTCGTCCCATTGAGGAGGCGATTATTACCGCGGGAGGCGTGGCGGTCAATGAGGTCTCGCCGAAAACTATGGAAAGCAAGCTGGTTCAAGGACTTTTTTTTGCGGGCGAGGTGTTGGATGTTGACGGATACACCGGAGGCTTTAATCTTCAGATTGCTTTTTCGACCGGCTATTTAGCCGGAAATTCTATTTGGGGGTAACCAAATGTTTTCAGTCGCTATTGATGGTCCCGCGGGAGCCGGGAAAAGTACGATCTCAAGGCGTGCGGCGAAGAATATGGGATTTATTTATGTGGACACCGGCGCTCTTTACCGGGCGGTCGGCCTTTCCGCCATGGAACGCCGTATTGATTTGGAAAACACCAAAATGGTGAGAGATTTTCTTTTGACTATAAAAATAAATCTGGAATTCCAAAACGGGGAACAGCATGTGCTGTTAAATGATAGGGATGTTTCCGACCTGATCCGTACCCCTGAGGTTTCCATGATGGCTTCTAAAGTTTCCGCTCTTCCGGCTGTTCGGGAGTTTTTATTCGATTTGCAGCAATCTCTGGCAAAGCTTCACAATGTGGTGATGGACGGACGAGATATCGGTACTGTGGTGCTGCCTCACGCTCAATTAAAAATATTTCTGACCGCCTCGCCTGAGGAAAGAGCCAGACGAAGGTATCGGGAGCTCATAGAAAAAGATCCGGCCACAGATTATGATCAGGTGTTGGCGGAAATCAAGCAGCGAGACTATCAGGACTCTCATCGAGAAATCGCTCCGCTTAAGCCGGCCGAGGATGCTGTTTATATGGATACCTCAGATTTAAATTTAGAACAATCGGTGGACAAGGTAACTGAATTGATAAAGGAGAGAATTTCCCGTGGGTGACCTGACAAAAAACACGCCGTTTTATAATTTTGCCAAAGGCTTATTGCCCATTATTTTTAAAGTTCTCTATTTTTACAAGGTCAAGAATAAGAACAGCCTGCCGCAGGGAAAGGGATGTGTGGTATGCTGTAACCATATTTCGATGAAGGATCCTGTTTTTTTGGGATTATCCCAAAAGCGAATGATCCGGTATATGGCGAAAAGTGAGCTGTTTCAGAATAAATTTGTGTCAAAGATTATCTCTGCCTTGGGAGCGTTTCCTATCCAGCGTGGAAAGCATGACGAGGGCGCCATTAATTTAGCGGAGGAATATCTGAAACAGGGCGCCGTAGTGGGAATTTTTATTGAGGGAACCCGATCCAAGGATGGAAATCTGTTAAAGCCTAAATCCGGGGCTGCGATGCTCGCTTATAAAGCCCAGGTTCCGATTTTACCGGTAGCCATTTCCACCAAAGGTGGCGGATTGCTAAAACTGTTTCACCGTGTGACGATCAACTGCGGCCAAACGGTGACCCCGGAGGAATTGGGTATTACTGAGGGAACCGGTCCCCAGTTCCGGGAAGCGAGCCGCAGAATTATGGAGTTGATCAGTGCGCTGCGGCAACAGGATATCTAAAAAGGAGAGTGTAATGACTGATATTACAGTAGCGAAAACCGCTGGCTTTTGTTTTGGAGTCAATCGCGCGATTGAAATTGTAAACAATCTGCTGGATGAGGGAAAACAAGTTTATACATTAGGGCCAATTATTCACAATCCTCAGATGGTGTCCTCCCTGGAACAGCGGGGCGTGACGATTGTTTCCCAGCCAAACCAGGTTCAGACAGGCGGAATATTAGTGATTCGCTCTCATGGCGTTCCTCTTGGTATCCTGCGTGAGATCGAACATCTTGGCATAGAATACGCTGACGCAACCTGTCCATTTGTGGGGAAAATTCATCAAATCGTTTTTTCCGCTTCCGAAAAAGGAGTACCGGTTTTCATCGCTGGTGACCCGGATCATCCGGAAGTGCGGGGAATCAGAGGACATTGCCCGGGAGAAAGCTATGTTTTCCGCAATCGGGAGGAGCTTGAAAAGCTGGTTGAGCAGTACCCAAAGTTAACCCAGAAAGAGCTTTGCGTGGTGGCTCAAACGACCTTTAGCGTATCAGAATGGGAAAATTGTTTGAAAATTCTGAAAAGAGTATATACAAACGCCTCAATTTTTGATACAATATGTAATGCTACATCAGAAAGGCAGGCCGAAGCTGTCAAGTTGGCAAAGCAAAAAGACCTGATGATTATCATCGGGGGCAGACAGAGTTCAAACACGGCGAAGCTGAAAAGCGTGTGTGAACCTTTTTGCAGGACTTGCTTAATTGAGACCGCGAAGGAGTTGCCGGTATCTGAAATCAAGCAGGCGTATTCCATTGGAATAACGGCGGGTGCATCCACACCTGCCAGCATTATAAAGGAGGCACTAGAAACCATGACGGATATTCTAGAAAACAAAGAAATGACTGAGACTAATGAAGGAGAAATGAACTTCGAGGAGATGCTTGAAGAATCTCTGAAAAGCTTTACTACAGATGAAAAAGTTCACGGTGTAGTCGTTGGTATCGCTCCGAATGAGATTTATGTGGATGTCGG
>CAUFXR010000030.1 GCA_959596515.1 uncultured Oscillospiraceae bacterium
TTCATGCCGGAAATTGTAAAGCCAGCGGAAGGGGAAGAAACCCCATTCAATTTTATACAGGACTATATTGTGGAGGATTTGAAGCCGGGCGGCCAGTTTGAGGGAAAACAGGTTCATACCCGATTTCCTCCGGAGCCCAACGGATACTTGCATATCGGCCACGCCAAGGCGATCTGCATCGACTTTGGCACAGCGGAAAAGTTTGGCGGGATTTGTAACCTGAGAATGGATGATACCAACCCCACCAAGGAAGATGTAGAGTATGTGGACGCCATCAAGGAGGATATCCATTGGCTGGGATTTGACTGGGACGACCGGTTTTACTACGCCTCCGAATATTTTGAGAAAATGTATGAGTTCGCCTGCCGACTGATCGAAAAAGGACTGGCCTACGTATGTGAGCTGACCCCCGAGCAAATGCGGGAAAACCGGGGAGATTTGACCCATCCGGCGGTGAGCCCCTATCGGGATCGGCCTAAGGAGGAGAGCTTGGATCTATTCCGTAGAATGAGGGCCGGCGAGTTTGAGGACGGCAAAATGACTCTGCGGGCTAAAATCGATTTAGCCTCCGGCAATTTCAATATGCGTGACCCGGTCATCTATCGGATCAACCGTGCGAGGCACCACCGCACCGGGGATACTTGGTGCATCTATCCCATGTATGATTTCGCCCATCCTATCGAGGATATGCTGGAGGGAATTACTCATTCCCTGTGTTCTCTGGAATTTGAAGACCACCGCCCTCTGTACGACTGGGTCGTGGACAATGTGGACGGTCCCTGTAAGCCTCGGCAGATTGAGTTCGCCAGATTGGGTATCGACCATACGGTGATGAGCAAGCGTAAGCTGAGAGCTCTGGTGGAAAACGGCTATGTTTCGGGCTGGGACGACCCCAGAATGCCCACCCTGGGCGGCCTGAGAAGAAGAGGATATACCCCTGCTTCCATTCGTAATTTCTGCGATAGGATCGGGGTCTCCAAAGTGAACTCCACAGTGGATTACGGGTTTTTAGAGCATTGCCTGCGGGAAGACTTGAATCTGAACGCCCAGCGTACCATGGCGGTGCTGCGGCCGATCAAGCTGATCCTGACCAATTATCCCGAGGATAAAACCGAAACGTTCGAGGTGGAGAATAATCCCAACCGCCCGGAAGACGGTACCCGTACGGTGACGTTTTCCAGAGAGCTGTATATCGAGGCTGACGACTTTATGGAGGAACCTGTGAAGGGTTACTTCCGTCTCTTCCCGGGCAATGAGGTGAGACTGAAGACCACTTACATTGTCCGCTGTACCGGCTGTAAAAAGGATGATAACGGCAATGTGGTAGAGGTATACGCAGAATACGATCCTGAGACCAGAGGGGGCAACACTCCCGACGGCAGAAAAATCAAAGGAACTATTCACTGGGCTGACGCGAGAACCGCTTTGGATGCGGAAGTCCGTCTATATGACAACCTGTTTGTGGATCCGGAACCAGAGGCTGGAGATAAAGACTTTTTAACCCTGTTAAATCCCAATTCACTGGAAGTCCTCACCGGATGTAAGATAGAGCAGGGCTTACTGGAAGCCCAGGCTCCCAAATCATTCCAGTTTATGCGTTTAGGCTATTTCTGTCTTGACAATAAGGACAGCAAGCCCGGAAAACTGGTGTTCAACCGTTCCGTGTCGCTGAAGGACAGCTTTAAACCTAAGAAAAAATAGCGGAATCACAAAAAAGGCGGGGATTACGGTTCGTCTGTAATCCCGCTTTCTTTGCGAAATCGTCTATAGCGTCTAAGGTAAAGATAAATGAAAAGTCCATAGAAGAAGGAATCGGTCCCACCCTCAACAGCTTAAGGAAAACTGGCAGGGAATTTTTACGAGAATGAAAGAAAATGAAATCTGCTAGGACAACCTACTGGGACAAGTCGCAAACCGGCTTTCAGGTCGGTAAAGCCGGTTTCAAAAAGTGCCTGCTGTAGGCCAAGCGTAAAAAATTAATACTTTTTACTGACGTTTTAAAACGCTTCAGTGTAGATATTTTAGAAGCATTTCCCTTTCCCGTGTGGTAACTTGGCGGCATTGGGCCTAATTTTCTGCGTTTTTCGCAAAAAAATTTAGCTCCTCTCCGCTAGAAAGCGTTTTTTACTATCAATTCTTTTGGCTTTTATCGTAAAGGTCTATCCGCTGTTTTCGCGGAAAAATCAGAATGAGAAAACATGCTTTTGTTCGTCAGTTCATAGGATAAAAGAGCGACACCAAAACAAGGAGATGACGGCATGGAAATCCTACTAGAATATTTAAAATCCGTTTTATTCGGTATTGTCCAGGGTATTACCGAATGGCTGCCTATCAGCAGCACTGGCCATTTAATCCTGTTGAACCAGTTTACCCCTCTGATGGTAGCCTCGGATCCGGTTCGAAATCAGGAATTTTTTGACATGTTCAAGGTGCTGATTCAGTTCGGCTCTATCTTAGCGGTGGTAGTGCTTTATTTTCACAAACTGAATCCCTTTTCCTCCAAGAAGACGGAACGGGAGAAGAAAAATACTTTCTCCCTGTGGGGAAAAGTGCTGGTGGCCAGCGTTCCCGCCGGTATCATCGGAATTTTATTTAATGACGTCATCGACAGCGTTCTTTCCACTCCTTATGTCATTGCGGCCACACTGATTATTTACGGTGTTTTGTTTCTGGTCCTGGAAAGCCGTAATAAGCAGCCTAAAGTAAAAAAGTTTTCCGAGCTGACCTACCAGATGGCCCTGCTCATCGGTGTATGCCAGATGCTGGCGTTGATTCCCGGCACTTCCCGTTCCGGCGCCACTATTCTTGGCGCTGTGTTTCTCGGGTGCTCCCGATTTGTGGCGGCGGAATTCTCCTTTTTCCTGGCGATTCCAGCCATGCTGGGCGCTAGCGGCGTGAAAATTCTGGCCTTCCTAATTGAGGGCGGCGGTTTCTCCGGCCCTGAGCTGGGAATTTTATTGGTAGGCATGATAGTTTCCTTCATTGTTTCGATGCTGGCCATCCGATTCCTGATGGGCTTTATCAAAAAACATGACTTCAAGGCCTTTGGCTGGTACCGGATCGTACTGGGCGTGGTAGTTGTGTTATATTTCGCTTTATCCGGCGCTCAAATGATGCCGGTCTGATGCTTTAAGGCATTGTATCCCGATCCTTTTTATCATATAGGTCTGCGCGAAAAAAGATTTTCCTTTTGCACTCTCAATAAAATTCTGAGAAAAAAGGCCGGAGTTAGTAAACTCCGGCCTTGCTTTTTGTTGCTATCGGAAAATAGCGAAAATTTATTCCACAGACGGAATTTTGACATCCACGTCTACATCGGCGTCATAATCCACGCCATCGATCTCGAAACCAAAAAGCTGATAAAAATCTCTCCAGTAGCCGTCAAGATCCGCATATTGCTTCAGATTCTCATCAGTAACCTGATTCCAAAGCGCGTCAACGGCGTTTTGAACCTTGGGATCCATTTCCCAATCATCCATACGCAGGCGGTTTTCCTCATCCACGGGCATAGGGGAAGCGAACAGCTTTTTACGAAGCAAACGATCCATTTGCTCAATACAGCCCTCATGAGTCCCCTGTTCTTTCATTACGTGGAACAGGATGGAGATATACAGCGGTACCACGGGGATCGCGGCGCTGGCTTGGGTAACCAGGGCCTTATTTACTGAAATCAAAGCCTTACCGCCGATGGATGACAATTGTTCCGTGATCCGGCAAGCTGTTTCCTGGAGATCCTTTTTGGCTTGGCCGATAGAACCGTTTTTATAAATCGCGTGGGTTACCTCCGGCCCAATATAAGAATAGGCCACTGTGGTAAAGTTTTGAGAGAGAAGCCCCTTTCCCTTTAGCAGATCGATCCAAAGCTGCCAATCCTCTCCGCCCATTACCTTGATGGTTGCGGCGACCTCTTCTTCGTTGGCTGGCTCAATGGAGACCTCTTTGATTTGATTGGTGCTCAGGTCTATGCTGCGGCTTTGAAAGGGAGAGCCTACCGGTTTTAAAACAGAGGAATAGGTATGTCCTTCGGCGTCTGTGCGGCGGGGAGCGGCTACACTGTAGACCAAAAGATCGATTTGCCCCAGATCCTTTTGAATCAACTCAGCCGCTTGTTCTTTCATTTCCTGGGAAAAAGCGTCGCCGATCAAGGTTTTGGCATAAAGACCATCTGCTTGGGCGTAAGTCTCAAAAGCCGCGTTATTATACCATCCGGGAGTTCCGGTGCGCTTCCCGGAAGCGGGATGATCATAGGATACGCCGATGGTTTTCGCGCCACAGCCGAAGGCGGCGGCAATACGAGAGGCCAATCCGAATCCGGTGGAGCAGCCTACTACCAGTACATTTTTACAGCCGGTCATTGCCCCCTGGGATTTCACATAGGCAATTTGATCCGCGACGTGACGCGCGCAGCCTGTGGGATGGGCGGTAGTACAGATAAACCCTCTAGTTTTTGGTTTTACAATCATGAAAAAGCCTCCTAAATCTCTTTTATGGTGGAAAGCCAGGAAATTTTAATGGAATAAAATAGAAATATAATTAATTTATTATAGCATAGCAGGAAAACAAAGGGCAAGCTTTCTGGGAAAGTTTCGGGGATGCCGGTGGTCATAACAATAGGATATTGTCCATATAACTAGTACCAGATAAGGGGGTGTGACCCATGGTAATCGCATTGGTGGGGAATCCTAATTGTGGAAAGACCACACTCTTTAATGCGCTTACCGGCAGCACTCAATATGTGGGCAACTGGCCGGGGGTGACGGTGGAAAAAAAGTTGGGAAGGCTTCGGGGGAATCCGAAGGTATTTGTGGCGGATCTTCCAGGAATTTACTCCCTGGAGGCTGTCACTCCGGATGAAAAGGCGGCCCGCGCGTTTTTAGAGGAAGAGCGCCCAGATGTGATTTTAAATATCACTGACGCCACCAACCTAGAGCGAAACTTATATTTGACCACGCAGCTGCTGGAGTTAGGGATTCCTCTCGTGCTGGCTCTGAACATGATGGATGCGGTAGAAAAAAGAGAAGACAAAATTGACATTCCGCGCCTTTCCAGAGAGCTTTGCTGTCCGGTAGTTCCAATGTCGGCCTCTAAGGGAAAGGGAGTCCGAGAAGCGGCGGAGACGGCCGTAAATTTAGGAAGGCGCCAGGAAAGAACTTTTGCCGCCGCCCCATTTGCGAAACCGCCCCACAAGGAAGAACCCAGTAAGCATCGGGCAAGAAATGCAGTACCCCGGAAGATGCTGAAAAACGAAAGCCTAAATGCCCCTTTCCAAGATGAGGCGGCGGTATCCGCAAGGTACCGTGAGGTTGACCGTCTGATGGCACTGACAGTTCGCAGGAATCCGAAAGCGCAAAATACCTCCAGACGGATCGACAGAATTTTAATGAACCGATTTTTAGGATTTCCTATTTTCACTGTTCTTATGTGGGCGGTATATATGGTTTCCGTCAACCTGGTGGGAGGCGTGATAACCGACTGGATTCAAAAGGAGTTCTTTCAAGGAATACTAGCGGAGAATCTTTTGGCCCTGCTGGAAGCCATGGGTACCGTCTGGTGGCTGCAAAGTCTGATCATAGACGGCTTGCTGGGGGGAGTAGGGGCTGTACTTAGCTTTCTGCCTCAAATTGCCGCGCTGTTTTTGATCCTCTCTCTTTTAGAGGATTGCGGATATATGGCCCGGGTAGCATTCCTGATGGATCGGCTGTTGAAATGGATTGGACTTTCCGGAAAATCATTTATTCCATTCCTGGTGGGTGCGGGATGTTCTGTTCCGGCGATTATAGCCAGCCGGACGGTAGAGGATCAAGCCAGTCGTCGGCTAACGATCTTTTTAACGCCGTTTATTCCCTGCAGCGCCAAGCTTCCCCTGTTTGCGCTGCTGGCTGGTACCTTTTTCCCCGATCAGACCTGGGTGGCTCCCTCGATGTATTTTGTCGGGATGGGCGCAGCGGTTTTTGCGGGGATGTTTCTAAAACAATTAAAGCCCTTTCAAAGGGAAGCCACTGGATTTATCATGGAACTTCCGGCCTATCGCCTGCCGAATTTAAGAAACGTAAGCAGAAGAGTTTGGGAACGTGTAAAGGCGTTTATAATAAAGGCCGGTACAATTATTTTTATCGGATGCGGAATATTATGGTTTCTACAGAGATTTGATTGGAGCTTTGCCGTCAGCCAACCCGCCGAAAGTATTTTAGCGGATTTAGGAAAATGTATGGCGCCGTTATTTGTCCCACTGGGATTTGGAAGATGGGAAGCGGCGGTAGCTACCCTTTCGGGAACATTGGCTAAGGAAAATATTGTAGCCGCCCTGGAAATACTGCTTTCTTCTCCTGACGCTTTACCGTCAAAGGGCGCGGCGTTCCAAGAACTTCATTCCTTGTTTGTCCCGCTCAGTGCTTATAGCTTCATGCTGTTTAATCTGCTGGCGGCGCCCTGTGTTGGAGCGATCGGTGCCATGCGAAAAGAGCTGGGATCCTGGCGATGGACTTTGGCGGCGGCAGTATTTCAAACGGGAAGCGCGTATCTCGTATCGATGTTGGTCTACCAAACAGGTCTGGCGTTGTTCTACGGTGGCAATTTCCTGTTTGTCGCCGCTATTTGGATCCTGACAGGCTTGATTTTATGGCAGCTTATCCGTTTGCAGCGGAAAGGCGAATCTGTGAAAAACAAGCAGCCGCAGCGTGATTCTCTTTAAGAGATTCTCCGCTGCGGCTGCTTGTGATGGCGCCACGCCTTTTGAAAAAGTTCCAGTGCTGCGCAAAAAAATGACGGACCACCAGACCGGACGGCGAGGACGTAAAGTTCAAGAGTGCGCAAGGTTACTTGTGAGTCTCAACTCTTGTACGATCGGAATAGTTTCAAGGCGCAAGGTCCAAAGGTGCGCAAGGTTACTTGTGAGTCTCAACTCCTGCACGATCGGAATAGCTTCAAGACGTAAAGTCCAAGGGTGAACAAGGTTACTTGTGAGAGCACCTAATGTTTTCTAAAACGCTCCGACAAAATACAGCGCCCGGAAACAGTCAGCGCTTTCGCCGATAAAGTGTGGGAGAAAAATCACAGACAAGCTATTTTTACTTTTATGCTTTACTTTTGATCGAGGGCGGTTCTTTCCAAAGGCTGAACTTACCTGCGGCGCGCGAAACGCGTAATGCCCCGGAATCGGTATGGAAGAGGTAAGCTATGAACCAAAACTGTTTTCATCTTACCGCAATTCGCTCCCTGAAAACAGACCGTCAAAAGAATTTCAGCTTGCATTTATTGATTGGAATCTGGTTAGCCTACCGGTATACAGAAACAATGAGAATAAAGCTAGAGGATTTCCACTTGGAAACCCGCCATCACGTCCAATGCCTTTTGATTAAGAATGGGATCGCCGCTTGCGATACAATGAGAGTCCACTATAATAGCAGCCTCCGGCAAAGCGGCCCTGGCCAGAACAGCGTTAGAAATCACACAGATATTGGATACTACTCCACAAAGCTCAATGGACTCATAGGGATGGTCTTTCAGATATTCTCCGAGCGCGAGGGAGCCGAAGGTGGGCTTTTCAAATACCGCCGTCGCCTTAGAAAGATAAGAGGAAACTTTACCATAAATCCTCCAGCCGTCGCTTCCTTTCAGACAGTGGGGGACAGGAAGCTTTCTTCCCTCCTGGGTGAGGCTGTAATCTTGTCCGTGGGTATCCAGAGTGAAAATGACGTCGTCACCTTGACTGAGATATTCCTCGATTTTACGGCAAATTGGAAGTTCCAAAGACACAGCTTGCTCAAATCCTAAGCTGCCGCTGACAAAATCATTCTGATAATCTATCACCAAAAGTAGCTTTTTCACGATGATCACCGCTCTCTTTCTGTTATTGGCCTTATTATATCACAAAATACGTAATTTGGGCAGTGATTTGATTTGCTATTTTGTTTTTTAAATTAACAATAGTTACTATTAAAAACATATTATTATTGCTAATTTAATAATAGTTAAAAGATTGTTTAAAATTTAACAATTATCTAATGTATGGAAAAAATGGATAATTTTTTCCGGTGAAATTTGATTAAAACGAAAATTAAAATTGGTCAATTTGTAAAATTTATGTAGGAAAGTATGGAAATATGAATGAATTTAACGTACACTTAACATTGGAGTAATAAAATCATAATGAAATGTAAAAGTGAAACTGTAAAAACGGATTTGAAAGCGCAAGGATTTGAAAATTGAGACGGGTGGGATAATATGGAAATAGGGAGTATGTTGATGCAGCTGGCCGGCGGCCTCGGACTATTCTTGTTTGGAATGAAGCTAATGGGAGACGGCTTAGAAATGGCGGCCGGTTCAAAGCTGAGAGGCATGATCGAGCGCTTGACGAAGAATAAGTATATGGGCGCTTTGGTTGGTTTGGTGGTTACGGCTGTTATCCAGAGCTCCTCTGCCACTACGGTAATGGTGGTAGGTTTTGTGAATGCCGGGCTCATGAATTTAGCTCAGGCGGTGGGCGTAATTATGGGCGCGAATATCGGTACCACGGTTACCGGCGTGATGATCGCTATCAATTTAACCGCGATCGCACCGCTGGCGGTTCTTGTCGGCGTGGTGATGATCTCCTTTATTAAGCGAAACAGTATTAAGCATATCGGCCAGATCATTGCCGGCTTCGGCATTCTCTTTATGGGCATGAAAATGATGAGTTCCTCTATGGAGCCGCTCTCTGAATCTGAGGTTTTTACCAACCTTATGACTTCCTTTTCTAATCCTCTTTTGGGTGTGCTGGTGGGCTTGGTGTTTACCGCCATTATTCAAAGTTCCTCCGCTTCTGTGGGAGTGCTTCAGGCGTTGGGTGCGGCTGGAGCCATCGCCCTTCCAAGCGCGATTTACGTGATTTACGGCCAAAATATTGGTACCTGTGTCACCGCATTGATTTCCAGCGTGGGAACCAGCAAAACGGCGAGAAGAACCGCGGTGGTTCATTTGATGTTTAATGTATTCGGCGCGATTTTGTTTATTATCATCAGCATGCTGTTTCCCTTCGCGGAGCTGGTCCAAAGTATCGCTCCTGGCAGCGTGATGGCACAGATCTCCATTGTCCATGTAATCTTTAACGTGATTTGTACGGCGATTATGCTCCCCTTGAGTAACCTGCTGGTAAAGGTCGCCTGTAAAGTAATTCCAGGTTCAGATCCGGTCAAAAGTTCCAATTCCCTGGCTTACCTGGATTCCAGAATTCTGAGTACTCCTCCGGTTGCTGTTGCTCAGCTGTTTAAAGAGGTGGACCGTATGGGACAGCTCGCAAAGGAAACGTTAGGAATGGCTATGGACGCTTTAATTACTCAGGATAATTCCAAGGTGGACCAGATTTATGATAATGAAAACACCATTAATTTCTTAAACAGGGGAATCGCGGAATATTTGGTAAAGATCAATGGCTTGGATTTGGAAGATTATGACCGGCAGGCGTTGGGGTCCATGTACCATGTTATCAGTGATATGGAGCGGATCGGGGATCACAGCGAGAACCTGTGCGAGCTTGCTCAGACCTTAAAAAAATCCAAGCAGAAGTTTAGTCCCTGGGCGGTGGAACAAGCCACGGAAATGAGAAACCGAGTGGAAGCCATGCTGGATGAGGCTTTGCAAATGTTTGCCAGTCGGGAAACCCAGCCTCAGATGGCGGCGGACATCAATCGTCGGGAGGAGATTATTGACGATGTGACTCAAAAGTTAAAAGATCTTCATATCGAGAGGTTAAACCAGGGCAAATGTTCTGTGGTTGCGGGAACGGTGTTTATGGATATGCTTACCAACCTCGAGAGAATCGCCGACCATTGTACTAATATCGCTTATTCTATGACCAATCAGAAAAATCGGGAGCTGCAAAGCATTATCTCCGTAGAGCCGGTAGCGGCAAGATAATTTTCTTTTAGTTAAATTTAAAATAATTAAAAAAGAGCAGGCCTCAATACGGGCTTGCTCTTTTTGTTGATATTATATGGAAAAAAAGTTATAATAAATAATAAAGACTTTAGAAAGGAGGAGAGCTTCGTTGCTTTTCACCATCAGTCCCTGCGCCGCACAAGGCGATACGGTGTTTTTGATTTATGACGAGACGGGAAAAGTGTGTTACCGAGTGATCCAAAGTAAAAAGCCCGCTGGTGCCGTATTGCTGGTTACTGATTCCAGGGGAGCCGTGGTCGCTAAAATCAAGCAACGGGTTTTTCCTCTAATTATTCGATACGGAATTTCTCCGGCGGCGGGAAAAAATCTTAGTGTTACCTTGCGGATTTCCACAAATGGGATCCCACAGCAATTGGTTTTAGGCGGAGTTACCTGGCATTTCCGGGGAGATCTGGTGCTGCGAAATTTTGATGTGATCGATGTGGATTCCAGTGTGCTGTTAAGTCATCAAAAATGCTGGAAAGATAGAATGGATTGCTTCACGGTGGAAATTCGTCAGCCAGCGTTTGAGGTACCGCTGCTTTGCATTTGCCTGTGTGTGGATTTTACGACAGAAGGCGATATCAACGCCGTAGTTGCCATAAATTAGAACGAATTGGCCTTGATTTTAAGTGATTCTATCATTGTATGGTTCCTGTGGCTTGTGATATAATAGAGTGTAAAATTGATGAAAAGAAAATGAAAGCAAGAAACAGGAAAAAGAGGTAAGCTTGAATGGATGTAAGAGAGAATTTGCGGAATATTGCGATCATTGCCCACGTAGACCACGGCAAAACCACTTTGGTGGATCAGATGTTGCGACAAAGCGGAATTTTCCGGGCAAATGAGGCAATAGCGGAACGGGTAATGGATTCCAACGATCTGGAGCGGGAACGCGGCATTACCATTCTTTCTAAAAATACGGCGGTTATGTACCAGAATACAAAGATTAACATTGTGGATACTCCCGGCCACGCTGATTTCGGCGGTGAGGTAGAACGGATTCTGATGATGGTAGACGGCGTTCTGCTTCTGGTAGACGCTTTTGAAGGCTGTATGCCTCAGACCCGGTTCGTGCTGAAAAAAGCTTTGGGACTAGGGAAAAAGCCTGTGGTTGTGGTCAATAAAATCGATCGTCCCGGTGCCCGGCCCGCCGAAGTAGTGGACGAGGTTCTAGACTTGTTTATCGAACTGGGTGCGGACGACGACCAGTTGGAGTTTCCGGTGGTTTACGCTTCGGGCAGAGATGGCTACGCCACAATGGATCCGACTGTTCCGGGCAAAGATATGACACCCTTATTTGAGGCGATTTTAAAATATGTACCTGCTCCTAAAGGGGATCTGAACGGTCCTCTGCAGATTTTGTTTTCCAACATAGATTACGATGATTACGTAGGCCGTATTGGTGTTGGCAGAGTAGAACGGGGCCAGGTGAAAACCGGTCAAAGCGTTGTTCTGTGCCATAACGACGGTACGACTAAGCAGGCCAGGATCACTAAAATGTATCAGTTCGAGGGCTTAAAAAGAGTGGAGGCCCAATCCGCGGCGCTGGGGGATCTGATCGCAGTATCAGGCATTACGGATTTGAATATCGGTGAGACTGCCTGTGATCCCGAATGTGTGGAGCCCCTGCCCTTTGTAAAGATCGACGAGCCGACGGTATCTATGATGTTCATGGTGAATAACAGTCCTTTTGCCGGCAGAGAGGGAAAATACGTCACTTCTCGGAATATCCGTGACCGGCTGTTTAAAGAAGTGGAAACCAATGTGGCTATGCGGGTGGAGGAAACGGATTCCTCTGATACGTTCAAGGTCAGTGGCCGTGGAGAACTGCACTTGTCTATTTTGATCGAAACCATGCGTCGGCAGAACTATGAATTTCAGGTATCCCGACCTACGGTGATTTATAAAACGATTAATGGTAAGCTTTGCGAGCCGATAGAGCTTTTGATGATTGAGGTACCGGATAATTACGTGGGCGCTGTGATGGAAAAGCTGGGAACCCGCAAGGCGGAACTTTTGAATATGGGTACCCGAGAGACCGGTACCACCCATCTGGAGTTTAAGATTCCCGCTAGAGGGCTGATGGGTTATCGTTCTGAATTTTTGACGGATACCAACGGCAACGGAATTATGAACCATGTGTTTGATTGCTATGAACCTTACAAGGGTGATATTTTACAGCGGCAGCAGGGTTCTTTGATCGCTCACGAAACTGGGGAAACCACAGGATATGGCCTGTTTGCTGCCCAGGATCGGGGCAGACTGTTTGTGGGTCCCGGCGTTCCAGTATATGAGGGAATGATCGTGGGAGCTTCTCCCAAGTCTGAGGATATCACGGTAAATGTGTGCAAGAAAAAGCATGTGACCAATACTCGGGCCGCCGGCTCTGATGAGGCGCTGAAGCTGACCCCTCCCAGCATTATGAGTTTGGAGCAGTCCTTAGAGTTTATCACGGATGATGAGCTGGTAGAGGTTACGCCGAAAAATATCCGGTTGCGGAAGACAATTTTGAATAAGGAACAACGGATGAAAAATGCCAGCCGAAAAGGATAAGCCTTTTCACTTGTTCCTAAGGCGGGCGCTGGGTGAGGTGCCCGCTTTTTCTTTTACCTTCCGGTAAACGCCTAGCAGTCTATCTCCTGGGGAGCCTTTTGACGCCAAGGAAACTAAAACTTTTTATTTGGACTATGTAATGGATTGATCATGTTTTCCAATAGAGTTTCAGCGGGCCCGCAAGCACTCCGCGCCATCGCACGGCACGGCATGTCGCCAAAAGGAGGAATTGCCTTGGAAATTTTTAATGTTATGCTCAAAGCCGCCTATCTGGGCCTGACCGGGGTGGGAATGTCGTTGCCGGTGTTGGCGTATTTGATTTATGGAAGTTTGAAATGCGGAACCCGAACCGGAGGACTTTTATTTTGCGGCCATCTTCTCATTTCCGTGTTGGCTGGCGGTGTGGTGTTTTTAGGTGGCGGTTGGATTTTTCAATCCAGTGCCACAGGCGCTTTTCTGAACTTCGCTTCGGCCGCGGCATCGGCCGTGGTGGGTATCAGTCTGTTAGTGTCCGTATTTCGGGACCATGTGTTTATGGACCGGGAACTGATGGCTCAGGCAGAACCGAACCTGGTGACAGAGCCGGAATATCAGGATATTTATTCCCAATTAACTCCGGAGGCTAATCAGCAGCCTGTGAGGAAACGGCTTCAGGCGGGCGAAAATATATTTTTGTTCGGTTTGGTGTTTACTCTTACCGATGTCCACTGGCTGACGTGGCTCAGTGTATCTGCGAAATCCCTGGCGGTTCAGGCTTTTGAGTCTGGCGGCGCGGGCTTTTTGGGTGTGATATTCGCCCTGCTTTTTTTGATTGTTTTCGTGCTTTTTGAGATGATCCTATTTCTTGTGCTGTCCAAAATCATTTCTTTGTTTCAAAAAATTCTAGCCCACTGGGTTTTTCGAATTGCGGCGGGAGTTTGCGGCGGTTTGCTGGTGGTTTCCGCGGTGGGAAAAGCGATCGATATGGTGAAAGATTTAGGAATGTTGAGTTTTTAAATGGGAACTATGATGACGGGGGAGCTTCCATGGAGTTTGTAATTCTTGATCTGGAATGGAACGGAACCTATAGCAAAAGAAAAAATGGTTTTTTCAACGAGATTATAGAATTCGGTGCGGTTAAGGTAAACGAGTGTTTGTATGTAGAAGATACCTTTTCTGTGGTGGTAAAGCCTCAAATCGGCAAGAAGCTCAGCAGTAAGGTGAAAAATCTGACGAATATCAGCACTGAGGAACTAGGACTAGGAATTCCGTACACCAAGGCGGTAAGCAAGTTTAAAAAGTTTTTGGGAAATGCGGTATTGATGACCTGGGGAACCTCGGATATCTTGGCTCTGATGGAAAATCATCAATATTATTTCGGTACAGATCGTTTGGATTACATAAAGGAATATATCAATTTGCAAAGTTTTTGTGAGTGTCGGGTGTACTATGAAAAGGGTAAGCAGATGGGGCTTTCCACCGCGGCTCAGATCCTGGGTATTGATGAACAGGGCATGGAACATCATAGGGCGCTGGATGACAGCCTTTTGGCCCTGGCTTGTTTTCGGAAGCTATATGACGAGGAAGAACTGAATCCATTTTTCGAAGATGGTTCAAAGGATCGGTTTTATGAGAAAATGCGTTTTAAAACAACCATCCTCTGCGACCTCAGCAATCCTTTACTAAGAGATGCTGATATGAGCTTTGATTGCCCTGTGTGCGGCACAAAAGCGGAGATAGACGGAGAGTGGGAATTTAAAAATAAGAGCTATCGGGCAAACTTCCGATGTTCGCAATGCGGTGAGAAATTTAAAGGGAAAATTCAGTTTAAGCTGAAATATGAGGGCGTAGTGGTAAAAAAGACCACTGCGGTCCGCAAGGAAGAGGAACCCGCGGAGGAAACGGTCACGGAGGGAGAAAGCTGATAAAAGGACTGAGTGCGGAGAATATTTATGAGAAATTGTCCCTCCATGGCGGGAAATACAGTTAGAGTGTAATCCGTTTTAAAAGGTTATGACTTGAAGGGTTTTGAATAAGTTTTCATTTGGCTTCGATTGGCTTGGAACGACCTCGGCTGTTTTCCAATGCCCCTAATAAGGGTTTATGGCTTTTAATGACTTTCATGGGGAAATTGGCTGCCATTGGCGCTAATGACGTCCTTATGGGTTCTTAATTGCTTCTATTGGGTTTTATCTTTTTATCAGGTTTCAAATAGGAACTTCTATTGATCCTTTTACGCTGAAACAGCTTTTACGAGGGAAAAGCTATGCGAGGAAGTAAAGTGTGAGAAATCTTTTCCGGTTGTAGGCTGAGAGTGACTGCCGGAAGGCCCGATAGCGAGTGTATTCGTTACCGGGCTGTTTTTTCAAAAGGGAAAGGCTATGCTTTTCCGGCGGAGCATAATATCAAATAGGAAAAAGCAAATAGAAAATAGAAAAGGTAATCCTTGAGGACCGAACAGAATCTTGTAAAATCGGTAACCAGGGGTCAGAACACACCCGGAAGGCGCCTATCAGCCTTGAAAAAACAGAGAGCAATCGATGCCATCCGGTTCTGTTGATTGGCGTGTAAAAGGGGACGGAGAATACTACTAAAATTTAGCGCTCAGAGGAACTAAACTACGAAGGATCTTTTCCAAATCGATGGAAAGAGTGCCCATTTCTCAATTCTCTAGATACGAAAAGGCGTGTAAAGATAGGAGGAGACTATGATATTTCACAGCGACGCAATGCATCTCAATTTTAAGAATGGAGTCGGTTATTTAACCTTTCCCGCGTTGGAAAGTTATTCTTTTGTCCGTCACGCGTTTTCCACTCGGCTGGGAGGCGTCAGTAAAAACGAGTTTTTCTCCATGAATCTCAGTTTTCATCGTGGGGATTCGGAAGAAAACGTACTAGAAAATTACCGCCGCATCTGTGAAGCCGTGGGCTTCCCTTACGAGGGGCTAACCGCCTCGGCCCAAGATCATCATACCTTTATTCGACGAGTGGGGAAACAGGAAAGGGGCGTTGGGATTTTCCGGCCCAGAGATTTGGAAAGCGTGGATGGATTGGTTACCGACGAGCCTGGTGTGGTGCTGGTTACCTATTACGCCGATTGCGTTCCCCTTTACTTTTTAGACTCGGAGAAAAAAGTCATCGGGTTAGCGCATGCCGGATGGCGCGGGACCGTCGGCAGGATCGGCCAAAAGATGATAGAAAAAATGAAAACGGAATACGGATGCCATCCGGAGGGAATCCTGGGCGCGATTGGCCCATCCATCGGGGCGTGCTGCTATGAGGTAGATGAGCCGGTCGCCAGGGAATTTCTGGCTCTTTCTGACTTGGAGACGGCAAAATTTGTTACGAGCAAGAAAAACGGAAAATATAACCTTGATTTATGGGAGACCAATCGGCAAATCATGGTCAAGGCGGGGATGCGCCCTGAAAATATTACGGTGACGGATTTGTGTACCCGGTGTAATCACGACTGGCTCATTTCTCATCGGGCCACCGGAGGGAAACGGGGCGGTATGGCGGCTATGATGTGTTTGATGGACCAGGACGGCCAAGCGGGGGACAAAGAATGAAAGAAGTAGAGCAGGCGTGCCGCATTTGCCCCCGAAATTGCGGCGCCAGAAGAGAAAGAGATAGCGGACAGGGATTTTGTCGCATGGGCGTCTTCCCCAAGGTGGCCCGGGCGGCCCTCCATTTTTGGGAGGAGCCTTGTATCAGCGGGATCAGGGGTTCCGGCACGATATTTTTCAGCGGCTGCTCTCTGCGATGCGCCTTTTGTCAAAACGAGGAGATCAGCACCCGGGATTTTGGAAAAATAATCACGCCCGAAGCGCTTGCCCAGATTTACCAGGATCTGGAGCGAAAAGGCGCTCACAACATTAATCTGGTAAACCCAACTCATTTTGTCCCGGCGATTTTGGAAAGTTTTCACTTCTATCGGCCTAGGATTCCGGTGGTATATAACTCCAGCGGTTATGAATCTGTGGAGACGTTAAAGCTGCTAGAAGGAAGCGTGGATATCTACTTGCCGGATTTCAAATATTCCGATGAGAAAATGGCCTGGCAATATTCCGGCGCAAAGGATTATTTTCAGACAGCCTCCAAGGCGATTGAAGAAATGTCGCGTCAGACCGGAAAGCCGGTATTCGATCAGGACGGCATGCTGGTCAGGGGAACGGTAGTCAGACATTTGGTGCTGCCCTTGGCCACACAAAACGCTATTGGGGTCCTTCGCTTTTTGAAGGACACATTAGATGACCGGGTGCTTGTAAGCCTAATGGGACAGTACGTTCCCTATGGAAGAGTGCGCCAAGGCGAGTTTCCAGAGTTAAACCGCAGGATCACCAGAAGGGAATATGAAAAAGTGCAGGATGCGCTTTTTCGTCTGGATTTAAACGGCTTTGTCCAGGAACTAAGCTCCGCGAAAAAAGATTTTATTCCCAGCTTTGACTTGACCGGGGTCGAGAGGAAGGAAAACAATGAATAAGCTTAAGGAAAAACAGAGGGAGGAAAAACGTCGGTTTTTAGGGCTCCCCATTTATTCCACTTTAGAAGAGATTTTAAGCGCTGTCAGTCATGGAATCGGGGTGCTGCTGTCTATCGCGGCGCTGGTGCTCCTTTTGGTGAGCGCGCCCGGTGATCCGATTACCATTGTGTCCTTGACCATTTACAGTGCCACATTAATTCTTTTATATTTGGTTTCCACCCTGTATCACGCTTTAGGAGTGAATAAGGGAAAACGGGTGTTTCGCATTTTGGATCACTGCTCCATCTTTTTATTGATCGCCGGCACTTATACCCCTTTGAGCCTTGCCATTATCGGCGGCGCGGTGGGATGGGTGTTATTCGGCGTCATCTGGGCGGCTGCCGTAGTGGGAATCGTATTTAACGCGATCAACCTGAAACGCTTTCAAAAGCTGTCAATGATATGCTATATCTGCATGGGCTGGGCGGTAATCTTTGCCGCGAAGCCGTTGGCCGGCTCCATGCCTTTTTGGGAAATTGTTCTTTTACTGGCCGGAGGCGTGTTTTATACGGTGGGTGCGATCCTGTACGGGATAGGGAAAAAGCGAAAGTATGTACATTCCCTCTGGCACTTGTTCGTCCTGGCGGGAAGCATATTCCATTTTTTCTGTATCTATGGATGTTTATCGTCAATATAGCATGCGGCCGTTTTTATTTTCAACGCAGGACCGCACGGATTTCTCGATAAGTGCTGGTGTTGTCTGTCTACCATTCAGTGTTCCCCCGGGGTTCCGCAGTTTGAAAAGCCGAATATTCTGTCGCTCTTTCCATCAGCCATTTCCAAAAGTTTTGGAAATGATTTTCGAATTGAAATCTAGGTGCTGCCCGAGTGTTTGCAGGCGTGGCACTTAAAGATTTCTGAAAAGAAAAGGCTTTCCCGCAGCTGAACCATAGTAAAGACCAAAAGCAACCCAAGAAGCGGGGAGAACTGAAAAATCCTTTTTTGGTTGGCAAAAGAATTTGATTTTATAAAAAATTTACAAAATAGGCACAAATATTACAGGAATAATGGTATAATTATTCCTATAAGATGTGAGTCGCGAAAAGGAAGGTGCCATCCTAATGAAAAAATTTTGGGCGGAATTTAAGGAGTTCGCTCTGCGAGGCAACGTGATGGACTTAGCCATTGGCGTGATCATCGGCGCCGCTTTTCAGGGAATTGTCACATCACTGACAGGAGATATTATTTCTCCGCTGCTTGGCTTGTTTGGCCGGGTGAATTTTGATTCCCTAGCCATCACCGTAGGACAAGCTACCATTCGGTATGGGGCGTTTTTGACTGCGGTGCTGAACTTTATTATTATGGCGCTGGTAATTTTCCTGTTTGTGAAGCTGACCAATAAGCTGTCCAGATGGTGTAAAAAGCCTGTGGAAGCGGTAAAAATCACCACGAAGCGTTGCCCCTACTGTTGCTCGGAGATTCCTTTGGAGGCAAAACGCTGTCCGCACTGCACCTCAGTGCTTGACAATAACCAATCAGATTCTATTTGATCGCTTCGGTTTCGGTAGTGTTATTTGGAGGTCGGGATCATGGGATATACCACAAAAGAGATGAGCTATGACGCCAGCAGCGGGGAAGGAAGGATTTTTGCGAGAGGATTCGCGCCTTCCGATAAAAGCGCTGTCCGTGGGATTCTTCAAATTGCCCACGGCATGGCGGAGCACAGCCTGCGATATGAGAACTTTGCCCAATATATGGTATCGAAGGGATTTGTGGTTTGCGCCAACGACCATGCGGGACATGGAAAATCGGTGGTGGATGAGGAAAGCTTTGGATATTTTGGACCAGGCGGATATCTGAACCTGGTGAAAGATATGGATAAACTGCGCCGGATTATCCAGGATGATTTTCCCAATATTCCTTACATGATCATGGGTCACAGCATGGGATCCTTTTTGACCAGACGTTACCTCAGCGACTATGGTGAGGGAGTCAGCGCCGCGGTAATTTGTGGTACTAGCGCAGGGTTCTCTCCCGCAGTTATGAGAATAGGTTTGGCCTATGCCAACAGAGTTGTGGAGAAGAAAGGGCCCAAGGCCCATGACGCCCGGCTGAAAAAACTGACGATCGGTGGGTATAATCATTCGTTTCAACCGGCACGGACGGAAAACGACTGGCTTTCCCGGGATGAGGCCCAGGTAGATCGGTACAATCAGGATCCGCTATGCGGATTTGACTTTACAACCTCCGGTTACCGGGATTTGGTCCACCTGCTTTTTGATGTAAATAAGCCTCAGTGGTTCCGTTCCGTACCGAATCATTTTCCGATTTTAATGGTATCAGGCGACCGGGATCCGGTAGGGAATTTTGGAAAAGGAGTTAAAAAGGTTTATCGCCGCCTGGTGAAAACTGGACATACCGTAGAACTGATCCTTTATCCCGGCGGAAGGCATGAGATACTCAACGAAACCAATAAAGAACAGGTTTATGAGGATATTGCCTCATTTTTGCTGAAAGCAACAAATCCATAACCAGGAAGCCGCCTTTCTAGAAAGGCGGCTTCCTGGCTTTTGTTGATTTTCGGATGGTCCGGTGTGCTGCGGTTAATGAGATACCATTTTTGCCCGTAGCGATCCGGGGATGATAAGCTGTTCTGCCATCTATCGGCAATCAAGGAAAAAGAGGACGGTAATAACCGTCCTCTTTTTGAGTGGATATAAGAATTTTAGGCACAAACAATGTTTTTAGCTCTTAGCTGAATTATTTACCAAAATATCTCTTCAGCAGGCCGGCGAAAGCCTTGCCGTGACGGGCTTCATCTCTGGCCATCTCGTGAACGGTGTCGTGGATAGCATCCAGATTGGCGGCCTTCGCGCGCTTAGCCAGATCAAACTTACCGGCGGTAGCACCGTTTTCAGCCTCTACACGCATTTCCAGGTTCTTCTTGGTGCTGTCGGTGACAACTTCACCCAGGAGCTCAGCGAATTTAGCGGCGTGCTCAGCCTCTTCATAAGCGGCCTTTTCCCAATACAGACCGATTTCCGGATAACCCTCTCTATGGGCAACACGGGCCATAGCCAGATACATGCCAACCTCGGTGCACTCGCCGTTAAAATTGGCTCTTAAATCTTCCATGATATCTTCGCTGGAACCCTGGGCAACGCCTACCACGTGCTCAGCGGCCCAAGACATCTCACCCTTTTGCTCAACAAATTTCTCTTTGGGAGCCTTGCATTGAGGGCAAAAATCAGGAGCGGTTTCTCCTTCATAAACATAACCACAAACAGAACATACAAATTTCTTCATTTTTAAATTCCTCCAAATCATTATATTCTATCCTATAAAGGGATAATGCCCTTTATTTACTGTTATCCAGCGTTCTTTTGATGACGCAGACATTCCTCACAAATCCCATGGAATACCAGATCGTGAGAATCAATCTGACAGTGAATGCGTTTACTTACATCAAAATCGAGCTGAGCATCTTGTTCCACGTCTTTCACATCTAACACACATCCGCACTTGGAACATATGAAGTGCGCATGCGGGGCGGTGGTACCATCCAGCCGTTCCTGTCCGTCCACTACGCCGACGCTTATAATCAAACCGTCTTCTTTGAATCGAGCAATATTACGGTAAACCGTGCCGAGACTTAAATCAGGATAAATTGGTTTTAGTTTTTGGTAGATCCAATCAGCAGTGGGATGAAGATCCGTGGAACAGATGGCAGATAAAATGGCTTCTCTTTTGCGGCTGTAATTCTGTCTCTTTTCCATTTAATACTCCTAAAATTAATAATAGTTATTGTTTCTGTTTATAGAGTAACACATATTTCCCGATTTGTAAAGTCTTTTTTTAAAGAAGTCATAAAAAAGTTTTTTTCCCCTATATATAAAACGAGCGTAGTTATCCGGGAGGGTAGTAAAATGGCAAGAGGATACGTCGGGCTGAAGCGATGGGGAAAAGTAGCGGCAGAAGGAGTGATTCTTGGATTAGCCTTGGTGTTTTCCGTACTGGGATTTCATGAAAGCCTTCTGCCTACAAATGCCACACCGGAAGAAGGTTATGATCTTCCTATCATTATGTATCACGGTTTGCTGAAGGAGGAATCACGCCAGGGGAAATATGTGCTTTCCCCGGTACAATTTGAATCGGATTTAAAATACCTGAAGGAAAACGGATATCATACTGTGGTGGTACAGGATCTGATTGATTATGTCGCGAAAGGCACTCCGCTTCCGGAGAAACCTGTAATGATTACTTTTGACGACGGCTACTACAATAATTATTATTATGCCTTTCCTTTGCTGGAAAAATACGACGTGAAAATCGTGATTTCCCCGATCTGCCGGTATACCGATGAATATAGCCAGATGGCGGATGCCCATCCGAACTATTCCCACATCACTTGGGATAATATCAACGAGATGATAGGCACAGGCCGTGTGGAGATTCAGAACCACTCTTACAATATGCATGCTTATCAGGGAGAAAGAATAGGCGCCAAGCGGATGAAGGGTGAAAGCGACGCAGCCTATGAGGCGGCGTTCACCCAGGATCTAAGCAAAGCGCAAAAGAGAATTTATGAAATGACTGGCTGGACGCCCACGTGCTTTGCGTATCCTTTTGGCGCCATCAGTGACGGTACCCAGAAAATGCTGGAGGAAATGGGATTTCAGTCCAGTATGACCTGTGAAAGCCGTACCAATCGGATTACCAGAAATCCGGACTGCCTTTTTGGTATGGGAAGGTATCTCCGACCTGGCTTACAAAGCACGGAAGCGTTTTTTCAGAAAGTAGGGCTATAAGCCATTGATCAATGAAAGGAGTAAACTATGCCAAAAATTTACCTGAGTCCCTCTTTGCAGGAATATAACCCCTATGTAGACGGCGGCAATGAGGAGTATTATATGAACTTGATCGCCGACGCCATGGAACCCTATCTTATCTCCAGCGGAATCCAGTTTACCCGCAATGACCCAAGCCAAAAATTGTCTCAGGCTATCGCGCAAAGCAACGCTGGCAATTACGACCTGCATCTGGCTCTTCATTCCAATGCCGCGCCTCCCGCATTATCCGGAAGACTTCGGGGGACCGATGTGTACTATTACGATGGCAGCGCCAAAGGGAGACGAGCGGCAGAGATTATCGCGAATAATTTTAAGGCGATCTATCCGGACCCGAATAAAGTTAAAACGGTGCCGACCACAACTTTGGCGGAACTGAAGCAAACCAGAGCGCCGGCAGTGCTGGTAGAAGTCGCCTATCATGACAACAGCGCCGATGCCCAGTGGATTCGGGATAATATTGATAATATCGCAAGAAACCTGGTGCTTTCCTTAACGGAGTATTTTGGAATTCCCTTTGTGCCCCCGGGTGGCCAGCCCCAGCGCCAAGGAACGGTGGTCACCCAGCAGACAGCCCTCAATATTCGCAGTCAGCCCAGCCTGAGCGCGCAGGTCATCGGTAAAGCACCCAAAGGCGCCAAGGTCACTATTTTAGGAGAGAGTGGCGATTGGTACCAAATCCGTTATCAGAACATTACCGGCTATTCCAGCAAACAATATATCCGTTGACGCTTTTCATTTTACAGTTTTAGAGGTATAATAAAAATAGCTTTTAAGCTGCTTTGTGAAAGGGGCCCGCCTTGAAAAACACTCGATCAAAGTGAAACAACGGCGGACAACTGGCAGCAGATAAGCTACGGAAGATTCACAATTTGAAAACAGGAAGCAAGATAAGGTTAATTGAGGTGACGAAAATGGATCAGAATTACAAAGCGGTAGTTGAAAAAAGAATTCAAAGAACCATGGAAAGCCTACAAAAAAACAATATGCAGGCCTATTATGCGGCAACTAAGGAAGAAGCTGTAGCGCAGGTGGCCAGTCTGCTGAAGTCTGACGATGTAATCTCTTTTGGAGGTTCTATGTCCTTACAGGAATGCGGCGTAATGGCGCTGCTGAGAAGCGGTAAATATCCAAAGCTGATGGATCGGGACCAGAAGGGACTGACCAGAGACCAGGTCCAGGAAATTTACCGGAAGTCCTTTTCCGCCGACGTATACCTAATGAGCTCCAACGCGGTGACGGAGAGCGGCGTGCTTTATAATGTGGATGGCAACGGAAACCGTGTGGCGGCTTTGACTTTCGGTCCTAAAAGTGTCATTGTGGTGATTGGTTATAATAAAATCGTCAAGGATTTAGACGAAGCGGTACGCCGGGTGAAAACCATCGCCGCGCCAGCCAACGCGGAAAGACTGAATTGCGATACTTATTGTAAGCATACAGGGGTCTGTGTTTCTCTTTCCAAGGATCATCCGGAAATGGCGGATGGATGTCGTAACGGTGACAGAGTCTGCGCTACCTATGTGGTCAGCGGCCAGCAGCGGATCAAAGACCGGATCAAAGTGATTTTAGTGGGAGAGGAATTAGGTTACTAAAAACAACCGAGCCTGTACCACCATGTGCTTTTGCGAGACGGTTAAAAAGCGAAGGTTAAAAACAAAAAAGGGCACCGGCGGAATTCCGCCGGTGCCCTTTTTATTTCTGTGTAGCCCTCCGGCGTTGCGCGGGGGACAATATACTGTCTCAATACTGTCTCAGATTCGGTCAGTATCCAAGGATTTGGTTTCCTTTAGCTCTGCAAGGTAACGCCTTCCAGGCACATGCGGATGCAGTCTTGAGGACACACCTCTACGCACTTTCCGCAGGCGGTGCATTTCGTCGGATCAACCGACGCTTTAAATTGATTGACCGTAACGGCGCCGGATTCGCAAACCTTGACGCACTTCATACAGCCGATGCAGCCTACCTTGCAAAGCTTGCGGGTAACGCCGCCCTTATCGCAGTTGGAGCATCGTACCACAGCCTGAGGTTTTAACGGTACAAAAGAGATCAAATGCTTGGGACAGGCCTGTACACACTTGGAACAGCCCTTACAGCGAGTGGGATCGATACTGGCGACACCGTTGCAAACCTTGATGGCGTCGTACTCACAAACGGCGGCGCAGTCGCCTAATCCCATACATCCGAAAGAGCAAGAGGAAATGCCGCCGTAAAGCTGGACGGCAGCGGCACAGGAGGTGATCCCCTGATATTTCATCCGGTCGGTGGTGTTGTCGTGGGACCCCATACAGTGGACCAGAGCGGTTTTGTATTCCACTTCGCCGGCGGCAACGCCGAGAAGCTCGGCGGTGGCTGCAGCCACCGCGGCGCCGCCCGGGGAACATAATCCCACAGGAGCCTCGCCGCTGGATAAGGCTTTGGCGTAGCCGGCGCAGCCGGAGTATCCGCAGGCGCCGCAGTTGGCGCCGGGAAGGATCTCCTCGATCGCCTCAGCTTTTTCATCTTTAGGCACCGCCATCACAATAGAAGCGATAGCCAAACCCAAGCCGCACAGCAGGCCGATGCCCGCCACGATCAAGACCGGAAGCAGTATTTCATTCATTTCATCCACTTCCTTTCCTTAACCTAACAGTCCGTCCACCAGCCCCTGGAAGCCGAGGAAGGATACGGCGACCAAAGAGGCGGCGACTAATGTGATGG
>CAUFXR010000031.1 GCA_959596515.1 uncultured Oscillospiraceae bacterium
TATGAACTCTTTTATTTCCCTAAACTGTTGCTCTTGATAGTATAATTCACCGTAAAATGTAAAAGGAGTAAGGCTTATTGAGCCTTACTCCTTTACTTTTAAGAAAATTCCTAATAATCGATATCCTTTTTTAAACGGTCAATACAGGCCTTACAAATGTTACGGCCCCGGTAGTTAATAACTTCTTTTGTGCTGTTGCAGAAAATACAGGCAGGTTCATACTTTTTCAGGATAATAGTATTTCCTTCCGTGTAAATTTCCAGAGGGTCACGGTCGTTTAAATCCAGTGTGGCCCTGAGCTCTTTGGGTAGTACAATACGTCCCAGGCCATCGATTCTTCTTACAATGCCAGTAGAAGTCATAATGCAAACACCTCCTGCTTTACGCAATGCTTTCTCCATAATTTGCCAGGTCATTACATCCAAAAATGTTATTAATTGGAAAATTATGAGATAATTATACAATTAAACCAGAATTTTGTCAATTCTTGAAGACCATAAAATGGCAATATTTTCAATTCATTCATAACTCTCCCATTTCTTTTCATATGCATGATTGAGGAAAGGGGACAATTTATTATGATGAATTTTATTTGGGGCGGTTTGATACTGATCAGCATTTTGTGCGCTCTGGCTACGGGCCGCATGGGAGAGCTTTCTGCATCAGTACTTTCCGGAGCTGCGGATGCGGTGCAACTAGTAATCTCTCTGTTGGGGATGATGTGCCTGTGGACCGGACTGATGAAGATCGCGGAAAAGGGCGGCTTGACGGCTATTTTAGCGAAACTGTTTTCTCCAGTAATGACCAGGTTGTTTCCTGAGTATAAGAAGGATAGTCCCGCGATCAAAGCGATTTGTATGAATATCACCGCAAATCTTCTGGGACTGGGAAACGCGGCCACGCCTATGGGAATCGCCGCCATGAAAGAAATGGCGAAGGCTCAGAAGTCTGAGCTTTCGTATACCGCGGATAACGGCATGGTGATGTTTGTGGTTATCAATACAGCTTCGCTGCAATTGATTCCCACGATGATGTCGGCTTTGCGGGCGAGCCATGGCGCGGCCTCGCCTTTTGATGTCATGCCAGCAGTGTGGATCACCTCTGTGTGCGGTCTATGTGTAGGCGTGCTGATGGCGAAACTTTTGGAAAAGAGGGGGGACCATGGCTGAGTTCGGCAATTACCTGATTCCCTGCGTGATCGGCCTAATTCTGATTTTTGGTTTCGTCCGCAGGGTTCCCTTGTTCGATACCTTTTTAGAAGGGGCAAAGGAGGGGGCAAAATCTACTTTTGGAATTATCCCGGCGTTGGTGGGATTGATTACGGCGGTGAGCATGTTAAAGGCCAGCGGCGCTTTGGATATGTTTACCTCGTTTCTCGCGCCTTTGGCGGAAAAAGTTGGCCTGCCACCTCAGGTAGTGCCATTGATGTTGTTGCGACCAATTTCCGGCAGCGGTTCTTTGGCGTTGGTAGATCAGATTTTTTCCTCATCCGGAGTGGACAGCTTTGCGGGCCGGGTGGCGGCGGTAATGATGGGATCTACTGAGACGACATTTTACGCCATTGCCGTGTATTTTGGATCGATCAATATTAGAAAGACCCGTCATACCATTCCCAGCGCCCTGACCGCGGATTTTTCCAGCGTGGTTGCCGCTGTACTGACGGTGCGGTTATTATTTGGAGGCAGTTGAGAAAGGTAAGAAATTTTGCAGTGGCTTTTATGGTGGCGTTGTTTTTTTAGCGATTTGTAAGCTCTCGATAAGCAAAAAAGAGACTTAAAACGGTTGGATAAAACAAAAATTTTTTATGATGCTTTATGAATACTTATGAAATACGGCACAGGAATGGAAATTTTCCAAATTCCTGTGCCGTCTCATCATATACAGATTCATTAAAGAAAAAGGTTTCTGAGGAAATTTTAAAAATCTCCGGTGGGATACCTGTGAATTTTAAAGTTACCGGCACTACCTTAATATACCCCCATAGCGCTTTAAAACTGTTTGAAATGTGTACTTTTTAAAGTTACCGGCACTACCTTAATATGCCCCCATAGCGCTTTAAAACCGTTTGGAATGAGGTGCTTTTTAAAGCTTCCGGCATTGCCCTAATATGCCCTGAGACTGGAACGCTACTGACCTTTGAAATATTTCAACAGAAATTCCATGGGAATGAAGACTTCAGTCCATAGTGCGGCGATGTTTCATCATATTCAAACAGTTAGAAAGCCCAACAGAAATAAGAAAACTTCAGATGTCCTTGGGAAACTCGATGACGACTTCATCGTCAAAAGGCTTTTCCACAGCCCGACCCTGTTCCAGAGAGGCGCGGGGATCGATAATCCGCTGGTTTTTCGAGCCACGAAATTTTAGAAGCATAGATTTCTGCTCTAGGATAAAACGACCGTCTACTAATGTGTCTGTCTGTTCCAAAAGCCGCCGCCAGCCGGGATGGGTTTCCAAACCGTTTAGCAGCTCCTCTATGGTGTAACCGGTATAGGTGACGACGTTTAACCCTAATTTGTGTGTCTCTTCCGCCAGATCTGCCATAGCCTCCGGCTGTACAAAGGGATCACCACCGGATAGGGTAATCCCTTTCAACAAAGGGTTTTTCTGAATTTCCGCCAGAAGATTTTCCGTAGTAGTATCATAACCGCCTTCGTAATCGTGGGTCTGGGGATTCTGACACCCGGGACAGTGATGTGGACATCCCTGGCCAAATACCACGAAACGGATGCCGGGGCCATCCACAATGGATTCCTTGATAACGCCAGCGAGGCGAAGCTTACTCATAACCGTGATTCCTGCCTTTTCTTTAGGATTAAGGGGTAAAACGAAACCTTTTCGTTTCTTTACGGACGGTAAAATACATCACCATTCGGTGAGAGACAAACATGCCCAAAGAAGGACGGACAGGAATCACCTATCCGCCCTTCTTTTTATATCGGATCGTAATCCATTCGCCTGTTTGCGGCCATCCGTTTACTCTAACATAGCAGCCATCGCCTACCTTTGACGATGAACCTGATTCGCCTTCGGATTGCAGGCGTCCAGCATTTGTGATTTTAAGCCTGTTCCCGGATACCTATGTGAAAAATCAGGGGGCGTCGAGGAGAAATACTAAAAACCATTTAAAACTATTTTCAGTTGTTTAGGCTATCAAATGGCTGGATCAATCAAGAGGTCCCGTTGATGCGGAGATAATAGGCCAAACGATTTTAAATCTCGTATGAAAGCCAATTTTAAATTCAACGCGCAAAAGGAGAATCTAAGCCCACTGTGGCCCCTAAGAGATTGTGCGAAGTGAGTAAAATGTAAAAGATTTGAATCAGACCTGCTCCATCGTGCCGCAGCCAGTGCCCAGGGAATGTTTTACCCGATCCCGGACTTCGGCTTTTTTCGCGTTGTTGAAGCGGTCTACCGTGCCTACCAAATAACCGGTGATGCGGCGAATCCTCTCGAAGTTTTCTTGACCATCATGTTCGGACCTGCCGCACAGAGGACAGGTATCCCCGATAATGCCAGTGTAACCGCAGACAGGGTCTCTATCCACAGGATGGTTAATAGAACCGTAGCCGACGCCGCTTTCCTTCATACAGCGTACCACCTGCTCAAAAGCATCCAGGTTCTCGGTGGGATCCCCATCCAGTTCCACGTAGGAGATATGGCCTCCGTTGGTTAGGGCGTGGTAAGGGGCCTCCAGCTTGATTTTATCCCATGCGGAAATATCGTAATAAACCGGAATATGGAAAGAGTTGGTATAATATTCCCGGTCAGTGACACCAGGAATTTTCCCGAATTTTTCAGCGTCCATACGCACAAAACGGCCGGACAAACCCTCCGCTGGAGTAGCGATCAGAGAGAAATTCATGCCGTGTTTTTCCGTGGCCTGATCCATACGCCGGCGCATATAGCCTACGATTTCCAGACCCAGATTCTGAGCTTCCTTGCTTTCGCCGTGATGATAACCGGTCAGGGCTTTCAGGGTTTCCGCCAAACCAATAAAGCCCATGGTCAGAGTGCCGTGCTTCAGCACCTCCCGCACCTCGTCATCCGGCTTCAGGTTGTCGGAATCCAGCCAAATGCCCTGCTGCATCAGGAAAGGATAGTTTCTGGCCTTTTTCTGGGCCTGCAGCTCAAAACGGTCTAAAAGCTGATCGATGACCAAGTCGATCTTCCGATCTAATTGCTCAAAGAAAAAGTCGATGTTGTGGTTGCTGAGAATGGCCAGTCGGGGAAGGTTCACAGAGGTGAAGCTGAGGTTTCCTCTGCCGTTGACGATCTCTCTGGTGGGATCGTAGGAGTTGGCCATAACCCTGGTGCGGCATCCCATATAAGCCACCTCTGTTTCCGGATGACCTGGCTTATAGTATTGCAGGTTATAGGGAGCGTCAATAAAGGAGAAATTAGGGAACAACCGCTTGGCACTGACGCGGCAAGCTAGTTTGAACAGATCATAGTTAGGTTCTCCGGGATTATAGTTAACGCCGTCCTTAACTTTGAAGATGTGAATGGGGAAAATCGGAGTTTCACCGTTGCCCAGTCCGGCTTCTGTAGCCAATAGGACGTTTTTGATCACCATGCGGCCCTCAGGAGTGGTATCCATTCCATAATTGATGGAACTGAAAGGAATCTGTGCGCCCGCCCTGGAGTGCATGGTATTCAGATTGTGGACAAAGGCCTCCATGGCCTGATAAGTAGCACGATCGGTTTCTGTGCCAGCGTGCTTAAAAGCGAATTTTTGAATTTTCTTAGCATTTTCCGCGCCGAACTTGTCCGTGAGGATCTGGAGCTCTGCCTCCATGTAGGCTTCTCCATCCTCCAGCTTCGGAATGGCACCGCCGCTTTTTTCAGTAGCCGCCGCCATGATCTCTTTGGATAAGGCGCTGGCGTCTTCCGCGTCCTCTATAATCTCAATGGCCCGGGCCATATTTTGACGGTAAATTCTTTGATAGGTTTTGATAACGCCTTTAGCCATGGCATAATCAAAATTTGGAATGCTCTGTCCGCCGTGCTGATCGTTCTGGTTGGACTGGATGGCAATGCACGCCAAAGCCGAATAACTGGCGATGTCGTTAGGTTCTCTCAGAAAACCGTGGCCGGTGGAAAAACCGCCGGTAAACAGCTTGTCTAAATCAATTTGACAGCAGGTGGTCGTTAAGGTCAAAAAATCCAGATCGTGAATGTGGATGTCACCTTCCCGGTGAGCTTTTGCGTGGACCGGATCCAGAATGTACATCTCATAAAACTGCTTGGCACCCTCAGAACCATATTTCAACATGGTGCCCATAGCGGTATCACCGTCAATATTGGCGTTTTCACGCTTGATATCATTGTCTTTGGCGGCTTTAAAGGTCAAATCCTCATATATTTTCATCAGGCGAGTGTTCATTTCACGGTGGCGGGTGCGGTCAGCGCGATAGAGGATGTATTCCTTCGCCGTGCGGGAGTGACCGCTTTCAATTAGGATGCGCTCCACCACGTCTTGGATATGCTCAACCGAAGGAGTAGAAATTTTCTCTTCCTTTTCAATGTAATCCACTACCTGTTGCGCCAGCTCTTCGGCTACCTCGTGGTTATGGCCACCGATCGCCTCAGCCGCCTTGTAAATGGCTGTGGAAATCTTCTCAATTTCGAAGGGAACCTCCCGCCCGTCTCTCTTAATAATACGCTCTATCATTTTTCTTCCGTCTCCTTTGACCACTTTTAATACCATATCTTGTGCTTTGTTTGAAATACATTCCTCATTATAGACTAGATATAGGGTGCTGTCAATAAGAGAAAAGAAGAATCGTAATTCTTTTTTATAGCGTTCTGGGCTTTTACAAAACCTAAAATGACCTCTGGCCCTCAAAAAAATAAGGCTCAGTCAGCCCCAATACAGGCGGTGGATTTTATAGAGCACAAAGCTATTTTTTATAGCGCCCCGGATTCTCCCAAAGGCATCCGTGCCGCACAGCGCTCAAAAAAATAAGGCTCAGTCAGCCCAAACACAGGCGGTAGATTTTATAGAGCACAAAGCTATTTTTTATAGCGCCCCGGATTCTCCCAAAGGCATCCGTGCCGCACAGCGCTCAAAAAAATAAGGCTCAGTCAGCCCAAACACAGGCGGTAGATTTTATAGAGCACAAAGCTATTTTTTATAGCGCCCCGGGGATAGCGCCCCGGGCTTTTGGAAAAGCAAAACTTCTCACAGCGGTACCGAATGGACGCCGGTCAAACGAACTGAATCGCTACTAAAAAAGAACAACTAGAGAAAGGGCGCTTAGGGTAGGGGAAAGAGACGATAAACGTTGTTATTGCTTTATTTGCCGGAAGATAGATTTTAGCCAGCGAATATCATCTTTTGTCAGGCTTTTCATAGCGAATAGAAGAAAAATATAAATTCCTCCGGTGAACAGCAATTCAAAAAGTACCCGAACGAGAATGCTGGGGAAAACTTTTCCTAAAATCGTAGAGATGCCCATTAAAAGCAGACCGGGGAAAGCAACGGATAATACAGGTTTGAAAATCCAGCTAAAAAACTTCATTTTTAGCTGAGTGACCTTCATTAGCCGGGCAATGCTGAGAGTGGAATTTAAAATTTCACTGGCGAAAATGACTACGATCAAACCGTTTAAACCCATAATCGGAAGCAGGAAAAGAATTAGTCCCACTCTCATGACAGAATCTATTATGTTATAGGATAGATAGCTGAGCTGTTCATTCAGCCCCTTGAGCATACCGTCTACCACACTATCCAGATACATTAAAGGAATTACAGGCGCCAGCACGCTGATATAAACTCCCGGTGATGGATCATTATAGATAAGAAGCCCTAAATCTTTGGAGAAAAAAACAAAAAAGCCACAGATGAAAATAGAAAACAGAAAGGTAATTTGAAAGACCCGTCCCGCGATATAGTGAATGTTCTTTTTGTGGTTGGCGGCGTTGGCTTCAGAAAGCTCAGGAATCAGCAGCATAGAAAAAGAGGACAAAAAGGCGGACGGAAAGGTAATCACGGGCATTACCATACCGGCGATCATACCGTAGCCGGCAAGCGACCCTTCGTAAGAGGCGCCGCTTTTCTTTAGTCCCGGTGGGATCAGAATATTTTCCGTCATGGAAAGACCGGACCGTAGACAGGAGCTGGCAGTGACCGGCAGACAGATCGAAAGCAGTTTTTTTATACCGCCTTTGACGCGGCTCCTGGATACTTTACCCCGGAGTTTTCGCAGTTCACCCCAGTAGAGCAAAAAGGAATACAGGCAGGAAAAAATTTCCGCCCCGGTCGTGCCCAAAACAATGGCGCAACAGGCGTATTCCAGTCCCATAGGCGCCAGAAAGTTTACCACCAAGGCGAAAATAACGATTTCCGCGATTTGTTCCAAAAGCTGCTCGCTGGCGGTTTTGATTACCTGACGAACGGCGAAAAAATATCCCCGAAAACAAGCGGAAACCGCCATAAATGGCAGGCTGGGAGCTAGAACCTTCAAGGATAAAATGGTACGTGGGTCTTTCAGTACCTGATGGCCAATAAAATCGGCGCTGAAAAACAGAGCGCTTCCCATCAAAAAACTGAAGAAGAGCCCAAGGACTAGTGCCCTGCGAACTGCGGATTTAGCCTTTTGATACTCTTTTCGCGCGAGCGCTTCGGTGACTAACCGAGTCACTGCCAGACTGATTCCCGAGGTGACAAAAGTAGAAGCGAATAGAAAAATCGTGCAAATTAATTGATAAAGTCCGATACCTTCGGCGCCGATCTTATTACTCATATAGACCCGGAAAGAAATTCCGATGATCCGGGAAAGTAGTACGGCGGAGGTGAGTAGCAGCGCATTGATTAAAAAGGCTTTTTTTCTCATGGGTTCCTCCTCGTCCTGATTTGTGCTGAATACTCCCGGAATGTTATTTTGCTTTTGTCGGCGCAGCTGGTGGTCATTTTGACAGCCGATGGGGTTAGGTGTTGAATGGGGAGAATCTAGGATATATATAGTTTTAAATCAGCGGTTTTATGAGCTTTTCCGTAAAAAACCAAAAATTAGCGGGGATACCTCTTCCCAAAATTTAGAGGATAGGGTATAATAAATAAAATAAGCCGGCATAAAACGTTTTTAGAAACGTTTTATCAGTGCCGGTCAACTTACGAAAGTGAGGGCTTTTACGTTGAGAGATTATATTATTATTACGGATTCAGCCTGTGACCTTTCCCAAAAAATGGTGGAAGAATTGGGCGTGGGTGTAATTCCGTTGGAATTTCAGTTAAAAGGGAAAAGCTATTTCAATTATCCTGATGAAAGAGAACTTTCCACTAAAGAATTTTATCGTATTGTGCGCGAGGGCGAAAGCGCGACCACCAGTCAAGTGACGGTACACCGCTATACGGACTATTTTGAGGAAGTACTGAAGCACGACAGAGATATTCTTTATATCGCTTTTTCCTCTGGGTTATCCGGTTCCTGCAATTCCGCTAAAGTGGCTGCCCAGGAACTTCAGGCCAAGTATCCGGATAATCGCGTGGAGGTCGTAGACTCTCTTTGTGCCTCTCTAGGTCAGGGATTGTATGTTTACCATGCGGTGCAGGAAAAGAAAAAGGGAAAAACCATTGACCAGGTGATCCAGTGGCTGGAGGAGAACAAGCTAAACTTGTGCCATTGGTTTACTGTAGATGACCTGAACCATCTTAAGCGCGGGGGACGAGTGTCTCCGGCTACGGCTTTCTTTGGTACTATGCTGAATATCAAGCCGGTGCTCCATGTGGATAACGAAGGCCATTTGATCCCTATGAGCAAAGTAAGAGGTAGAAAGGCCTCCCTGGATGCCCTGGTGGATCACATGGCTCAGACCGCCATCAACCCCAAGGAGCAGGTGATTTTCATCAGCCATGGGGACAGCGAGGCGGACGCCAAGTATGTGGCGGATCAAATCAAGGCGAAATTCAAGCCGAAGGATATCTATATCAACCCCATCGGTCCGGTGATTGGTGCTCATTCCGGTCCCGGTACTATGGCGCTGTTCTTCTTAGGAAGCAAGAGATAAGAGGTCACGGAATACGCTAAGGAAAGGAAACCCCTCCATAGCTCCATAATAGAGTAATAGGAGACGGAGTGCAGGGGCAGGGCGAAAGCCTGTTCTTGAAGCCGTCTCCTTTTGTCTGAAAATGCGGGATCGATCTGAGAACGCGGGATCAAAAGATTTTCTCATAGAACGCGAGGAACCGGTATGTTTAAATTAGCCCGTTTTTTAAAGCCCTATAAAAAGCAAGTGATCCTCGGCCCAATTTTTAAGCTGATTGAGGCGATTTTTGAGCTGATTGTGCCTTTGGTGATGGCTAATATCATCGATATCGGCGTAAAGAATAACGATGGCCCTTATATTTGGAGAATGGGCGGTCTGCTGCTACTGTTAGGCGTAGTGGGCCTATGTTCAACGCTGGTGTGCCAGTATTTTGCCTCCATCGCATCTCAGGGCTTCGGTACAGAGCTGAGAAACAAGCTGTTTCGCCACATCAATACTTTCTCCTACGCCGAGGTGGATAAGTTCGGTACACCGTCGCTGATCACCCGGTTGACCAATGACGTCAACCAAATGCAGCAGGCTGTGGCTATGCTGATCCGCTTGGTTATCCGGGCGCCGTTTCTGGCCGTTGGCGCCATTGTGATGGCGATGATTCTAGACTTGAGAATGTCCCTGATTTTCCTGGTAGCCGCTCCATTTCTGGCAGGCGTTATCTTTTTGGTCATGAACCGCAGCATCCCCTTTTACCGCGGAATCCAGAAAAAACTGGACAAGATTTCTTTGATCTCCCGGGAAAATCTCAGCGGCGTTAGAGTGATTCGGGCTTTCAGTAAGCAGGATAGCGAAAAGAAACGGTTTCAGGAGGCCAGTGACGATCTGTCTAGGACCGCTATCCATGTGGGTAAAATCTCCGCTCTTTTAAACCCAGCCACTACGGTAATTTTAAATATCGCAATCATCGGTATCGTGTGGTATGGAGGCCAACGAGTCCAGATCGGTGATCTTTCTCAAGGAGAGGTTATCGCCTTCGTCAATTATATCAACCAGATTTTGCTAGCCATGATCGTCATCGCCAATCTGGTGGTGCTGTTCACAAAGGCTTCCGCTTCTGCCGCCAGAATCAATGAGGTGCTGGAGACCCTGCCATCTATTGAGGAAACCGCAGAACAGCCTGTGGATGTCGTGCCAAAAGCAGACACCCCAAAAGTGGAGTTCCAAAATGTCAGCTTCGCCTATGCCGGATCTGATGAGTATTCCCTGGAGGATATCCAGCTTCAGATCCGCCGTGGGGAAACCGTCGGCATCATCGGTGGTACTGGTTCTGGAAAATCCACTCTAATTAACCTGATTCCCCGCTTCTACGAGGCTACTAAGGGAACGGTGTTGGTAGATGGCGTTAATGTGAAAGAATATCCTTTTGAGCAGCTTCGGACCCAGATCGGCCTTGTGCCTCAAAAGGCTACCCTGTTTTCCGGCACTGTCCGGGAAAATCTGCGGTGGCGCAAGGAAAACGCTACTGACGAGGAGATCGCCCGGGCTTTATCTATCGCTCAGGCCTCGGAATTTGTAGACGCGTTGCCGGAAAGATATGATTCCATTATTGACCAGGGTGGAAAGAACCTTTCCGGCGGGCAGAAGCAGCGATTGACCATCGCCAGGGCGCTGGTGGGTGAACCAGAGCTTCTGATTTTGGATGACAGCGCCAGCGCTCTGGATTTTGCTACCGACGCAGCGCTCAGACAAGCTATCCGAAGAGAAACCAAAAATATGACAGTGATCATTGTATCCCAGCGGGCCAGTACCATACGGAATGCGGATCAGATTGTGGTACTGGACGATGGCAGAATAGAGGGAATCGGAACACATCAGCAGCTTTTAAAAACCTGCGAGACCTACCGGGAAATCTGTCTGTCTCAGCTTAGCAGCGAGGAGGTGGGCGCATGACTCCCAAAGAGATTTTAAAGCGTCTATTCGAGTACGCTAGACCCTATGTGGGGTATTTGATCGGCGGTCTTCTGTGTGCTGTCGTAAGCATCGCCCTGACCCTGTTCGGTCCGGTGCTGATCGGTAAGGCTATTGACCAAATCGTGGGGCCAGGCAAGGTGAATTTTCCAGAAACTCTAAAGTATTTGGTCATGCTGGGAATCACTGTGCTTTTGGCGGCGGTGTTCCAGTGGCTGATGACCCTGTGTACCAATAAAGTGACCTATTACACGGTGAATGACCTGAGACAAGCGGTCTTCGGCAAGCTTCACCAGGTACCGCTGAAATACATCGATGGGAGTCCCCATGGGGATATCATCAACCGGCTGATCAACGACATCGACTTTATTTCCGATGGCTTATTGCAGGGCTTGACGCAGCTGTTTACCGGCGTTGTCACCATTGTGGGTACTTTGGGGTTCATGCTGGGAATCAATCCCCTGATCGCCCTGGTGGTGGTTCTGGTAACGCCCCTGTCCTTATTTGTGGCGGTGTTCGTCGCTAAAAACTCTAATAAGATGTTCAAGGAACAGACGAAGACCCAGGGTGAGCTTGGAGGCTGTATCGAGGAAATGCTGGGCAACCAAAAGGTGGTCAAAGCGTTTTCTTATGAGGAGCGGGCCGAGGAAAAATTTCAGGAGATTAACGCCCGGCTTTATAAATGCGGGCAGAAGGCACAGTTTTTCTCCTCGCTCTCTAACCCCAGTACCCGCTTTGTTAACGGCATTGTGTACGCCGCGGCAGGAGTAGTGGGAGCGATCTCTGTCATCAATGGAAACCTGAGCGTAGGCGGTGTCTCGTCCTTTTTGACTTACGCGAATCAATACACCAAGCCTTTTAATGAGGTCACCGGGGTGATTACTCAGCTGCAGACGGCGTTTTCGTCGGCGGGCAGGGTGTTCGCTCTCTTGGACCAGCCCAGAGAAGTTCCGGACGCGCCGGACGCCAAAACGGTGAAAAGCTGTGAGGGCCGGGTAAAAATAGATCATGTTTCTTTTTCTTATCGTAAAGACCAGAAGCTGATCGAAAACTTTAATCTGGAAACTAAACCGGGCCAGAGAATCGCCATTGTCGGACCTACTGGCTGCGGGAAGACTACCATGATCAACCTTCTCATGCGGTTCTATGACGTTAATCAGGGGGAGATCAGCATTGACGGCGTTCCGGTCAAGGAGATGACCCGGGATAGCCTGAGGCGGCTTTTTGGCATGGTGCTTCAGGATACCTGGCTGTATTCCGCCACGGTGCGGGAAAATATCGCCTATGGCAAGCCAGGCGCCACCATGGAGGAAATCCGGGCGGCGGCGAAGGCGGCTTATGCCGATGGCTTTATCCGCAGGATGACTCGGGGTTACGATACTGTGATCAGTGAGGATGGCGGAAATCTGTCCCAGGGGCAGAAACAGCTTCTCAGTATTGCCCGGGTGATGCTGGTAGATCCGCCGATGCTGATTCTGGATGAGGCTACCAGTTCTATTGATACCTTGACAGAAATTCGTGTGCAAAAGGCCTTCGACAAGATGATGGAGGGACGTACCAGTTTTATTGTGGCGCATCGTTTGTCCACCATCAAAAACGCCGATGTAATCCTGGTGATGAACCAGGGCAATATCATCGAGCAGGGAAGCCATCAGGAGCTTCTGGACCGGGGAGGCTTTTATTACCACCTTTACAACAGTCAGTTCGCGAAAACAGAGTGATTTCTGTTTTGTTTTTCCTGAAACCAGTTCACAAATGTGGAGCGACTGTCTATATTTGGCCTTTTACGATTTCCACCTTTTCCAAGAGAACCTCCAAGACCTCTTTCAGCGCATAAAGCCCCGTTCCGTCCTCATAGTAATGGGACGGGAAGGGGGCTTTTTATGTTGGAGCAAATTGGGAATTGGATCAACCGGCTGGTATGGGGGCCGGCTACTCTGGGAGCGCTTCTGCTTATTGGGATTTACTACACCGTCAGATCTGGTTTTTTCCCCTTCCGCAGACTGCGGCTTTGGTGGAAGGAAACGGCGGGAAGCTTTTTCCACAAATCGGAGCGGACCGCCGGAATGTCTGGAAAGAAAGGAATTTCTTCTTTTCAGGCCATGACCGCTGCTTTGGCTGGCGCCATGGGAACCGGGAATATCGTGGGAGTAGCGGCGGCTTTGACGATCGGAGGACCGGGAGCGATTTTCTGGATGTGGGTAGCGTCCCTGTTTGGGATGATGACTATTTTCGGAGAGAATGTCCTGGGGTGCCGATATCGCCAGAAAAACAAAAAGGGAGAATGGGTAGGTGGCCCGATGTATTATCTCTCTAAAGGACTTCACAGCCGCTTTTTAGCAAGTTTGTTTTCTGTGGCCTGTATTTTTTCTTCTCTTACCATGGGCAACATGACCCAGGCTAATTCCATCGCTGGAGCCATGAAGGCGGGATTTTCGATCCCTTCCTGGGCCACGGGGGCGGTGTTGGCCCTAATGGTGGGAGTGATTATCCTAGGAGGGCTGAAAAGAATTGCCGGTCTTACAGAGAAGATCGTGCCATTTATGAGTGCGTTTTATCTGATTGGCTGTCTGGTGGTTATCGCTGTCCACGGCGGAAGCCTGCCTCGAATATTTGAAACCGTTTTTCGGGAAGCTTTTCAGTTTCAGGCAGTGGCTGGCGGCGGTACAGGTTTCACCGCTGCCGCCGCAATCCAGGGGATTTCTAAGGGTACCTTTTCCAACGAGGCGGGATTAGGCAGCGCGCCGATCATTTACGCAGCCTCGGAAGAGGCTGACGGAGTAAAGCAGGGAATGTGGGGCATTTTTCAAGTGTTTGCCGATACCATGGTAGGATGTACCGTGACAGCCCTCTGCATCCTGTCTTCTGGGGCGTTGGGTTCCGGTCTGACTGGTGTGGCTTTGAGCACCCAGGCCTTTTCCAGCGTGTTCGGGGAAATGGGCGGCGTATTTGTAGCGCTGTCCATCGTCATGTTCGCTTTCGCCACGCTGATAAGCTGGTCCTACTATGGCGAAAAAAGTCTGGAATATCTGGCTGGTGAACGGTTGATTCCGTTTTATCGATTCCTTTACACTGCCTGTGCCGCCATGGGCTGTATGTTAAGCTTGGATGTTGTTTGGAAAGCGGCAGACACCTTCAACGGTCTGATGGCCATTCCGAACATGATCGCTTTGGCTTTGCTGTCCCGAGAGGTCTTTGCGGAAATGAAAAAACACCAGCTTTAGACAGCGGATGTCAAAAACAACTTGTCGTCGCGTTTTTTTAACTTTGAATGACCGTCCAAAATCGATCGAAATTTTCGCCCATGAGGAAAAAACATTAAAGGCGTAGCGCACTGCCCAAGGGTGTCAAAATATTTTTAAGCGTCTTTTAGACGATCTGGATGCCGATTGCTTTTTAACACGACAGACAACTTTACTCTTTGGGGAAAGCTGTGCCAAAAAAATAAAAAAAGCAGGAGACGTTTTACGTCTCCTGCTTTTTACGTTGTCTTAAGCACGCTTGACAGGTATGAACAAGATGAAAAGCGGATAGACCACAAATATTGCCCAATTGTCCAATAATATAAAAAGTATAAAAACTTTTTAGGCGTCGGTATGGTTACTGATTAGAAAAGAATGGGTTTTACACTTTTAGGCTGTTAAGAGATCAATTACTCTTAGTGGAATCCTGAGAGACTTTTGTTGGGAAAGGCGTATGCGCAGAACTTTGCGGACGGGTTAGTGCCGGTCCTTTTTTCCCTAATCGGGCGAAAAACATGCCGACGATAATGGTGGAATAATAAGTGATGAACCTCCATAGGAGCATAGCTTGTTTGACGGTTTCCCCCTGAAAAAACAGATTAAACAGCACCAGAAAGCTTCCCTCTGAGGTCCCGGCGGCGCCGGGTAGAGGGGTATAGGCGGCAATCATGGAGACAAAGGCCTGCGCGGAAACCATATCAAAATAGGGTGCGCCGGGATTATGATAAGCCTTGTATAGAAAGAATGGAACGGAAAACAGCACCGTCAGCTCCAGAAAGGTCAATCCGTAAAGCTGAAGGGAAAGTTTCCAGTTGTGATTCATAGATTTATTGTTGTTCAGATAAGATTCCAGCTGGGCGTGAACCTTTTGGCTTTTTTCTTCCGGATGCTTTACCAGATGTAGTTTGGAAAGAAGCCAAAAGAAAAACTGAATCAGCTTGGTGGTGAAGGTCCGGCTAATGGAAAACAGAAATAAAAGGAGCACCGATGCGGCCTGGGATAAAAATCCCACCAGGGCCAGGGGCAAAAAGCCGTGGATTTGGCTTTCGAAAAAGCTGGATTTCAGTAAAATAACTCCTAGGGAGTAAAGCGACAAGGTGGTCTGATAAATCAGAAATTTACGCACCAACACAGAGACTGCCACACCCGAGGAAACTCCTTGACGGGACAGAGTCACCAGCTGCATTGGCTGTCCCGCTACGCCGAAAGGCGTAATGGCGCTGAAGTACTGTCCGACCATAGTGACCTGGAACGCTTTTTTCCAGCTATACTGGCCGTGATAGACGCTGTTGACAATGAGATAATACAAGAGAGATTCCAAAGCCCATACGCCTGCGATCAGAAGAATGGCGGGAATGAGCCAAAAAAAATTCAGGGACGCGAAAGACTGGATCAAAATCGCCAGATTGTCGTCTTTGACGCAAAAATAAATAATCATGCCGAAGGAAAGGCAAAGAAGGCTGATGTTGAATACCTTTTTCCAATCCAGGGCATGATTTTTGTTCATGAAGGTCTCCTTTTATTTTGACCCGCGCCTCTGCGGCTGAATCACGGGGAAAGGGAGGATAGGTTGTCCCTTATGAGGACGGTAATCATCGCTCATAAAATACCGAATAGATCGGTTGGAATTCTTTATGTTTTTCCACATTCCCTTGAAATTCAGGGTGATCACGTGAAGTCTGAGCACAGAATACCAGTTAACTACTTTCATACGGCGGGCGAATTGCCGAAAGGATTTCCGGAAAGCCAAAAAATCGTCCGCTTCCTCCAAAAAGTTCCGTGTATAACCTAAGGTACGGATAAAATCGTTGATTTTTTTCGCATTCATAGATTTCAAAATACTACCCCGACGGCGAGTATAGTTATAAAGAGGCTTGCTAGTCACTGCGACTCGCCTAGCGTGATAATAAAGTTTTGGAGACGTGGCGACGTCTTCGAAATACATCTGGGTGTAGGTCACATCGTTCTCTAAAAACAGAGAACGTTTGTAAAGCTTATTCCAAGCAAAATGGTGCATGGACTTGTCCCGAATCAGCAGATCCAAAGCCTGGCGACTGTCATAAACGGCGGTGCGACAGGTCAGGGGAAGAGGAAGCCGGAACCCGTTGTAAGGGAAATAGAAATAAAAACTGCAATAAGAAATATCACAGTCGTTGGCCACACAGGCATTGTACATGTCCTCCAGAAAGGTGGGCTGATAGTAGTCATCGCTGTCCATAAAAGCGATATACTCTCCTTGAGCCAGCCTTAGCCCTGTGTTGCGGGCAGCAGACAGACCGGCGTTTTCTTGGCGGACAGATTTAAAATTAGAGTATTTTCTCACATATTTTGCGATGATTTCCGGACAGCGGTCAGTAGAACCGTCATCTACGATGATAGCCTCATAATTCTGAAAAGTTTGATCTGCTACCGATTGGAGAGCCTTTCTCAAAAACATATCCACGTTATAAACTGGGATCACAATGCTGATGATAGGCTTCTCCTGCTGCTCACTCAATGCTTGAATCCTCCAATCCATAGTGTTGACGTTTTTCTTCAGAAATAACGTCTGGATATTTGGTAATGTCATCCAAAGGCTCAAAGCTCTTCTTGCCACAAGCGCGCGTCATATGAATAATCTTTTTAAAATTATGGCCAAGGCCGGAAAGATTTTTCAGATTTTTTTGAACGATCAGGGTCAAATAGCAAGTCGTAATCGCGACAAACAGACTGTGTATACGGTAAACCGCCCGATATGAAGTAAAATCTTTATTCCATTCTAAAAATCCACGAAGATCCGCCAGGGCCCGGAGATAATCGTTCAGTTTTTTGATATTCAAGGCACCAATAGTGCTATCCTCATGCTGCACATAAAAATAGAGGGGATCCCCAATGACGACGATTCGATTGGAAAAATAAAAACCTCGCTGACACACGGAAATATCCTCAAAACACATGGTGGGAAAGATGATGTCGTGTTCGGTGAAAAGGGTGCGGCGCCACAGCTTGTTCCAGATAAATCCCTTAATCCCCATATCCAGAATTAACGCCCGAATCATTTCTTTAGGCGTATAGATTCCTGGCGCTTTCCTGAATTGAGCGGGCCGCAGTTCATGGGTAACCGCGTTGTAGCGGTAATAGCTGCAGCATACCATGTCCGCCCGGTATTTTTTCGCTGACTCATACAACCGCTCTAGATAGAGGGGAGCGATATAGTCGTCGCTGTCCATAAAGGCGATATATTCGCCCCGGGCCGCCCGGATTCCGGTGTTTCTAGCGTTGGAAACACCGCCGTTTTCCTGGTGGATCACATAGGCGTTGGGAAATCTGCGGGCGAATTCCCGTAAAATTTCCAGGGAATGATCAGTAGACCCGTCATCCACCAAGATAACCTCAAATCCCTTCAAGGTTTGCGCTGCAATGGATTCCAGACATTTAGGGAGGTATTGTTCTACATTATAGACAGGAACAATTAGACTGACGTTAGGGACTGTGGTTTTCATCCGTCAGGTCCATCCTTTCCGGTAAAACTCATTATAATCATTAAGCTTTCGCTTTCGTTTCTTTTTTTTGTTCTTCTCCGGCCTTTTTTCCTAAGCGAGAGAAAGGAGCAGTGCATAAGATTACCATGTAATAGGTAATGATCCGCCAGAGCAAAACGCCGGATTTCAAAGTGTCGGCAGTGAAATACATTGAGAAGAAGCCCACAAAGCTGAGTTCGGAAGCGCCGGCAGCACCAGGCAATGGAATAAAGCAGGTGGCCATAGTGACGAACGCCTGGGAGCAGATCATATCGGAAACCGGGGCGCCGAACAAATTAAAGCTTCGGTATACGCAATACGGAACGATAAAGATAGCCGTAAGCTGAACGGCGGTGCAGACGTAAGCGATGACCACCAAACGGCGGTTTTTATAAAGATCCTTATTGCAGTCGTGAAAACTTTCCAATTGGCGTTCAAAGCCGCCCAGCTTGTCATAAAGCTTTTGCCGGTGGAACCGGACCAGAATTTTTTTGGCAAAGCCTAAAATCGCGTTTGTAAGCCTGCGGCTGAAAGAAAACAGCAGCAGCATAACGATCACGAATGCCTGGGAAAGAAAACCGAATATGGCGAACGACCACATGACCCCGCTGAGGGCATTGTCGAAAAAATCCTGTTTTAAAAGCAGGGCGGCGGCGCTGTAAGCCACCAGGGTGGACTGATAAACGACGAATTTCTGAGTTAAGGCGGATACACCCTTTCCGGGTTCCACGCCATATTTGGCCATACAATAAACCTGCATAGGCTGTCCGCCGGTGGCAAATGGTGTGACGGCGCTGAAAAACTGACCCACCATAGAAGCCTTGACGGCGTTTCGAAACTTAAAGCCGGGCGCCGAGCTTTTGACCAGAATGTAAGTCATATAAGCGTCGATGGCGATATTAAGGACCTGGCTGAGCAACGCCATCATCAGCCAGCCTTTGTCCAGGTTTTTGAAGTTTTTAGAGAGCTCCACAAGACCATTTTCAGAAAGACAAAAGTAACCCAGCATTACCAAAGAGATAACAATTACAGAGGCGTTGAAAATTGTCTTTCCGCTTATCTTTTTTTTCATTCCACACTCCAAAAAGCGGCGATGACACACCAAAATAAAATTCACATAAAGGTACGAATAACATCATATAACGAATGCTGGATGGTTGTCAAGACGAATAAAGAAAGATTGCGCTTTTCAACAAAAAACCTTTCCCACCCGCTGGTGGAAAAGGCTTTCTTTTTAATCTTTTACCAGCTTTTGGATCTCATTAACGATTTTTGGCCCGGAAGAGGATTTGTCAAACGCGGAACAGGACCTCCGCATTTCCTCCAGACGTTCCTGGTTTGAGAGCAGATCATAAATGGTTTCCGAGCAGGCGGAGCCTTTTTGAATTTTAACCGCCATATTATTATCGATAAGAAACTCCGCGTTTTCCGTCTCGGGACCGGGAATCGCGTCGAAAATAGCCATAGGCAGATTACAGGCCAGGGCTTCGCTGACAGTTAATCCACCGGGCTTTGTGATAATCAGATCAGAGATCTGCATGTATTTATGCACCTCGTTGGTGAAAAACAGGACCTTGGTAGGCTTGGAGGGCTTGGGCTTTAATTTCACCGAGACATCCCGCAGAGGTTTCTGCCTGCTGTTACGAAGAATCAGCTTGTTGAACGCTTCATACAACCGTTCGTTTTTGCCGGTGATTACAATAATTTGAAAATCCAGGTTTACCTTAATAATATTATTATAAATCCGCAGAATGTTGGAAACACCAAAGCTTCCCGCCATGATCAAAACGGTAGGCTTATCAGGACTCAGACCCTGTTCTTTGAGAACCGCAGCTCGGTCCATTTTCTCATAGAAAGATTCATCTACGGGAATACCGTAGGGATGGACTTTTTCCCTAGGAGCTCCCATTTTCGCCATGGTGTCAACCATGCCCTCATTGGAAACGATATAGCTGTCCACATAGGGATGGATCCACGCCCGGTGAGGACCGTAATCTGTCATAACACAGATAAGCGGCACAGAGATTTTACCATTTTCCTTCAATAAAGAAATCATCTCCGTAGCGAAAGGATGGGTGGAAATAATAGCGTCTGGATGGAACTCATCCACCAAGGGCATCAGGTGATTACAGAAAAGATGGCAGAAAAGATAGGTTGTTTTGCTTTTGCCCCGATTGGTAGATTTATATAAAGAACCAAACAACTTAGGCATTCGTTTGGCCATGGTTTCATAGCCATCAGTAATGGTTTTATCTAGCAAAGGACTGATATATTTCAAAGTGTCCACGATTTCTACTTCATAACCGTCCTGGTTTTCCAAGATGTAAGACTTTAAAGCGGAAGATGCCCGAAGGTGTCCGCCGCCAGTTGCCGCAGTAAGGATTAGGATTTTCATAATTATCTAAAGCCCCCTAAAAGCTTAAACATTAAAATCTTTAAAATAGTAACGAACACAAGCAAGCGCCCCTAAAATTAAGCTAAAGATCAGACAAATCAGAACATATGGGAACATTCCAGAGGGAGCGCCCAGCATAGCGGAGTCCAGAACCAGACTGGTATCGATGTAATGATAAGGAGATAAGAATAGCATCCAGCCTAAAGCGGGAATGGCGCCGCCGAAAATTCCAAGCAAAAGCGAGACCAGCAACACGGCGAACGCGGCAGCGGAAGCCTGGCTGGAATGGGAAAGAAATACGGAAAGTAGATAACCAATGGAAAGGTAGAGAATCTCCACCATAAAATACGAAAAATATAGGGAAAGGCAGGCCAAAGCGAAGGAATCGGCGTCAACCTCCGGTTGCATCGCCGCCATACCATAGCTTACGCCCCAAAGCCCTAAATTATAAATCATCAACACCAAAGCCTGGGAAATAAAGGAACTGATCAGAATACTGCCTCGGCTGATGGGCTGCGCGTAAATCAGCACAATGCTCTGATGACTTTCCAGCTTGACCATGGAACGGCAGCCCCGGTAACAGGCGTACAGGCATCCCACCGCGAAAACGCCGTGACTGATTAAAGCGAAATAGATCAAGAATTCAGAGAGTTCCGGTAAATTGTCCAGCTGAAATTCCGCCAGAAGCTCTTCCGGAAAAGCGGATAAGGTTTCCTGAAGACGCTCGGAAAAATTGGTCTGGGCCACGGCGGAAAAAGAGTACAAAGCTAAAATCAGCAACCCGCTACTGATCAAAAACCATAGAATTAAGCTGGGAACAGAGCGCCGCAACTCTTTTGTGAAAATTGGAAATGAGAAGATCTTAGGCATGGTCCGCAGCCTCCTGTTCCAGTTTTTTTTCGTAGAACCGGATAATGGCGTCCTCCAAAGAAGGCAGGCTCACCTGGAGATCTTGAATTTCGTAATTTGCCAACGCCTTGATAAAAGGATCCATTACGCCTCGGTAGGAAAAGGTAATCAGATCTCCGTTGATGACGGGATCGTTGATCTGAAACAGGGTAAATAACGCGGAAAGATTATCTGTCGTTTTTAACTTAATGCGCCGGGTATCCGAAGAGGAAAGGTTATCGGTGTTTGCGACCTCCAAAATAGAGCCCTTGCGGATAATAGCTGTTTTTCCGCAAAGCTCCTGGACTTCCCCAATGTCATGGTTGCAGAAAAAGATGGTAGCGCCCTTTTGATTCTCCTGAATGAGGAGATCCTTGAATCGCCGCTTGATGAGAGAATCCAGTCCGGAAGTGGGTTCATCAAGGATGAGGAGCTTGGGGCTATGAAGAAGCGCGGTTACCAAGGCGATCTTTTTCCTGTTGCCTAACGACATGTGGGAAATCCGCCGAACAGTATCTACCTCGAACAGATCGCACAGCTGATCGATTCTCGCCTTATCCCGGAGCCCACGCATAGCGGCGGCGTAGCGAATTACCTCCATGGCTTTCATGTCCATATAGTAATCCAGCTCGCTGGGGACATATCCCACCATTTTTTTTAGCTTTCCGCTTTGCGAACGGGAATCCATTCCCAAAATAGTGGCACTACCAGAGGTGGGCCGCACATAGTTCATCATCATGCGGATAGTAGTAGATTTGCCAGAACCATTGGGGCCTACGAAACCGAAGAAATCTCCTTCTTCCACGGTCAGGTTAGCCTCCAGCACAGCGGGTACAGATCCGAAAAATTTTGTCAAGTTTTTTAGTTCGATGACCGGCACTTGGCAAAGCCTCCTTTAATGAGAAAACTATTTTGTAGCGGAAATTTTTACCGGGTTACCGCCAACTGTCACAGTTTCTTCATGTTTTCAGAATAATTATACCATTTTCCCCCAAAAGGTTCAATAGATATTGGTGGATGTCCCCCTTTTGATTCGTTGACAGAAATTTTATAAAACCGCTGCCTGAAAATGTATCTAAAAGGCAAAGGCGACAAATCCCCTTTTTTACGTTTTCCGAGACGAGTTTTTGTAGGAAGAAATTCGGCGGGAAAGAAATCCTCATGAGGGAATCTGCGGCCGGTTCTGAAAGCGTTTATAGGAATTCCCGTTTTGTCTCGCGGTAAATATTTGTGACACGAAATTCGTGACACGAAAAACGTACGTTTTTGTGACGCGAAAGCGAATTTATTAGAGGGAAAAGTGATTTTTGGAAGAACGAAAGGCATGAGAATTCAGGAAGGGAGAATTCCACGGCGTAGTTTGTTTGGCCTGGCGAACATAATACAGGGATCCGCGGTTTTGGATGGTTCGTCTGCTTGCCTGTGAAAAACCGAAAGATACGAAATTTTACCGAAAACTTCTGGAAAACAGTAAATAAGATGTAACTTTACTTTTTGTGATTTCCGTTGTATGATAAAGAACGTATTGGCAAGAGCCATTTTGCAATTTTTTAGCTTATATAAGGAGGGGACCGACTTGAAGCGAAATAAAGCGGTTCAAGACACCCAACAACTACAGAACAGTCAGGAAAGCGGCCTGGGAGAAGCGATTCAGAGTCCGGCCCGGAAAAAATTCCCGGTATGGGCCTGGTGGGTGATCGGCGGCGTTCTGGTGCTGGCGCTGGCTGTAGGAGGCTTTTTTGGGTATCAAAAATACCAGGAATATCAAGAGTATATCGCTATGGTGGATCAAACCTTAAATGTAGATACCTTCTATACCGGAATTCAGGTTGAGGGAATCGATATAGGCGGAAAAACCATGGAGGAAGCGAAAGCGCTCTTGGAAGAGCATGAGAAGTCTCTGCTTCCGGATGTAAAGATCAAGGCTGTATACGACAAAAAGGAGTATACAGTGGACAATACTTACTTAAGCTTTGATTCCACGCTGGAAGCTACCCTAGAGGAAGCCTACCAGTACGCCAGAGAGGGCGATCGGGACGAGCGGTACGCCTTGGTACAAGAGCTGGAAACTCAACCGAAGAACTTCGAGGTAAAGACCGAGTTTGACGCTAATGAGAAAAAGGTGGACGACCTGGTCAAAAAAGTTGAAAAGGAATTAAACTGTGAGGTCACCGAAGCCCATGTGAAGGAATTTAACCCGGATTCTGACCCGATGTTCGTATACGAGGAAGGCTCTGTCGGAATCAAAGTCAAGTCTGAGGAGCTTAAACAGAGCATCATAAAGGCACTCGAGTCGGAAAAGCTGGAAAGTCAGATTAAAATTCCGGTAACAGAGACTCAGCCAAAAACCACAGTGGAAGATGTGAAAAGGCAGACCGTTAAGCTTTCCGAATACACCACTTATTCCACCAATACGGAAAATGGTACTCACAATATGGCGTTGTCGCTGGCGGCGACTAACGGCACTGTGCTGAAGCCGGGAGAGATCTTTTCCTTTAACGGCACGACGGGGGATACTACCACCGGCGCTCTAGGATATCTGCCGGCCGCCGGTATTTCCAACAATAAATCCGTGCTGGTATACGGAGGCGGTATCTGCCAGTCCTCCACCACGATCTATGGCGCGGCTCTGCGGGCCGATATGGAAATTGTCACCCGCTATAACCATCGCTGGCCATCTTCTTATGTGCCCATCGGTCAGGACGCTACGGTTGACTATCCTTCCACGGACTTCCAGTTTAAAAACTCCTCGGATTATCCGATCTATATTAAAGCCTATATGGATGGAAGAACTCTGGTCGTGCAGATCTATGGCCATCCCTCGGATGAGTGGGACACAATCGAAGTAGAAAGCTGGCAGACGGGTGTGATCTCCCCGCCGCCTACTGAGTATATTACAGATAACAGCCTGCCGCAGGGTACGAAGATGCTTTGGAATTACGCCTGTAACGGATATACCGCCGAGGGTGTCAAGGTGTTTTACAAAAACGGCCAGGAGGTCAAGAGAGAACCTATTGATTCCTCCTATTACATGGAAGGCGCCATGGTTTATAAAATAGGACCGAATACGGATCCGGCAACCGCCCGGGAAGTCGATGAAAGCGGAAATTATATCGGCGGCGGAGATCCGCCGGCGAATACATCCAGCACCACGCCGCCCGCCAGCTCTAGCACAGCTCCGAGCAGCCAACCTTCCAGCACGGCACCAAGCAGTCAGCCTTCCAGCACGGCGCCGTCTTCCAGCGGGGCGACCTCCAGCAAACCGAGCAGCGCGCCGTCCTCTTCTGAAGGAACGTCTACCGGTGGCTAATCAGTAAAAACAGCGTATAACGAAAAGCGCGGCGTGAGGTTTCAGCTTCACGCCGCTTTTTTAGGCACTGTAAAGTAAATATGAAAAATTAGGACCCGAAATCAGCCAATATCGCTA